>NZ_BAMJ01000013.1 GCF_000615805.1 Latilactobacillus fuchuensis DSM 14340 = JCM 11249
AAAAATATAAAAATAAAGGTGTCAGTAATTTTTATGAAAAAAATATTGATTATTGTAAGTGGTATGTTTTTGTTATTGACCGGAATTGGGCTGGGGGGAAAGGTTTATATGGACAATAAAGCGACCAAGGAATTGGAATATCAAAGAGAATCTGCAATGTCATTGAGAAATGAATATACAGATTTAGAAGAGATTATTTTTGACAAAGATGGTGGGCAGTTTTCAAAAACTGAAAATGATTTTGGTACTTGGTATATCGACGTGAAATTAAAAATTTCTGATAACTGGTATGAAATTACAATAGGGAAAAATGGCGGTTCCTATGGTGGCGTCGATGAAGATTTTCTTGAAGAAAAAACAGGAAAGAAAACTAAAAATTCTGTAAAAGTTAAATATAGTAACGGAGATGAGGCGGTGTTGAAATAACGACAAGAAAACAATATGCCAGTTTAGATAATATTGCTTATATGGTTACCAATCCTGATGATTGGCATGATGTATTAATCGATGAATCAGACATTCCACGGGTATTATAAGATAATATAGAAATTTAAAATAAAGGTGTCAGTGATTTTTATGAAAAAAATATTGATAATTATAGGTTGTGTAGTTCCATTATTGGCAGGAATTGAGAGGGAAATGCAGATGGATAAGAAAGCACAAAAACAAGAAATTAAACAGACTGAAGCGGTCATTGCTAAAAAATTAATCTCTGAATATCAAGGAATAAACAAAATTGAATTTATTGCGGATAGTTACATTGGAGAAACTGGCTACGAGCAATTTCAATTTAAGATTAATGAGGGTGTTCTATTTGGATATGATGTTGGGGAGTCAGCGTATGATGACAATATTAGTAATGGTCTCGCGAATGGTAAAAATGAAATTGAGCAAACAATCTTGAAATCTAAGAATAGACGAAACAAGCCATTAAGATTAAAAGAAATTGATTTGAGTGATTATAGAATTATTTACTCATTAAAATCAGATGGATAGGGAATACCATGAAACTATTGGTGAACACTATTTTAAGCTAGGCAGTAATGAGCAGCGCGATATTATTAGGCGAAAGGTTATATAGATAGCCAATCTAGTAATAATTTGTATCTCTCAAAAGCAAAAAAATATTTAATCCAAAATACAGGGAAGAAGGTATAGGATAAGCGCTTATCCTATTTTTATCAATAAAAAGGATATTTGGCAACGTTTAGGTCAAACATAGGCACGTTTATGTTGATCGGGTAAAAGCGTGAATGATTATGGTAAGCTTTAATAAAATTATAATTACATAGGTGTCAGTGATTTTTATGAAAAAAATAATGGTGATGGCAGGTTGCATAATAATGTTGTTGATGGGGATCGGTGTGAAAGTGCAGATCAATAATAAAAATAGCAATTTGGAAAAACAAAGAACGGCTGCAATTGGTGTGAAAGAAGTTCAACCTGAAGTTGAAGAAATTCATTTTATAGAAGACGGATCAATTGATGGCGGCGGTGCGTGGTCTGTTGATGCTAAATTAAAGATAAACAATAAAATATATAATGAAATATTAACAAAAAATGGTCTTGGTGCTGGCGATAATTTACCAGAAGGAAATACAGGAACGAGAATACCTGTCGAGGTCCTTTATAGTAACGGGCAAGAGGAAACCTTAAAATGACAACTTCTAGGCATTATTTGATGCGAAGAAAAGTAAAAATCAGCATCGTAATAACAATGCTTATACTACTAGGAATTGGAATCGGTGTGAAAGTTCATACGGACATAGTCGAAATCGAGCAAGAGCGGTTAGTGGCTCTTCAGGCTAAGCAAAATTTTAAAAATATTATTGAAATCAAAATTCTCGAAAAGGGAGAGGCTAGTTCTGGGAGTATTTTTTATATTGTTGAGATAACGAATGACCGTGATACAAGCTATAAAGTTGATTTGGACTTGGGCGATAGTGAATCATTTGGTTCCGTTGAAGAAAATTGGATTTTTGAAACGCAACTAGGTAAAACAGATCATAAAACTAAAGTTATTTATTTATCAGGTAAAAGTGAGACGTTTTGATAGCGATAGTTAAAGTATATTTAATGCAGATAGCGAGGGACGACTGTGCGAAGAAAAACAAAGATTATCGTCTTAATAATAACAATCCTTGTGTTACTAGGAGTTGGAATCGGAGTGAAGGTTCATATGGATAAAGAAAATAATAGTGTAGAAAAGCAACGGTCCGCCGCTATTGGTTTTAAAGAAGTTCAACCTGGAGTGGAAGAAATTAAATTTATGCAAGATGGTTCCTATTCAGGTGCTGGGAATTGGTCTGTTAGTGTTAATGTTATTGTAAATGGTAAGAAATATAAGGAAATTTTAAATCAAGATGGTTTAGATGGTGGAGATCCATTGCCAGAAGGAAATGCTGGAACGAGAACACCTGTCGAGGTCCTTTATAGTAACGGGCAAGAGGCAACCTTAAAATGACAACGCCTAAGCAATATTCGATTATAAAATGAATACCAAGTTTAGATCAAACTTAGGCACGGTTATGCGATAGGGTAAAATTCATGAACGATTATGGTAAGCTCTAACAAATTATAAATACATAGGTATCAGTGGTTATTATGAAAAAAATAGTATTGATTATAGGCTGTATAATAATATTCTTCGTGGGAGTAGGAGTAAGGATGCATATGAATCATGAAACACAAGAGCAAGAGTTACAAAGAACAGAGAAATCGATTGCTCAAAAATTGATTTCAGAATATAAAAGCATTAAAAAAATTGAGTTTACGAAAGTATCTAAAATTGGTGATACTAGTGATGTTCAATTTGAATTTTCAGTAAATGATGGGCCAAAATTGGGAATTGATGTAGATGGATTATCTCAAGCCGGAATAATTGCTGATGGCGATGATAGGTTGGAAAAAACAGCATTAAAAAAAGAAAATAGATTGGCAAAATCTTTGGATGTAAAAGATATAGCGTTAAAAAACTATCACGTTGTGTATTATTTAAAATTAAATTGAGAATGAGCACCATATTTAGCGGGGACGGACTGTGCGAAGAAAAACCAAGATTAGTGCCTTAATAATAATAATCTTCGTGTTACTAGGAATTGGCATCGGAGTGAAGGTTCATAGGGATAAAGAAAGCAGACAAATGGCATTAGAAAAACAAGCTAGTGTTGAGATAAAAGAGAGCTTTAAAAATATTAAAAAAATTAAAATAACTGATTTTTATGAATCATCTCCTGGAATAAAAAACATTGATTTTGATGTCGTTGAAACTGATGGGAAGCTTATTAAGGAGAATTCAACGACAATAGGCGGTTTTGGTTCTTATAGTGAGAATGGACTAACGTTAGGAGTGACGAAAGGGGCTATTAAAGTAGTTTATACAACAGGAAAAGAGGCGATTATAAAATGAACACGCTAAGTCAATATGTGACTATTGATAACATGGAATACCTGATTATAAGAATTTTTAATAGATGTTGTTTACTCTAACGAAAAGAGCGAGATGATAAAATGACAACACCACGACAGTATTCAGTAATTGCCATTAAGGGCTATAAAACGGATTTTTCCGGTGCGACTTTCACTAGATTAATAGACGCAGGTAAATCCTTTAAGATTGGTATTGAAACTATGATAAGCGAATTTAGTATAAAAGTTAGGGTAAATAAGACAGTCAATATTTTTATGAACCAAACAGGCATGCTAGCAAGGCTGTTAAAACAGTGATGCTGGTGTGTCTATTATTTTGCAATTATTATCAAATAAAACGATATTTATACAACATTGAGGGCTGATTTAAAGACGTTCATGATAATCTAGTCTATTGCGCAACTGATTATGATAGACTTTAGAAGAATTTTGATGAGCTTGGTGTGCAATCGAATCTGCCACCATAATCATAATGAATTAAGCTGGAGAACTAAAAATGACTAAAACAATGAAAATCATTATTAGCAGTGTTGTCCTAATCGCAATCGGACTTGGCGGCGGGTTGGTTTATGCGCATGAGAAACAAGCGGTATTTCATCAAGAAATGGTAAAAACGGTTAAAGAAAATAAATCGGTGATATTTAATTATATTAAACGAGATTATCGTGAAGGGAATAATCAAAGAGCGGTTAAAGACATTGAAATAGACTATTCTAAAATTGAACATAATCCGATGGGTGGCATAAATGTCGTCGCATATGTAAATCATGATACTAAGAATAAAGATTATTCGTTAACTTTGGACAAGAATCAAAATAAGATATATGTTGAATCGGCTACTACACCGGACTATGCTAGATAAGCGATGTTATAGCGATATTTTACATATTGGAAATATGGGAATTAATCGAAGCGAATTAAAATGGAGCACTAAAAATGACTAAAACAATGAAAATAATCATCGGAAGTGTTGTCCTGATCGCAATCGGACTTGGCGGTGGACTATTTTACAGGCATGAGAAACAAGTCGCAATGCAGCAAGAGATGATTGAAATTGTTAGGAGTAAAGAAGCAACCGATATTTTTGAATATGGTATTCAAAAATTAGATTCTCAAGCATTTACTAAAGAAAGTATTATTCAAAACTATTCAGTTGATGAATCAACGATTGAACATAATCCATTGGGCGGTATTAATGTAACGCTTTTTATTAATCATGATAAAGACTTATATATATTTTTTATTTTGGACAAGGACAATGGAAAGTTAACAGATAATGGTGGGGGAAATTCAGCTAATTTAGAAAAATTATTGGCGCATAGGCATAAGCAGTAAATTTATTATGTCGCGATATTATTAATAATCTAGAAAGTTGTCTGCAAATATACGTGATTACGCCGGATAAGATGTGCTGAATTAAAATGGAGAACTAAAAATAATGAAAATAATCATTAGTAGTGTTGTCATAATCGCAATTTTACTTGGTGGCGGGTTGGTTTATGCGCATGAGAAACAAGCGGCATTTCATCAAGAAATGGTAAAAACGGTTAAAGAAAATAAATCGGTGATATTTAATTACATTAAACGAGATTATAAAAAGAATGGCAATAATAGAAAAATTAGCGTTATAGAAATTGATTATTCTAAGATTGATCACAATCCGATGGGCGGCATAAATGTTGTCGCGTATGTAAATAAAGACGCAGAAAATCAAGATTACTCTTTGACGCTTGGTAAGGCGGATGGAAAAGTATTTGTAGAAGGTGGAGCAGGTGTCAATTTTGATAAGATAGAGGACCAAAAATGACTAGAACAATGAAAATCATCATTAGTAGTGTTGCCATACTCGTAATCGCACTTGGTGGCGGGGTAGTTTATAGGCATGAGAAACAATTGGCAGTGCATCAAGAGATGGTAAAAATAGTGAAAGAAAATAAATCTGTTATTGAGGAATATGTCCGGTTAAAAGACGATAATCATAAAATACAGCGTGTGGTAATTGACTATCAATCGATTCAACATAGTCCAATGGGGGGCATATCACTGACAGGATACGTAAATAATGATCCTAGTAATGATTTTTCTGTAATATTGGCAATGAATAAGGGCCATGTCGCTATCCAAAGTGGACAATTACCAGAGGTTAGTGAGCAATGAAATGAATTAAAATGGAGAATTAGAAATGACTAAAACAATGAAAATAATCATCAGTAGTGTCGTTATAATCGCAATCGGACTTATCAGTGGGATAGTTTATAGGTATGAGAAACAATTGGCAGTGCATCAAGAGATGGTGGAAATAGTGAAGGAAAACAAAAGTTTAGTTACTGCTGATTTAAAAGATGAGGATCTTACACAGAAAATAACAGAAATAAATTTAGATTTTGAGACCATAGAGCCTAATCCGATGGGTGGTATAACGGTTAACGGCTATATTAATGGGAATAGAAAATTAATATTTTATGCAGGATTTGATAAATCAAATGGTAAAGAAGCAAAAATATTCTCAACTGGAACAGATATATCAGCCAATCTAAATAGATTTCTAAAGGCAAAATAGGTTAATTAGATAACTTGGACTGATGACTTAGGTGCTGCTGTTGGTGATTAAGCTTTGGGTTTTATTATCCAGAAAAAAAGTCATGGACAATATTTTAAGAAATATTATCCATGGCTTTTTGGGTTTAAATTTAACAGACAGTCCCTATTGATGAAGTTTATTTTTAATTATTTAATAAAATTTTGGGAGGAATTTATTTCAAATAATTAATAGATGGCGTCTGTTTCAGAAGTGAAGATTGTATCGTTATTAGTACCAATAATTGGGGCCTTGAGAAGGTCCCATGGGGCTGATGAATATTGTAAGTGCGCAATGAATTCGTAACCAGCTGGTGCAGAATCAACTGGTAAGTGATGATTCTCTTCTAGTAATTGACCATAATCAATCACGATATCAGCGTTGACATCGCCAACGCCAATCCAGAATGATCTTGGGACTTCAACAATAATACGATCAGTATAAACGGTTACGTTACTGGGATTAATCGGTTGTGTGTTATCGCCAAACAATCTGGTTTCACGCATCTCCCCAGTGATGTAGGATGCGAATTCAGGTTGACTAGCAAGGTATTTAAATTGTTCTGGTAATTTAATCGTTAGGTAGCAATATCGCCATCAACGAAGCCGCAATTTTGGGCGGTGTAGTGTAAAGTAACTTTACCTGTATTAGGGACACATCTAATGTAAGGAACCAGTTGTCCTTGTAGGGTGCCTTTAGCAGTGATAATCGCAGTTCGTGCTTGTTTAGGATTGCTGACAGTTGATGTTGGCGCGGTGTTTGTACCGGCAACTGCTGCTTGCGCCGTTGTTAGTGGTGCAAAAACACCAGCTAGCATCATCGCTGTAGCAGCCGTTGTTAGTAAGCGTACATTTTTTTTCATAAACTAAATCCTCCAATAAAATAATAGTTAAGGGACGTCACCTTACGCACTATTTTACACTGCTCAAATTAATTGTCAATAAAATAATAGTATTTTTACATATAATAAAAATGTATTAAAAGGTTCCAGTACTTTTTTAGCCATTAATTAAAGTCATCAATCTCGGTATATTTAATGTCCAATATAAATAAAACTTTGTGATAAACATTGTCAAAACAACGTTTACCCAAAGCTTTATTTTTAGTAATCAAAAATAATCAGGCGGTCGATGAATGGTTTTCTAAACAAACCGAGATTAAAGTTACGATACTCTCTGGCGGCACCTTCGAAAATTAAACTAATTTTGTGATTTTGCGGATCGACGCTGATTTGTTCAACGGAAGGTGGTAGTTTAATGGTTGATTCAGATTTAGACGGTTGATTAAGCTTTTTGATTTGATTAAAGTCTAATTGTTGATTAAAGTCAGCAATGTTAATAATGAGATTGCTGGCTGCTTGACCATTACTTTGGGTATAAAGGGTTAGGACGGCACTGCTATCTTCGAAAGGCACTACGGCTAATCCTTGCATACGTTTGAAGCCAGTGGTATATGATTTGATAATTTTTTGGTCTTGCATAATCTTGGCATAGGCTGCTGGGCTGTTATTTTTAGTCAGTTGATTAGTTAATTGTTTAGTCAGTTTAACGGTCCGCATGCTGGACTTTTGAACGAGACCCGTTTTGGCATTCACTGCAATATCAACTACGCTATGTGAGCCGGTTTCGCGGCCGTATTTAACGATTAACAGATTATTTTTAAAATAGACTAAGCCGGAACTCCGACTGGCCCAACGAAGGGGTGCAATTTGTTTTGCGCCAATCGGTTTTTGGGATTTTGCAGCGTCATATTGGTCAATTTGTTTAAAGGAAATGGCCCGAATACGAGCTGATTGATTGGTATCGTCAGACACCCATAATAAATCGTGATCCTCATCGACCGCTAGACCACCAACGTGTGATTTGCGTGGCAAAATCAGTGATTTTTGATACTTACCGGTGCTTTTATCAACGACGAAGATTAATGAATTTAATTGATGGTTGCCATCATAGGCACTAATAAAATAGGACTGTTGATTTTCAGCTAGTCCCTGTGGAATCCAGTTGCTCCCGAAGGCGGCTTTTTTAGTTTGATAATTAAGTGACCAAGCGCCATGCAGGCCAGGGACAATCACAGTTCGAGCCTTTTTCAGCGTAGCTTTTGAAAGCTGATTTTTGCTGTATTTAGCAACTGTTTGGTTAAATGCTGCTTGCGTTAGCAAAGGTTCTTGATCAGCAGACCATTTGGGAACTTGTTTAGCGGTGTAGATTTCATTGACATAAGTGTCGTAATTACTCTCAACAATTCTAACGACCGCAACGATTAAAATACCGATTAATAGAAGGATGAGATAACGCGAATTTTTAGTAGGTGTTCTCTGAAGCGCTGTTGGATCGGATGGTAATAGAGTTAAGACCACCAACCAGATAAATCCAATGACTGGGATAATCTCTAGTAGTAGCCACCAACCAGAGCGATTACTATCGTGAAGGCGGCGAACCGTAATCCCTAAGGCAGCTACCCAGTTAAATAATAGAATGCTCTGGTAAAGGACGGATAATAATAATTTATTAACATTATCAATCGGACTGATATTAATGAGATTAGCGATTAAAATTTCTAGGACTAGCATCAAAATAATACTGATTAATAAATTAATCAAAATAGCGGACCAGTAATCTTTACGGTTAGTTCTGCCAGAAAAATCCAATAAGGAACGCCAATAATTTCGGTAGGCTTTAAGCATAATGATCCTCCTAAATGATGGTGGTTAGAAAATGTTGGTGACAGATTAGTTGAATTTAGCATATATGGTAGCGCTTGCACGGGTCAATATAAATGCTTCCCGATAAAAATTAATATTGCTTAAAAAAGTACTTATAGCAAGCTTTAATAACCGCTGAACCTAAATTACTTGCGAACTAACATTGACTTCTAAAAAAGCATGTGATAATCTTCTCGACATAGAAATGCGATATGCCTTATCGTATTTTTATTATCATAAAATCACAAGGGGGAATTATGACGATATTAACGACATCCGAGATAATGGCGCTAATTCCTAACCGCTACCCAATCATTTACATTGATCGTGTTGAGGCGTTGGAACCGGATAAAAAAATTGTGGCCACTAAGCTTTTAACGATTAATGAATCGTTCATGCGCGGGTATCAACCTGATCAGCCGCAAATGCCCAATACATTGATCATCGAGGCACTCGCACAAACCGCTTCAATTTTAATTTTGAAATCACCAGCATATGCCGGTAAAACGGCTTATCTGGGAGCGGCCAAACAAGTTGATTTTGGACGGAAGGCTCGACCAGGTGATCAATTACAATTGACAGTGACCTTAATTAAGACGAAATCAAATATGGGTGTTGTGCAAACTAGCGCAACGGTTGACGGCGAAAACGTCTGCACAGCAGAATTAACGTTTGTTGTGGGTCCACGTGATAGTCAACTCGAAAAAAATAGGGGTTAAAAGATGGCCTTTAAAATGATTGCAACCGCTCAACAAGTGCCACAGCAAATTGTGACCAATGACGATTTAGCAAAACGCTTAGAAACATCTAATGAATGGATTGAAAGTCGCACCGGGATTAAAGAACGTCGAATCGCACAAACTGAAAATACATCTGATTTATGTACGCAAGTGGCACGCCAGTTATTGAACCAGCAACAATTAGCCGCGAGTCAAGTCAAAGCGATTATCGTGGCGACGATGACACCCGATTACTATACGCCAGCTACTGCTGCGATTGTACAGGGGAACATTGAAGCTGTCAACGCTTTTGCTTTTGACATTAGTGCGGCTTGCTCGGGTTTCACGTACGCTTTATCCGTTGCCAAAGGTTATCTACAATCAGAAGATGATTACGTGATGGTGATTGGTGGCGAAGTGATTTCCAAAGTGTTGGATTGGTCGGATCGCAGTAGTGCTGTTCTTTTCGGCGACGGGGCAGCAGGTGTGTTATTACAAGGCACGCTAGCCGCAGACGCTTGGTTAGGCGAACGATTGGTGACTCTGGGTCAGCAGAACGATCAACTGACTTCAGGGCAACTTGTTACCGGTCAAACGAATTGGCAAGCACCAACGCAAACCCATTTAGCAATCGACTTCTTCCAAATGTCGGGGCGTTTAATTTATAATTTTGCGACACGAACGGTGCCAGTGGAACTTGAACAAGCCGTTTTGGCGGCGGGCTATTCGTTGGACCAAGTCGATCATTTCTTGATTCATCAAGCCAATGCGCGACTGATTACGCAATTAGCCAAACGGTTAAAACAACCGTTGTCCAAGTTTCCGATGAATCTACAGCACTACGGCAACACCTCCGCCGCCAGTATTCCATTATTATTGGACGAAGAAGTCCAACAAGGTCGCATTAAAACCGGTGATTTATGTGTTTTATGCGGTTTTGGCGGTGGGTTGACGATTGGCATTCAAATCATACGTTATTAAAAATTTAAAAAAATAAACTAACAAACAAGGGGATTTTATCATGACACAAGCAGAAATTTTAAACAAAGTACAAGCAGTAATCGCAGAACAATTGGACGTTGAGATTGAAAAAGTGACACCACCAACTAATATTCGGGAAGAATTGGATGCTGATAGTCTTGATATTTTCGAAGTCATGAACCAATTAGAAGATGATTTAGAAGTCAAATTAGATCCAGACGAATCAATCGTGACGGTTCAAAACGTGGTTGATTACATTGAACAAACATTAGCCGCTAAATAAGGGGCAATACGATGCAGAAAATTGGACTTTTATTTAGTGGTCAGGGCAGCGAAGTGGCTGGGATGGGGCTTGATTTATATCAGAATCAACCGACTTATCGAGCTGTGATTGATCAAGCTAGCCAAGTGACGGGGCTTGATTTACCCGCAATAATGCAAACACCAGAATTATTGGCGCAAACCCAGTATGCGCAACCGGCAATCGTCGCGATGAGTGTCGGAATTGCCCAACTCTTAGCGGAGAATAATGTGCCGATTACGGCGGCCGCTGGTTTGAGTTTAGGGGAATATTCAGCGTTGATTGCCAACCAAACCTTTTCGATGGCGGGAGGCTTACCATTAGTCGCAACGCGCGGTCGTTTGATGCAACAAGCGATTGAGCACCAAGCCGGCCAAATGGTCGCGTTGATTGATCCAAATGTTGCGCAAGTGCAACAAATTTGTGCAGCTGTTCAGGCGCAAGGTGAGTGGGTGGCGATTGCTAATGTCAATTCGCCAAAACAGATTGTGGTTGGTGGCACACCAAATGGGATTCAGCAATTCACAACCGAACTAAATCGACTAGCACCCACGACGAAGTGTTTATCATTGAAAGTCAGTGGGGCTTTTCACACCCAATTGTTTGCTGAAACGGCGCAAGCTTTTAAACCGTTTATTGAACAAACGTCGCAAAATCAAGGGTTGTATCCCGTGATTAGTAACACAACACAACAGCCGTTTGAATTGGCGACTTTAACGGAGACGTTGGTCCAACAGATGGCCCACGCGACCCATTTTAGCGCTAATCTACAGTTTTTAGCCCAACAGGGAATTGATGTCTTAATTGAAGTCGGTCCGGGGAAGACGTTAAGTAAATTTGCCCGGCAAACGATTCCGACAGTTGAACGTTTTAATATTGGTAATCAAAAACAATTGACGTCCGTGTTAGCGGCGTTGAAAGAGGTGCACTAATGAAAAACGAAGCTAAAGTCGTGGCCATCACCGGCAGTAGCCGCGGAATTGGTCGCGCGATTGCGGTGACCTTTGCTAAGGCCGGCTATGATTTAATTCTCAATGGTCGCCAGACAGTCGATCCTGAACTGATTACTGAAATTGAAACCATTGGCCGCCAATGCGTCTTTGTGCAAGGCGATGTCACTGATGAAACGACGGCGACCCAAATCGTAGCGACCGCATTCGAACGGTTTGAACGATTGGACGTTGTGGTCAATAATGCCGGGATTACCAAAGATAAATTATTGATGGCGATGTCCGCAGCTGATTTTAAAGCGGTTGTGGATGTTAATTTGATGGGGACGTTTAATGTCACCCAAGTCGCCTTTACGAAGATGTTACGCCAACGCAGTGGTTGCATTATTAATTTAGCTAGTGTGATTGGTCAACATGGCAATGCCGGTCAAGCCAACTATGCCGCTAGTAAAGCGGGGATTATTGGTTTGACGAAATCAGTTGCTAAAGAAGGCGCTAAACGACATGTCCGGTGTAATGCGATTGCCCCAGGCATGATTGCGACCGATATGACAGCCGTCTTAAAACCAGCGATGACGGATGCCATTTTGGCACAAATTCCGTTAAATCGGTTTGGTGAACCAGAAGAAGTCGCATCAGCAGCGCTTTTCTTGGCTGAAAATCAATACGTCACCGGTCAAGTCTTAACAGTTGATGGTGGCATGACGATATAAGTGAGGGATAACAATGACAAGAGTAGTTGTAACCGGTATGGGCGTTGTCGCACCTTTAGGCAACGATACCGCCACTTTTACCAAACGAATTCTACAAGGTGATTTGGGCATCGGTCCGATCACTAAATTTGATGCCAGTGCGACTGGGGTGACCTTAGCCGCCGAAGTTCAAGATTTTGATGTGGCTGCTCGGTTGGTAAGAAAAAGGCGAAGCGGATGGATTTATTTTCACAATACGCAGTCGACAGTGCGCTAGCAGCGATGCAACAGGCGCAGATTACACCAGAAAATACGAATTCTGAAGATTTAGGTGTGATTTATGGCTCTGGGATTGGTGGGTTAACCACGATTCAAGAACAAGTGATGCGAATGGTCGAAAAAGGCGCTGATCACATTTCACCGTTATTTGTGCCAAAATCAATCGGCAACATGGCATCGGCTAATATTGCCCTTGAAATCAACGCGCAAAACATTTGTACGACAATTGTCACGGCTTGCTCTAGTGGGGCCAACGCTATTGGTGAAGCCTATCGCCAGATTAAAGAAAAGCGCGCGACTGTCATGGTAACGGGCGGGGCCGAAGCATCGATTAATGAAATCGGGATTGGTGGTTTCGCGGCGTTATCAACGTTGTCAACGGCGACCGATCCGCAGCGTGCTTCTTTGCCGTTTGATCAAAATCGTCAAGGTTTTGTGATGGGCGAAGGCGGTGCGACGCTCGTGTTAGAAAGTTTAGAACACGCGCAAGCCCGCAACGCGACTATTTTAGGTGAAATTGTTGGTTACGGCACGAATTGTGATGCTTATCATATGACGTCGCCGAATCCGGACGGGAGCGTTGCAGCTAAAGCGATGCAGATGGCGCTTAAGGAAGGCCAGATTACACCCAACCAAGTGGATTATGTCAACGCCCACGGGACGGGGACGATGGCCAATGAACTCGCTGAATCGGCCGCGCTCAATCGGGTCTTTGGTTTAGACAGCCAAGTACCAGTCAGCAGTACTAAAAGTATGACGGGTCATTTATTGGGTGCGGCCGGCGCGGTTGAAGCCGTCATTACGTTAGCGGCTTTACAACAAGGTGTTTTGCCACCGAATATCGGGACGCAACAACTCGATGAGCATTGTCAGATCAATCTGATTACGGCGCCAACGAGTGCCCCTGACGCCCAATACGGGATGAGTAATTCATTTGGTTTTGGTGGTCACAATGCGGTGTTGCTGTTTAAGAAGTGGAGTGACTAAAGATGGAATACGAACAAGTCAAAGAAATGGTGACCTTATTTAATCAATCGGCCAACCAAGAAATGCAACTTGAAACAGAAGACGTTAAATTATATTTAAATAAACAACCGACGTCAGCAGTCACCACAATGAGGACGCCGGTTGAGGCTACACCTGATTTGCCAACTGAGGAAGCAACGTCGACTCATCAACCAACGGTTAGTGAATCGGGAACGACGATTGAATCGCCGATGGTCGGCAGTGTTTATTTGCAACCGGCCCCCGATCAATCAGCTTACCTGACTATCGGTCAATCAGTGACCGTTGGCGAGGTGGTTTGCGTAATTGAAGCCATGAAGATGATGACCGAAGTTAAAAGTACAGTGGCAGGTGTTGTGACGGCCGTTTTGGTCGCCAATGAAGAACTGGTTGAATATCATCAACCCCTTTTCGAAGTGAAAGAAGGCTAAAACATGTTAGATATTGTCGAAATTCAAAAGATATTACCGCACCGCTATCCGATGTTGTTAATCGATCGGGTCTTAACGCATGTACCAGGTGAATCAGCCGTGGCGCAAAAAAATGTGACGATTAACGAAGCTGTTTTCCAAGGCCATTTCCCGGGCAATCCAGTGTTACCGGGGGTCATGATTTTAGAATCGATGGCGCAAACCGGCGCGATTGCGTTATTGACTTTAGACCAATTTAAAGGGCGGACGGTCTACTTTGGTGGCATTAAGAGCGCCAAGTTCCGGCGCGTTGTGCGACCAGGGGATGTTTTAGAAATTACGGTTACTTTAGAAAAGTTAAAAGATAAAATTGGGTTAGGTAAAGCGATTGCGACCGTTGATGGTCAAAAAGCCTGTACCGCAGAATTAACATTCATCATCGAATAAGGAGGGCACCAGATGTTTAAAAAAGTATTGGTTGCCAATCGTGGCGAAATTGCCCTCCACATTGTTCGAACGTTAAAAGAAATGCAGATTGCGTCAGTCGCGGTTTATTCGCAGGCTGATCACAATAGTTTACATGTGCAGTTAGCCGATGAAGCCGTTTGTATCGGGGGCAATCGTGCGCAAGATTCCTATTTGAATATGCAAAACGTCATGTCCGCGGCTTTAGGAACCGGTTGTGATGCGATTCATCCCGGCTACGGTTTTTTATCCGAGAATAGTCAATTCGCAGAAATGTGTGAAGCTTGTGGCATCACGTTCATCGGACCTAGTAGTCAAGTGATTGCTTTGATGGGCGATAAGAGTCAAGCCAAGTTAAGCATGCAACAAGCCGTTGTGCCGTTGATTCCCGGCAGTGACGGTCCAGTGCAAGATTTGGCGCAAGCCCAAGCGGTGGCACAAGACATTGGTTATCCAGTCTTGTTAAAAGCCGTCGCCGGTGGGGGTGGCAAAGGGATTCGACGTGTTGAATCCGAAGCACAATTGAATCAACTGTATCCGCAAGCGCAAGCTGAAAGTGCCGCAGCGTTTGGCAATCAAGCGCTCTATCTAGAAAAAATTATGACCAACGTTAAACATATTGAAGTCCAAATTTTTAGAGATCAACAGGGGCACGGCGTCTATTTTCCAGAACGGGATTGTTCATTGCAACGCTTTAAACAAAAGGTATTGGAAGAAACGCCCAGTACTTTATTAACGACTGAAGAACGCCAAAAACTCGGTGCCATCGCCTTGCAAGCCGCCGAGCAAATTAATTATGTCAACACGGGTACCGTTGAATTTTTAATGGATCAAGCCCATCAATTTTATTTTCTAGAGATGAATACGCGGATTCAAGTCGAACATCCGATTACTGAAATGGTGACCGGGATTGATTTAATTCGCGAACAGATTAATGTCGCACAGGGGCATCCCTTGTCGTTTGAACAAAGCCAGTTAACGCCCAATGGTTTTGCCATTGAATGCCGGTTGAATGCCGAAAATCCAGAACAACATTTTGCGCCTTCAGCAGGGACGATTGATTATCTCTATTTACCAATTGGCAATCTTGGGGTGCGAATTGATAGCCATCTTTTTAGTGGTTATACGATTTCGCCTTTTTACGATGCGATGATCGGCAAGTTAATCACTTGGGGGCCAACGCGGGCGATTGCGATTGCGAAAATGCAACGGTTATTAAACGAACTGATTGTAACCGGGATTAAAACGAACCAAGCTTTCCAACAAACATTGTTGATTGATCCGACATTTGAAGCCAGTCAGGTGACAACCGATTATTTATCACAGAAATTAACGGATTAACGTAGGAGGGTGTCATGCAATTATTTAATGCCGTGCGTCAGATTGGCAAAGCGCACCTGAAATATAATCAAGCGAGTCGCAAAAAGGTGCCTGATGGTTTATGGATTGCTTGTCCTAAATGTCAGCAATCTTTTTACCATAAAGAAATTGGGCTGTACCGAGTCTGTCCGTTATGTGGATATGGTTTCCGCACGCGGGCTAAAACGCGGTTAGCGTGGCTAGCGGCCGATTTTCAACCGCTCGATACGACGCTTAAAACCATTAATCCATTAAAATTCCCAAAATATCCGCAAAAAGTCAAACAAGCCCAACAAATTACCGAATTAAATGACAGCGTCCTAACGGGCATCGCATGATTGACGGTCACCGGGTGGCGCTTGGGATTATGGATCCGTATTTTATCATGGGTAGTTTGGGCACGATTGCCGGTGAAAAGATTACTCGATTATTTGAATTAGCAACGATTCAAAAGTTACCAGTGCTGCTGATCACCGCCTCTGGTGGCGCGCGGATGCAAGAAGGGATTCTATCGCTGATGCAGATGGCGAAGACCTCAGCTGCGATTAAACGCCATGCCGAACAAGGGCTGTTGTACATCAGTTTATTGACTGATCCGACCACGGGGGGTGTGACGGCTAGTTTTGCCACGCAGGCTGATATTATTCTAGCGGAACCTAAAGCGTTGATTGGATTTGCCGGGCGCCGCGTGATTGAACAAACGACGCACGAACAAATTCCGGCTGATTTACAGGATGCCGAAACCGTACTGCAAAATGGGTTCATCGATCAAATCGTTCCACGCGAACAACAAAAGGCGGTCTTGAGTCAAATTCTCAGATTACATGAAAGCGGGGCTAACGAATGAAATCAACTAAAACCCAAGCCGCCGAAATCGTGGCGGGGGCCCGTAGTCCGCAAAAAATCACCACGGAACAATTATTAACCGGCTTATTTGACGATTTGCTGGTTTTTCATGGCGACCGGGTTGGCGGCGAAGACCCCGCAATTATTGGTGGCGTGGCGACTTTTCAAGGCCAGCCCGTGACTGTGATTGCGACGGACAAAGGCACCACACCGGAAGAGCGCATCGCGCGTCATTTTGGCTGTCCCGAACCGGCTGGTTATCGGAAGGCTTTGCGCTTAATGCAGGCCGCCGAGAAATTTAACCGGCCGATTATTACGCTAGTCAATACAGCGGGGGCCTACCCAGGCGCTCACGCTGAAGAAACGGGTCAGGGGATGGCGATTGCCAATAACCTCTATACAATGAGCACGCTAAAAACCCCAATTATCAGTTTGATTTTCGGGGAAGGCGGTTCTGGTGGCGCATTGGCGTTGGCGTGTGGCGATCAAGTTTGGATGGTCACTAATAGTATGTATTCGGTGTTATCACCGGAAGGTTTTGCTTCTATTTTGTGGAAAGACAGTTCATTGGCGGATCAAGCCGCTGAAATCATGCAACTAACGCCGACCGCATTGAAGAAGGCGGGGATCATTGAGGGGATTATTCCGGAATCGGACAATCCAGCTGAATTCTGCCAAGCGATTCAAAGTGTTTTGAGTGAACAATTAACTAATTTACAGGCGATTCCAAGTGAGACGCTCTTGAAGATGCGTCAAGCGCGATTCCGCCAATTTTAAGGAAGAGGAAGTGACGCAAAGTGTTAAAAGGTCAAAAAATATTAGTGATGGGTGTTGCGAATAAAAGAAGTATCGCTTGGGGATGCGCACAAGCGATTATCGCCGCTGGTGGCGACGTGATTTACACTTATCAAAATGAACGGATTAAGCAAAAATTACTTAAAATATTACCAGCTGAAGCGACTTTAGTAGCATGTGATGTCAGTGATGACCAAGCGATTGAAACAGCTTTTCAAACGATTAAAGCCGAGATTGGCATGATTGATGGTATTGTTCACGCAATTGCTTTTGCAAACCGCGAAGAATTAGAAGGCGTTGTTTATGAAACATCGCGCGAGGGTTACTTATTGGCTCAAGAAATCAGCGCTTATTCATTAATCGCAGTGGCAAAATATGGTCGTCTAATTTTAAAACAACCGGGTAGCATTGTGACATTAACTTATTTTGGTTCAGAACGGGCGATTCCGAATTATAATGTGATGGGGATTGCCAAAGCCTCACTGGAAGCGAGTGTCCGTTATTTAGCGCGTGATTTAGGGGCTGAAAATATTCGAGTTAACGCAATTTCCGCTGGCGCGATTAAAACGTTAGCCGTCACTGGGGTCAAAGATTACCGGGCCTTGTTGGACGAATCAGAACGCCGGACGGTTGATGGCCAATCAGTCACGATTGAAGAAGTCGGCAATACCGCCAGTTTCTTATTGAGTCCGTTAGCCAGTGGCATTACGGGTGATGTGATTTATGTCGACAAAGGCGTTCATTTAATTTAGCGAATGACAGCAATTATTAACGATTCAACCCTTTAAGATAGTTTCCTCAACAAGCGATTATTTAAAAATAGCCCTAGTGGTTTGCGAGGAGTGAAAAAATGACTTTATCCAAGGCGCGTCAAATCAGTTATGCAAGTTTGGGCTTAGCGTTATTAATCATTAGTGCCCAAATTAGCTTACCAATTTGGACGATTGCGGTGACGCTCCAAACGTTAGTCGTTGGCTTATTAGCGACGATTTTACCGTATCGTTTAAATCTCATGATTATTTTAGCCTACCTAACGTTAGGGTTGCTCGGCTTACCAATCTTTGCCAATTTTACGAACGGGATGAGTGTGTTGGTCGGGCCGACCGGTGGCTATCTGATCGGATTTTTGGCGTATAGTACCGTGACGACCATTGGTATTGCTTGGTTAGGCCGCAAGCCATTAACGCTATTCGGGGTGACTTTTGTGGCCAGCATCAGCCAATTATTAATTGGGACGGTCTGGTTATTGTTCTTTTTAAAATTAACGTGGCCGGTAGCGTTGATGACCGGTTTTGTCCCATACGTGCTCATCGAATTGATTAAATGTGGTTTAATCAGCCAAATAGCCCCTCGATTAAGGGCCAATCTATTTAAAGACTCATGAATCAGCTTGGCAACCAGTCACGCCCTGTACGTTAGGACCTGATTAGCTGCCTTTTTGATTGGTTTCACGTAATTCTGAACCAAATTCATCAATTAGTGCGTGAAATTCTTGGAAGTCTTGAACGGTCAAAGTGGTTAGAGTCGCCTCGAGTTGCTTCTTGACCCCGGCGTAAGTTAAATTTTTAAGTGGCCGTTGTTCGTAGTGGGACACCAGTCGGCGGGCGTAAGTGTCGGCAACAAAGACTGGCCGGTTGAAGACGTATAATAATAACACATCAGCGGTTTCGGGGCCGACGCCGGGAAGGGCTAATAATAAGGTCCGTAATTCAAGCGTTGAATAAGTCGCGTCCATTTGGCTAATCTGATAATCGTGCGTTTTGAAGAAATTGAGGAGGGCAACCAGCGCCTGACTTTTATGTCGATAAAAGCCGCTGGGCCGGATTAACGTCATCAGTTGGTCAGCGCTTAACGCCAGAATGCGAGCGGGCTGTAAATCAGTGGCGCGCTTTAAATTGGCCAGCGAATAATCGACATTGCGCCAATTTGTATTTTGAACGAGAATGGCGCCAATCATCATTTCCCAAACTGAATCGGCAGGCCACCAATGTTGCGGACCATGTTGGGCTAATAGTTGATGGTAGAGTGCGGTGTAATCAATCATTGTGAGGACTTCCTTTGCTAGTCATTAGTTTAGCACGCCGATCGATTAACTCAGTCCGTGAACACTTATGAGATTTAAGGCTTGACTTTTTATGTTTACAGATGTAAATTTAATGTATCGAAAGAAAGCAGTTGTTCGCAACGGCTATTTTTTTAAAGATAAAGTTTACAAATGTAAATAATAGGAGGCTTTAATCATGGAACAAATTGTTAAGATTGATGGGATGAAATGTACGGGTTGTACGCAAAAGGTGCAAGATCGGTTTGAAAAATTAGCGGGGGTTCAATCCGTCCAAATGGATTTAGCCCAAAAGCAAGCGACGTTGACGGTTACTGAACCAGTCGCCTCAACGACGTTAGCGGCCGCATTGCAAGATACGAAATACACGATTGCTTAGTAATTAGGCGAGAAAGGAGTCAGCGATGACCACCAAAACTTTTAATATCGACGGGATGGTTTGTGCCTCTTGTGCGCAAACGATTGAAGGCACGACCCGTAAATTACCAGGCGTTCGCACTGCGGCCGTCAATCTAGCGACCGAGAAAATGCAGGTCGATTACGATAGTCAACAATTGGCCGTGACTGAAATTGAAACGGCCGTTAGTGATGCCGGTTATCAAGCCACTGAACAAGTCGATCATCAACAAACAGCGGCTAAGATTCAGGATAAACGGGCGACTCATTTGCAAGTGCTCTGGCACCGCTTCTGGTGGTCCGCGTTGATGACGATTCCACTACTGTATTTATCAATGGGGCATATGGTTGGTGCGCCGTTACCAAGTCTCTGGCACCCGACTAGCCATCCGTTGATGTTCGCGGGGACGCAACTGCTACTGACATTACCGGTGTTATATTGGGGCCGGTCATTTTTCACAATTGGCTTTAAAGCGTTATTCAAAGGTCATCCGAATATGGATACGTTAGTGGCGCTCGGGACGAGTGCGGCTTGGGGTTATAGTTTGGTTGCGACGATTGGTATTTTGTTTGGCCAAACCGCACTAACGATGAGCCTTTATTATGAATCAGCCAGTGTTATTTTGACCTTGATCACGCTGGGTAAATATTTTGAAGCGCGTTCGAAAGGCAAAACATCGGCGGCGATTGAACGGTTGATGAATTTAGCGCCGAAGCAAGCGACGGTCTTAATTGATGGTGTTGAACAAACCGTGGCGGTCGCCGATTTAAAAGTGGGCGACGTGATTCTGGTTAAACCGGGTGAAAAAATTCCGGTTGACGGGCAAGTGATTAGCGGCCATTCCGCGATTGATGAAGCGTTGATTACCGGCGAAAGTTTACCGGTTGAAAAACAAGTCGGCGATGCGGTGATTGGGGCCAGTCTGAATAAGAATGGTAGTTTCCAATTTAAAGCCACTAAAGTCGGTGAAGCAACGGCTTTGGCTCAAATCGTTAAATTGGTTGAATCGGCTCAAGGTTCAAAGGCGCCGATTGCAAAATTAGCCGATACGATTGCCGGCGTTTTCGTACCAATTGTGATGGGGCTAGCGGCCTTTTCCGGCTTAGCTTGGTATTTCTTGGGCCAAGAATCATGGTTATTTGCCTTAACGATTACGATTTCGGTCTTAGTGATTGCCTGTCCGTGTGCGCTCGGGTTAGCGACGCCGACAGCGATTATGGTCGGAACCGGTAAAGGGGCCGAAAACGGCATTCTAATCAAAAGTGGGACGGCGCTCGAAACTGCACAACGGGTGCAAACAGTCGTTTTAGATAAAACTGGGACGATTACGCAAGGCCAACCCCAAGTGACCGATACGGTGGTGGTTCAAGGGACCACGACTGAATTATTACAACTGGCGGCGAGTGTTGAAGTCGGCTCGGAACATCCGTTGGCGAGTGCCTTAAAACAGGCGGCAACGGATCAGGATTTAGCTTTATTACCGATCAGTCAATTTACGGCCGTTCCCGGGTTTGGGTTATTAGCCGAAGTGGCTGAAGCAACGATTGCTTTTGGTAATCTGGGATTGATGCAACAACAAAATGTACTGGTGACGGCTGAGCAACAGACCACTGTTCAGCAATTAGCAGCGCAAGGTAAAACACCGATGTATCTCGCTAAGGCGGGCCAACTCCAAGGGGTAGTGGCGGTTGCTGATCCAGTGAAAGAAACGAGTGCCACTGCGATTCAAACCTTACAACAACAAGGGGTTCAAGTGGTGATGTTGACGGGTGATAATGCGGAAACGGCGCAAGCGATTGCGGCATCCGTTGGGATTACTGAAGTCATTAGTGACGTTTTACCAGAACAAAAAGCACAAAAGGTGCAAGCTTTACAAGAAGCCGGTCAAATCGTGGCGATGGTCGGCGACGGCATCAACGATGCGCCCGCGTTAGCGCAAGCTGATATCGGGATTGCGATTGGTTCTGGCACCGATGTGGCGATTGAATCGGCCGATATCGTACTGATGCATAGCGATTTACAAGACGTGCCACGAGCTTTGACGTTGAGTCGCAAAACGATGCGCAATATCAAAGAAAACCTCTTTTGGGCCTTTGCGTATAACGTTTTGGGGATTCCAGTTGCGATGGGGGTCTTACATCTATTCGGAGGACCCTTATTAAACCCGATGATTGCCGGGGCAGCGATGAGTTTTAGTTCCGTTTCGGTGTTATTAAATGCATTACGTTTGAAACGGTTGACGTTAAAATAAAGACAGTATTAAAAGAGACTAACGCCTACATATAAGGGGTGTTAGTCTCTTTTTCTGTTTCAAAATCAATGTAATCGGTTGCTAGAATTGGATTTAAACGTTATATTATTAGAAGTAATTATCGAGAAGGAGTTTACTAAATGGCAATTAAATTAATCGCATCCGATATGGATCATACTTTATTAACGGAACAAGGGCAGCTACCACCCGATTTTGTCGAAACGGTTCATGCGTTGACCGAAAGTGGTATCTTGTTCACCGCCGCCAGTGGTCGCCCGTTGTATACGCTGAAACAAATGTTTCCCACATTAGCCGACCAAATGTGTTATGTCGGGGATAACGGGGGCGTCATCAGCTATCGAGGCGAAATCCTGTTTAAGAGTTTATTACCCTTAAATGATTATCAACGAATGGTTCAATTTGTGAATGAAAGTCAGACCGGAATCGGGATGATTTGTGGGATGGACGCTGCTTATATCGAACGGCAATATCAAGATTCAGATGCCATCTTCCGTCAATTTTATGCCAATATTGAATACGTTGATGATTTGACCCAAGTCACAGTTGAAGCGGATAAATTTACCGTCTACTTCCCCGAAAAGAATAGCCAGGCCTTCTATGAACAGGTTTATGGTCCAGAATTTGGTAGCGACTATTCGGTGACGGTCGCGGGCGTCGAATGGGTTGATATTATGAATCAAGGGGTCAATAAGGGCCATGCCATGCATTTATTGGCTGAGCATTTCCAGATTTTACCCACCGAAATGATGGCGTTTGGGGATACTTATAATGATAAGGAAATGCTCCAAACTGTGAAATATAGTTATCTAATGGGCAATGCGGCGCCTGAAATGGCGCAATACGCGACGTATCAAGCTGATACGAATGATAATTATGGGGTTTTAAAAGAAATTAAGAAGTTATTATAGATAGCCAAGACGCAATTTTTTGGAAGGTGATGGGGGCGGTCGTTTCTTGTAAAATTTCATGGGCAGTGTGTGGTAAGATTTGGACCGTCGCGGCAGTCAATTGCGCCTGATTAAACTGACTGGTTAATTGGCGGGCCCGACGACCATTACCACCGGCCGGATCGTCTTGGCCGCTTAAGACAAGCATTGGGAAAGTTTGATTTGTGGCGAACCAATCCGTTTGTCTGGACTGTTGCGCGATGGTAAAGAGGGTTGCAAAACCATTGTTGGTAAAGGTATAACCACAAAGGGGATTTTGTTCATAGGCGGAAACGTTGTCTAAATTGTAACTCAGCCAGGAAAAGGGGCGGCGTCGATCAAATTTTTGTGGATAGATGCCAAAAGCGAGCCGGTTTAGGACGTTCCCCGGTTTGTGGGGCGCCTTTTTAGCGATGAGTCGGATGACCGGTAAACCAACTTTTAAAACAGCGGGGACGTCAATTACCCCGATAAAAATAACACCACTTAATCGACTGGACGCTTGTTTCAAATACTGGGTCGCGAGCATTGAGCCCATTGAATGGCCTAGAACGCATAAAGGGAGCTCGGGGTAACGTTCTTGAGCGAATTCCCCAATTTTTAAACTATCCGCCAATAGTGTCGCCGCACCATCTTGACCGAAATAGCCCAATTCGCTAAGGGATTGGACTGAATGGCCCTGTCCTAGATGATCATGGCCGATAACCACCCAACCCTGTGCGGTTAGATAATCTGCTAGCGGCGTGTAGCGTTCGATATATTCGGCCATACCGGTGATAATCTGGAGAATACCGACGGGTGTTTGGTCGGTGGGTTCCCAAAGGACGGTATGCAATTCGACATCGGACTTAGTCGAGTTAATTTTAAAAACGTGCATGGTTTATTGCCTCCTTTAAAGGGCTTTCATTGTTGCCATTGTCCCCATTCTAGCAGAGATTATTAATAATGCACCTAGTCTGCTTATACATCATTGAGCAATCGCAAGTAGTTAGAATCGCCATTTTGTACACCGCAATATAAAAAAGGGTCATTCGCCAGAATTTTTGGCGGATGCCCTTTTTTAAATGGTGCGTGCGTAATGAGCAGTTTAATGTTAATCTTTAACGGTTTGGTTAATCGCTTCAGCTTGTGCAAAGTATTGTGAACGGAAGCGACTAACGACGCCCCAATAATAGAAAATTAAGGCGAGCACCGTGATGACGACGAAATCATACGGATAATGCAGCCAGTTGCGGCCATTAAACGCACTACTACCGAAATAGGAAATGATCGATAACAATGCGAGATAGATAATAAGCCACAAACTCCCTTTGACTTGCGCCCAAGTATCTTGCCAATGGCGGCGATATTCATAATAGATGTAAAAAGGAATCCCTAACAGAATCACACCAATCACCTTAATCGTCGTCGGCCACATCGCCCAATAAGTCGCTAAACTAGCCAGAATAAACGAAAAAGGGGCCATGACTTTGAGCCAACGCGATTGAACGGGCCGTTTGAAATCCGGGGCCATTTTACGTAAGGACATTGCGGTGACCGGACCGGTTAGATAGGCAATCAGTGTCGCCGTTGAAATGACACTGGCTAAGGTCCCCCAGCTTCTAAAAATCGAGACGAGTAACATGCTAACGAGCGCGTTAATCACCATCGCAACCCGCGGGATATGGTATTGGGCGTTGAAGCGCCCGATGATCGCCGGCATGTGTTGATTTTGTTTCAAGGCGGCAAAGGTGCGCGCACAAGACGCAACAAACGAAACGCCGGTCCCAAAAGGGGACACAAAAGCGTCTAAATAGAGTAAGACGGCTAACCAATGAATCCCTAATAAAATTGCTAAATCGGCAAAAGGCGATTGAAAGTTTAACCCGTGCCAACCCGTCTTGGCGATGATTGTTGGTGAGACCGCGCCAATGAAGGTGACTTGTAATAATAGATAAATCACAATACTGATGCCGAGTGAAATCGCAATGCCGCGCCCAATATTGCGTTTGGAATCTTGAATCTCACTGCCGACATTGATCACGGTTTGAAAGGCGTTATAGGAAAAGATAATCCCCGATACCGAAGTGGCCGCAAAAATTTTAGCGGAACCATACGGCATGAAAGTCGCCATTGAATGACCAAAATTAGCGGGATGCCAACCAGTTGAAATCAATAAGATTATCGTCAAGAGCGGCACACCCAATTTAAAGACGGCGATAAAGCTCGTGAAACGGGTCAGAAATTTAACTGACCAAAAATTAAGTAACGTAAAGACGATAATAAATAGGAAAACGACGAGTAATCCGCGATTTGAAATCGCGCTATTGTGCATAAAATGATTGGTCCAATTGGCCCAAGTCCACGGCCAAGAACTCATATATTGAACAGCGGCCACGGCTTCGATTGGAATAATCGTTACGAGCGACACCCAATTGGCCCAAGCGGCGATAAAACCTAATAAAGAACCGTGACTATATTGAGCGTAATGACTCATGCCGCCACTTTCGGGGAACATGGTGCCGAGTTCAACGTAATTAAAAGCGATGGCGCCAATCACAATTGCTCCGACAATCCAAGAAATAATGGCGGCCGGTCCGGCAACGGTCGTCGCTTCCCAAGCACCAAATAACCATCCTGAACCAATAATTGAGCTGAGGCCTAACATGACCAAACTAAATAAACTCATTTTGTTTTTCTCTAACATGGCAACCTCCTGTGTATGGTGAGCTATTATAGCAACCAATTAGGGGGGATACAAATGGCAATCGGATTAAGAAAGGGCCACCAATCGTTTGTCAGCAGTGACGTTCGCGATTTTAAAATAAATCGGACACTAAAAAAACCACTATCAATAGTGGTTTACTAATTTGCTTGTATAAATTAAGGCTTAGCGATGAATCGCGTCGGTTTGTTTGAGTAATTTAACTTTACGATCATTCCAAAATGATTCAGACATATCGCGATAGAAAATGGCAGTCTGACAAGTAGGACAACGCTTGATACCGTAATCAATAGCGGCTTGGCATGCTGGACAATGAAAAGCAGTTGTCGTTGATTCAGTGGCAACTGGTGTTTCTTCACGCGTATCTACCATCAATAGGACTCCAATCTTAGCTTAATGACCTTAGTATACCTTATCGGGTAGCGCTTTGTTAAGTCCTTGAACCGGTTTTTTAAAAAAATATGCACAAAATCGAAATAATATGCTATACTAGGCAAGTACTAAAGCGGTATGCGAGTGTAGTTTAGTGGTAAAATTCAAGCTTCCCAAGCTTGTGTCGCGGGTCCGATTCCCGTCACTCGCTTCTATAAAACAGTATAAGTGAAAAACGATTATCCGATTTTGGGGGTAATCGTTTTTTTGTGCTAGTCAGAGTGCGAAGCATCGTCTTTTGAAACCTTATCAGTTATAATGGGTTCACAACTAATCAAGGGGGTCAAATTGATGAATAGCATCCATTTAATTTGTTTAGGCGTTTTAGATTTAACGGCGTCTCGTAAATTCTATCAAGCACTTGGTTTTAATGAACCGGCTAGCGAACATGCTGATGTGATTGCTTTTTTTAATAACTTTGGCACTAAACTGGAACTCTTTCCGTACGAAGCGTTGTTGGCCGATATCGGTCTTGATGCAGCGGAGAACCCAATGCCGACGACGTTTAATGGCGTGACCTACGCTTATAATACGAAGAGTGTAGCCGAAGCTGATCGTGTCTTTCAAAGGGCGTTGGCCAACGGTGCCACTTTAGTGAAACCCCTGACGTGGGGCGACTGGGGTGGTTACAGTGGCTATTTTAAAGAGTTGAACGGTTATTATTGGGAAGTGGCTTACTCCAAGGACTGGCAATTTGATGCCAATGATATGCTGATTATTCAGTAGGGTTAAGACTTTAGGCGGATTGTGTCCCAATTAGTGGTTTGGTAAAGTAATGACTGTAGTAAACGCCTTAAACTCTAGGCGATTGAATGGGCAGGAGTGAATCGAATGACATTGTTAGAAATCAAAAATATTCACAAGTCATATTACGTGAATAAAGAAGAATTTAAAGTTTTAAAGGGGATTAATCTCAATTTTGATCGAGGCGAATTTGTCTCCATCTTGGGGGAATCCGGTGGTGGTAAATCAACCTTATTAAATATTATTGGCGGCTTAGATCACCAATACGATGGTGAATTAATCGTCAACGGTGAATCCCTTAAAAATGCGTCTGAAAAGAAATTTGATGCGTACCGGAGTCAGACGATTGGTTTTATTTTCCAAAGTTTTAATTTAATCAGTCATTTAACCAATTTGGAAAATGTGATGGTGCCACTCGAAATGACTAATTTATCGCACAAAGAACGGGTCGCTAAAGCCACCGCTTTGCTCGAACAAGTTGGGTTGAAAGACCATGTACATAAACATCCTAATCAATTGTCGGGGGGCCAAAAACAACGAGTCGCAATTGCACGGGCACTAGCGGCCAATCCCGATGTGATTATTGCCGACGAACCAACGGGGGCGTTGGATAGCCAAAATACCGCGGAGATTCTCGAAATTCTCCAAAAGATTGCTGAAGATGGTAAGTTGGTGATTGCCGTCACGCATTCCCAAGCAGTTGCGGATCACGGCACGCGCGTCGTTCATATGGTTGATGGTCAAATTGATTATGACAAGTCATTGAAGGTGGCTTATCCAGCGCCAGCAGAAGTTGCTACAAAGAAGAATAGTCCGTTAAGCTTTGCATCGGCGTTTAAAATGGCGATGCAACACATGCGTTACGATATTAAACGCAATCTGTTGATTATCTTTGGCGCATCGATTGGGATTTTCTCGGTGATTTTAATGCTGGGCCTGGGACAAGGAGTGACCGGCTACATCAATGATCAGGTCTCGTCACAAGTTAATCCGAATACGGTCCAAGTGGCTCGAAATATCACCAAAGAACAGACCGAAGCTGGTGATACCGGAGATTTAGCAACGAAAGATTTAAATCGTTTTAAAAAGATTAAGAATGTAACAAAAGTTGAAAAAGGCTTTTTCGCACAAGGGGTCCAGGTTAATTATTTAAAGAAGCGGACTACGATTCAAATGTTCCAAACTTTTAATAAGACCGAACGGGTGTCAGACATTACGGTTGGTCATCAACCTGGGCGAGATGAAATTCTGTTAACCAAAGCGACCGCTAAGGAATTGAATAAACATTATAAACAGATGGTCGGCCGGACGATTACGGTTTACGTCAACGCGCTTTCGAAGAATCAACAACCGGTTCAAATGAAAAAGACGTTGAAAGTTTCGGGAATTATTAAATCCGGCACGGACGCAATTAATTACAACACACTAGCGGCGATGTACGCTGCTCAAAAATTAGAGTTTGCCCCGAATTTTGCCGCGGTGACGATTAATGAAACGGCGAATGTTAAAGCGGTGCAAAATAAGATTAAGACTTATAGTAGCCAAGTTGCTGGCAAAGCGCATAAAGATTATCAAATTACGGGGGTCGGTGCGATTTTAGACTCGATCAACACTTATTTGATGTTAGCCTTCTATGTCTTAGCGGGTATTGCTGGTATTTCACTCTTAGTTTCTGCGATTATGATTATTGTTGTTTTATACATCAGTGTTTCTGAACGGACCAAAGAAATTGGCATTCTACGGGCAATTGGTGCGCGCAAGAAAGATATTCGCCATTTATTCGTTTCGGAAGCGTTCTTGATTGGTCTATTATCAAGTGTCCTCGGTGCTTTAATCGCGGGAGTCGGCCAAGTGATTGTCAATACGATTGCGAAACCGTTAACGCATATGGCGATTGTTGATATTTCAAGTGGTTATATTATTTTTGGAATTGTCATCAGTATTCTGATTAGTTTACTGGCAGCATTAGCGCCATCCCGTAAAGCGGCGAAGTTAGATCCAATTGAAGCGTTGGCTGCTGAATAATAGTTGAAAAATTAATTCGGATTGGTTATACTAGGGTCAAGATAGAACAGTCGAAAGAATAATATCAGTGGCGATTACTAGCGAGTTCGGGATTGTGTAAGCCGAATAATCAAACTGATGTGGCGCGCTTTTGATTGAACAATTGCATACTTTAAAGTGGATCGATTGATCAATTTGAGTGGTACCGCGGGAAATCTCGTCTCTTTCATTTATTTGGAAGGGACTTTTTTTTCGGAAATTAAAGGAGGAATTTAACATGGATTTTAAACAACAAGTGGCCAATACGTTAGCATCAGTTTTAGGTGAGACATTAGAATTAGCCCAAATCGAAAAATTAATTGAAACCCCTAAGACGTCAGATTTAGGGGACTATGCCTTTCCAACCTTCATTTTGGCGAAGAGTTTGCATAAAGCGCCTCAACAAATCGCCCAAGATTTAGTCGCTGAAATTGACGCGACTGATTTTGAAAAAGTGGTCGCAACTGGCCCTTACATTAACTTCTTTTTAGATAAAGCGGCGTTTAGTGATCAAATCTTAAAAACCGTTTTAACTGAAATGAGTAACTATGGTCAAAGTGATTTAGGCCAAGGCGGTAACGTACCAATCGATATGTCATCACCTAACATTGCCAAACCAATTTCAATGGGTCATTTACGCTCAACCGTGATTGGTAATTCAATTGCCAAAATTTTAACTAAAGTAGGCTATCAACCCATTAAAATTAATCATTTAGGTGATTGGGGCACGCAATTTGGTAAGTTAATCGTGGCTTACAAAAAATGGGGTAGTGAAGAAGCTGTTAGAGAAGATCCAATCACTAACTTATTGAAATATTATGTGAAGTTCCATCAAGAAGACGTTGAACATCCTGAATTGGATGATGAAGCGCGTGCTTGGTTTAGAAAACTAGAAGGTGGCGATGAAGAAGCCACTGAATTATGGTCATGGTTCAGAAGTGAATCCTTAAAAGAATTCCAAAAGATTTACGACATGTTGGACGTTAAATTTGATTCATACAATGGTGAAGCTTTTTACAATGATAAGATGGATACGGTCGTTAATGCGATTGAATCTAAAGGGTTATTGCAAGAAAGCCGCGGCGCTGAAATTGTTGATTTAACGGCTTATAACTTAAACCCAGCGTTGATTAGAAAATCAGATGGTGCCACGCTTTACATGACACGTGATTTAGCGGCTGCGATGTATCGGCATGATACTTACCATTTTGTGCAATCATTGTACGTCGTTGGTGGCGAACAACGTGAACATTTCAGCCAATTAAAAGCTGTTTTAAAAGAAATGGGCAATGACTGGTCAGACGATATTCATCACATTCCATTTGGTTTGATTACGCAAGGGGGTAAGAAATTATCAACCCGGAGTGGTCGGGTCATCTTGTTGGAAGAAGTTTTAAACGATGCGGTGAAATTAGCCGGTCAACAAATTGAATCGAAGAATCCTGACTTACCGAATAAAGCAGAAGTAGCCAAGCAAGTCGGGATTGGCGCGGTTATTTTCCATGATTTGAAGAATGATCGTTTAGATAATTTCGACTTTAACTTGGAAGAAGTGGTGCGTTTTGAAGGCGAAACCGGTCCTTACGTACAATACACGAATGCGCGTGCGCAAAGTATTTTACGCAAAGCCAACCAAGAAGTCGTTGCTGACGATCAATTAGTAGTTGCCGACAGCAATGCTTGGGATGTTTTAAAAATGTTGAATAACTTCCCGAACGTCATTGTGCGTGCTAGCAAGGAATACGAACCATCAGTAATCGCTAAATATGCGTTACGTTTAGCCAAAGTTTTCAATAAATATTATGCAAATTCTAAGATTTTAGCGGATGACGACCAACGCAACGCACGGTTGGCATTGGTTAAGAGTGTCAGTACCGTTTTAGAAACGGCCTTAGATCTATTAGGCGTTCAAGCACCAAAAGAAATGTAAAATGCTGACTCAAATGGGTTAGATTTTGAGGATTAACTTAAAAACAGGAATTGTGGTGTTTTATGCCATAATGCCTGTTTTTTTATTTTACCTTAAAAAATAGTTGTATTTAGAAGTGTACTGTGTATAATAGTACACAGTAGTACAGCAATCGAAAAGGTGGTGAATTGCTTAATGATAATTGATAAAACCAGTGCTAAACCTTATTACGAACAAATTATATGGATGATTAAAGAACAAGTGATGCAAGGTATTTTACAACCTGGGGAACAAATTCCGTCGGTTCGTGAGATGGCACGTCAGTTGCTGATGAATCCTAATACCGTCAGCAAAGCCTATAAATTATTAGAAGTCCAACGGGTGATTGTGACCGTTAAAGGTCGCGGGACCTACATTGCCGAACGTCAAACGGAACAACGCGATATCGCCAAACAACAACAGATTCAACAAAAATTAGACGAACTTGTTTTAGAAGCCAGTTATTTAGGGGTTGCACAAACTGAAATGACAGAATGGCTGGTGACAAGTTATGAAAGGAATCAAACAGATGTTAACAATTCAAAACGTTCATAAAACAATTGAAAAAAAATCAATATTAACCGCGATTAGCTTTACCCAAAAACCGGGTGAAATCATTGGTTTAGTCGGGCGCAACGGGGTCGGTAAATCGACGTTATTACGGTGTATTGCCGGTTCGTATCAATTAGATGATGGACAGGTCTTGATTGATCAAACCGATGTTGCTATTCAACCTGAAATGCGTACGCAACTTTTTTACTTAGATGAAGCGCACTTATTCTTTAAGGGTAATCAGTTATTACAAATTGGTCGCTACTATGCGCAAGCCTATCCCGATTTTGATACCGATCAGTTAACGGATTTATTAGCGATGTATCATCTGGACGGCCACCAACGCTACCAACAGATGTCTAAAGGGATGCAGGGGTTGTTCAACATTATTTTGGCCGTTTGTAGCCATGCGCGTTATTTATTATTGGATGAACCATTTGACGGTTTGGACGTGATTGTCCGTAAGAACATCATTCGACTCTTATTAGACCACGTTGGACAAACGCAAACGGCAGTTTTAATCACGTCGCATAACTTAGTCGAACTCGATCAATTAATCGATCGCACGTTGATTCTGAAAGAAACTAAAATTATCAAAGATTATCAATTAGAACAATTACGGCAAACCGCCCGTAAATTACAAATTGTGTTAAAAACCAATACGATACCGGCGTTGTTCAAAGAAGCCGGTCGGGTCTTATCAGTTTCTGGTCGCGTGATGGTCGTTTATTTTCCCAATTATTCTGATGAATTAGACGCGCAAATTCAAGCGCTTGAACCAGTCTTGTGTGAAAGTTTACCAATTACGCTAGAGGATTTATTTGAAGCTAATTTAGTCACGGAAGATGATTATCAAGTTTTTATTTAAAAAAGAGGGGACACTTAAAATGACACGACAACAATTAGCAGCCATTATGAAACAACGTTATTTCAAATATCTAATCGGGTTATTGTTACTGATGGTCGGGATTCAAGCGGCCGTTGGCTTACAACAAGGCCAATCTTGGCAAAGGGATAATCAATATTATCATTCAACCAAATTTGTGAAGGACTATAAAGCAGATTCGGCGAAGTATGCTGGTTATCAGGATGGTAGTGGTAAGCAGCCAGCTAAAGTGACGCTTGAAAGCTTTCAAGAAGAGGTGTTGAACTTTTTTGATAATCGGGAGAATGCCGTACCGTCCGTGATGACCCTGACAATTGCTTTTATTTGTATGACGGCAGGCCTGCTGACCTTTACGTATGATCGCCGGACGAATTTCGATGCTTTTTTATTTGGACTAGCCACCAACCGACGATCAATCTATTGGGCCAAAATAAAATTAGTTGGATTAATGGTACTGGCGGGCATTGTCATTGGCCAGAGTAGTTATTATTTAATTTTAAAAACAATGGTTCACCAACCCTATTTTAATATCGAGATTGGTAACCTATTACAGCACGAATTGGCCTTACTGATCATTCTAATGGGGCTTTACGTCTTAGGATGCTTCCTAGGGTTAGTCGTTGGTGAACTAGTCACCTTGCTCGTTGGTGCTTATGGACTCCTATTTACCTTAACGTTTAATATCACTAATTTAGAGGATCTTCGGCATTTTATCCAAAGTCGAACGACTACTCAGTATGGAATGGATCCTGGGAGTATCCGGTTCTTTTTAAATCGGATTCTTGATACGCACTACGTTGGTACGGTTTATAGAAACAGGAAATATTTTGTATTAATTATCGGTATTCTAATGACCAGTATGTTTGTTTTATGGCTGGGTCAGCGAATCTATCAAAAGAGTTCGTTAGAACACCAAAATAAAGTGGTGACAATGGACTGGTTGAAATGGCCACTATTGATCCTAGGGACTTTATACGTGGCCTTTCTGATGACGATGAATGGGGTTTTCAGTCGACTGCCTTATGACCTATTGGACACCCATGAAAAATACTTATTACTTTGGTATTTCATCCGCAATGTCGTACTGGTTGGAATCATTGGTTGGTTATTCATCGATCGACCTTGGCAACGAAAAATACGATTGAGTGGGCTTAAAATCAATCGCAAAATAAATTAAATGCAAAAATAGCGTTAATCCTGAGTTGATCCGGGATTAACGCTATTTTTGATTGACGCGTGCCAAAACTCATCAATCTTCGTTCAAATCAAAAAAATCAGATTATCCTAAATACGGGATAATCTGATTTTTTAACTTGATACTCAATTGATAACCGAGTTCTGCCACAGCTTGATTTAAGCCATTTTATTTTGATGACGCGCAATGGCTGGTAAAATCATGCCCAGTGCAATGAAGATGACTGGTGTGATGATGTTTAAGCTCAATTGGAACCACCAAGTTGATGGGTTAGCGGCGTAACTGAGTTTCGGTACCATCCCCATCAAACAAGCAAAAGCGGTGAAGAAGAAGCACCAACCGCCGATAATCATACCGACAGTCGGATTTTTAACGAAATGGTATTCTGAATTGAATTTCTTTAATTGTTTATTTAAGAGCATGTAAGCTAAGAAGACCCATAGATAACGCAATGGCATAACAACTGAGTTCAAGTTTAATAACCAGTTATATAACTCATTCATATTGCCAATCCCAAGGGCGGGAATCACAATCAATAAACCGACTAAGGTCCCGGTTAAAATATAACCGTTGGTTGGAATTCCTTTAGCGTTGAGTTTCGATAATTTTTTAGGAATGAAGTTGCTATCGGCATCACCTAGCAAAATTTTAAGCGGTGCATCGATTGAGAAGGCCAAAGCTGAGACTTGAGCGAGCGTATTGGCGAGCGCATAGAGAATTACGAAAGTTGGGCCGACATGGTAATAAAGGCCTAAACGACGGAAAGCTTCATAAGCGCCGTTTGCCATTAAATCAGATGGAATGTGGTTGGAATTAAAGAGCATTCCCATCCCGAATGACCCTAAGATCGCACAGAATGCGACCATCCCAGCGAGGACTAACATTCCTTTCGGAAATTCGCGGGCGGCATTATGCGTATTGTTGACATAAGGTGAAATTTTTTCAGCACCACCCACGGCGAAAACTAACATTGAAATCGTGGTGAAGTAGTTGACATCAAATTTAGGAATGTAGGTTTTGATACTGGTCATATCCGGTGTTGCGATGTGCGCCCCTTTAGTCATGAAAGGCGCTGAAACGGCTAGAATAATGAAAAGAATCGACATGATGAACATGGCCGTCCCTGCGATACTCCCAATCCGATTTAAAGTTGCAATCCCGCGTGATGATAGCCAGAGAAATAATAAGAATAACGCGAGACAGATAATCGAAACCGTCAAGGATGAAATCGTGTTGACGAAATTACCATTGCCTTTAAAGAGCCAACTCATCGCGATCAGAATTCCTTGGGGCTTTTGAGCCAAATAAGGAATGTGAACGACCCAATAAGTCCAAGCGGCGTAATAAGCGAGCCGTTTTGTACTGGTGGCTTTAATCCAAGATGAAACGCCACCGTTCGCCTCTTTAAAAGTGGAACCTAATTGACCGACAATTAAGGCGTAAGGCACGAAATATAAAAGCATGATCAAAATCCAAGAAGTAATAACAGAAAGTCCCTGTTGTGCATAGTTGTTGACGACATTGCCTAATCCCCAAACGGCGACGAAGGCAATTAGTGCAACGTTAAACCAGCGCAATTGTTTTGTATCTGATGCCATGATAAAATCTCCTTTGATATTAATTAGGTACTCCTTGCATATTAAGCGAAAATTAATGAGATAGCAATGATAAATAGCAGTCATGTCAAATTAATATGACTGCTATTGAGTGTTGATGACTAGTGTACGTAGTATTTATCACAAATCAAATCATATTTTGTGGATTGACCCACAAATCAAAATCAGCTTCAGAAATAGTGGTTAATTCAAGCGTGGCCTCTTTTAACGTTTGTTGGTTAGCCAGTGCGGCTTGCGCAATTTTAGCACTTTGTTCATAACCAATATGGGGACTTAGTGCAGTCACTAACATTAATGAGTTTTCACATAAGGTTGCCATTTTTTCGACGTTTGGGGTTAAGCCGAATAAGCAATTGAGTCGGAATGAACGGAGACCGTCAGTTAGTAATTGAATTGATTGCATCATATTATAGGCGATTACGGGTTTAAAGACGTTTAATTCGAAGTTACCTTGGCTGGCAGCCACTTGAATCGTGGTGTCGTTGCCCATGACTTGAACCGCCAACATGGTTAAGGCTTCACATTGTGTCGGATTAACTTTGCCCGGCATGATTGAGCTGCCTGGTTCATTGGCTGGAATCGTAATCTCGCCTAAGCCGCAACGGGGGCCACTGCTTAGCCAGCGAATGTCGTTAGCAATTTTGAGTAGGTCACCGGCTAAAGCGCGTAAGGCACCATGCAGGTAACTGATGGCAGAATGGCTCGTTAAAGCGTAAAACTTATTCGGATCACTGTTGAAACGCAACTGATATTGGTGGCTGAGTTGTTCAGCCATTGCGGTGCCAAATGTTGGCGAGGCGTTCATGCCGGTCCCAACGGCGGTCCCACCAATCGCTAAGTTGCGCACGGCATCTTGGGCTTGGTCGATAAACTGGCTATTATTAAGCAACATGCCAGCCCAACCGCTGACCTCCTGCCCGAAGGATAGGGGGGTGGCGTCTTGTAAATGGGTACGCCCGATTTTGATAATTGCGGCGTAATCACTGGCCTTTTGTTGTAAGAGCGTGGCCCATTTTTGACATTCGGGTAACAATTCAGTACTAATCGCTTCGACGATGGCTAGGTGCATTGCGGTCGGGAAAGTATCGTTAGAACTTTGCGAAAGGTTGACGTGATCGTTGGGATGCATCCAATCGGCATGCGTTTGATTACAGAGATGCGCAATCACTTCGTTGACGTTCATGTTCGATTGCGTGCCACTCCCAGTTTGCCAAACGCTCAATGGAAATTCGTTGTCATGTTGACCAGCAATAATCGCATCGGCTGCCTGGCAAATCGCTTGTTGACGTTCGTCAGATAGTTTATGTTCGGCTAGGTTAACGATTGCGGCCGCTTTTTTAATTTGGGCTAAGGCCGTGATATAGGGTAATGGGATTGTTTCGGTACTAATTTTAAAATGTTCCAGACTTCGTTGCGTTTGTGGGCCCCATAGATGGGTATCATCAATTTCGACGGGACCGAGCGCATCGTGTTCAATTCGGGTCATTTGGCAGTCACTCCTTTTTGCGCGACACCGGCGACAATTGCCGCTTGAGCCACAGCTTGAGCGACGGTGTCACTGATGGCTGGTTCGAAGATTTCGGGCATGATGTGTTCGGTCGTTAGTTGGGCTGGTGTAACGTAATCGGCAATTGCGTAAGCCGCCGCGATTTTCATGGCTTCATTGATTTCAGTCGCCCGCACTTGGAGGCGCCCGCGAAAATACCGGGGAACGCGAGCACGTTATTAATCTGGTTGGGATAGTCCGAACGGCCGGTTGCAATAATCGCTGCACCAGCGGTTATTGCAATTTCGGGCATGACTTCAGGAATCGGATTGGCTAAGGCAAAAATAATCGGATCTGTCGCCATCGTGCGAATCATTTCAGGGGTTAGCGCTTCTGCGACAGAAACGCCAACAAAGACGTCCGCGTTGACGAGTGCATCGGTCAATTGACCGGTAATGTTTTCCGGATTAGTCGTTGCAGCAATTTCGCGTTTATGGGTCTGACTATTTGGATTATCAGCGCGCAGAATTCCGAATTGATCGGCCGCGATGATGTTGGTAACCCCGAGATTTTGGAGCATCTTAATGATGGCGGTCCCGGCCGCGCCTGGACCGTTGAGAACGATTTTGATTTGATTAATCGATTTATGGACTAATTTTAACGCGTTGATTAGACCGGCTGCAACGACGACTGCGGTGCCGTGTTGATCGTCATGAAAGACCGGAATATTTAATGTTTTTTTCAAAGTGGCTTCGATTTCAAAACATTTAGGCGAAGCAATATCTTCCAAATTAATGCCGCCAAAACTAGGGGCAATTTGTTGGACGGCCGTAACAATGGCTGCGGGCTCTTGCGTGTCTAAACAAATCGGAAAAGCATCGAGCTGGCCGAATTGTTTGAATAAAATTGATTTGCCTTCCATGACGGGCATTGCTGCTTGAGCACCGATATTACCGAGACCTAAAACCGCTGAACCATCACTAATGACGCCGACCATATGGGATTTAGCGGTGTATTGATAAGCGGCTTCAGGGTCTTTTTGAATGACCCGACAAGGTTCGGCACTCCGGGACTGTATGCGAGCGCTAAATCATGCATCGATTGGATTTGAACCGTACTTTCTACTGCGATTTTACCTTGTTTAGCGGCGTGTAAAGCGAGTGCTTCTTCATTAATAGTCATGATCATGTTTCCTTTCAGTAATGTAATTGTTTGACTAATTTTTCAGGGATGCCATCTTTGAGGGCAGTCGTGCGGAAATCATCTTTGGATTTAACCGTATCTTTAGCAATTTTGGCCGCTCGTGAATAACCGACGACTTTGGACAAATCGGTCGCTAGTGACGTGCTGTTTTCGAGATTTTCGAGACAACGTTGCGGATCGGGTTCGAGGTCGACTAGGCAGTTGGTCACGAAAGTGTCAATGACCCGTGTTAAATATTGGAATGATTCGAGTAATTTATAGAAGATAACCGGTTCAAAAGCGTTTAATTCGAGTTGACCGGCTTCAACCGCCATTGAAATCGTGGTGTTGTTGCCAATCACTGCAAATGCGCATTGATTAACGATTTCAGGAATCACCGGATTAATTTTACCGGGCATGATTGAACTGCCGTTTTGTTTAGCAGGAATCCGATATTCGCCAATGCCAGATAAGGGACCTGAAGAGAGTAGGCGAATATCATTGGCAATTTTAGAAAGACTCAGTGCTAGTGTTTTAAGATTGTCGGCCAAAACGGCGTAACTTTCGACGTTTTGGGTGCCATCGATTAAATCTTGACTAGGTAAGAAATTAAAACCAGTCATTTCCCGGAGAATTTTAGCGGCCGTTTGTGGGAAATCAGGATGACTATTGAGACCAGTCCCGATAGCAGTACCGCCTAAGTTGATTCGCAATAATTCATTGGTCGCGTTTAGAATCCGTTGATGATTGCGACTGATCACCGTGTAGTAGGCGTGAATTTCATCACCGACTGATAAGGCAACCGCATCGTTGAGTTGGGTACGCCCTAATTTCATGACGTCTTGGTAGCGGTCCGATTTTTGTAAAAGGGTCGTTTCCAAATAATCCAATTGCGCCATTAATAGTGGCACTTTTTTAAGTAAGGTTAATTTACCGGCTGATGGGTAAACGTCGTTGGTTGATTGGCCTTTGTTGACGTGATCGTTAGGATGGACGATTGAATAATCACCACGAGTGCCACCAAGGTATTCGATGGCGCGATTGGCAATCACTTCGTTAGCATTCATATTGGAACTCGTACCAGCGCCACCTTGAAGGGGATCAACGATGAACTGGTCGTGTAACTTGCCGCCAATGATATCGTCGCAGGCGCGGACAATCGCAGTAGCAATTGCGGGTTCTAAAACGTTTAATTCTCGATTGGTCAAAGCGCAGGCCTTTTTAATTTCAGCGAGACTAATAATAAAATCAGTGTCTAATAAATTATCGGTAATTTTGAAATTTTCTTGCGCACGAGCGGCATTCACACCGTAATAAGCAGTATCTGCAATGTTCATTTCGCCAACGCTATCGCGTTCAATTCTTGTCATGTCGATTCCTCCAGAAATTAATTGTTAAGAACACCTTTATCTAAACATATTATTCAAAAAGTGTAAACGGTTACAAATGTGATTATCACTCACTTTTAATGGCTTTAACATTGAATTTTCGTTGAGATTAGAATGCGCTAATTTTCACGAAGCAATTCATTAGACAAATGGTGAATTGAGGCATTTCAGACGATTAATCATTATCGGTTGGACAAATGGTTTATAATAAACCTATCATTAATTTATTTTTGGAGGAATGCGTGCGATGCAAGATAACCGACGACGTGAGAGCCGCTTCAATAAGACCCGTTTTTTCTTTATCATTAAAGGGTTAGTTGTTGGGGTACTAGCGGGGATTGTGGTCAGTCTTTTTCGTCTATTAATCGAAAAAGGATTAGCGTTTTCGATTAATCTGTACCAACGCGCACAACAGGCGCCAAGTCTCTTACTGGTCGTGTTAGCGATTAGCGTGGTGTGCGGTTTAATCGTCGCCCATTTATTAAAACGGGAACCGAATATCAGTGGTTCGGGGATTCCACAAGTTGAAGGCCAATTAGCGGGTGAATTTGATTTGAAATGGTGGTCGATTCTTTGGCGAAAATTCGTCGGTGGGCTGTTAAGTTTAGCACCAGGTTTGTTTCTAGGGCGTGAAGGGCCTTCCATTCAACTCGGTGCAGCGGTCGGACAAGGCGTCGCTGAAACCTTACACAATAAGGGGACTGATCGGCGGTTGTTGATTGCTGGTGGGGCCGCGGCTGGCTTATCCGCCGCTTTCAATGCACCGATTGCTGGCACGTTATTTGTTTTAGAAGAGATCTATCATAATTTTTCACCACTTGTTTGGCTGACCGCTTTAACAAGTGCGTTGGCGGCTAACTTTGTGTCGTTAAATTTTTTCGGCTTAACACCGGTTTTACATATTGCGTACACCAAAAGTTTGCCGATTAATCAATATTGGCATTTGATTATTCTAGGGATTATTTTAGGTTTAGCGGGTTATCTCTACCAAAAAGTGTTGTTATGGATGCCACAATTTTATGCGCGCCTTAAAGTACCGCAACGCTACCGTGGATTAGTGCCGTTGATTTTAGTGATCCCGATTGGGTATTTTTGGCCCACTATTTTGGGCGGCGGGAATACCGTGATTACCCAATTAGGGCAACAGGTACCCAGTTTAAAAATCGTGATTGCGCTATTAGTGATTCGGTTTGTTTTTTCGATGATTTCGTATGGTTCCGGCTTACCGGGTGGGATATTTTTACCGATTCTATCGTTAGGCGCTTTAATTGGCGCTGTTTACGGCTTAACGATGATGCATTTAGGCCTATTGGCACCGAATTACGTGGTTAATTTGATGATTTTTTCAATGGGTGGCTATTTCGCCGGCATCGGGAAAGCACCGTTTACCGCCATCTTGTTGGTGACCGAAATGGTCGGTTCACTAACGCATCTGATGCCGTTGGCGATTTTATCGTTAATCGCGTACGTCGTCGTTGATTTAATGGGCGGTGCACCGATTTACGAATCACTATTGCAACGGTTAATTGGTAAGAGTGCGCCGCAAACTGAAGGTTATAGTGATCGACTAGAAGTACCGGTTTTTGTCGGCGCACCGTTAGAAGATCGGCAAGTGCGCGAATTAGATTGGCCCAAAGCCAGTTTATTGATCGCAATTCGGCGGGGTGAAACCGAATTAATTCCGCATGGGGATACCTTAATTCGCGCGGGCGATACCCTAGTTGTTTTGACCAAACATCAGTTACGCGCGTCGGTGAGACGTCAGATTGAATTGGCAGCGCAACAGTTGCAAGAAATCGATGAAAATCTCGTGAAATAATTGATAAAAATGTGGTGTCTGAATACTTTTTATGCTAAAGTATTAAAAGACAGTGTAGATAGAAAGGTAGGGGTTAGGTTGGAAAATCTTTTCCTGAACTTATTATTAATCGATTCAATCTTGATTGTAATTGCAGTCATGATGCAACCAAGTAAACAGCAAGATGCTTTGAGTGCTTTATCAGGCGGTGCTGGTGATTTATTTGGTAAACAAAAGGCACGGGGCTTTGAAGCTTTCATGCAAAAAGTCACAGTTGTCCTAGGCATTTTATTCTTCGTCTTTGCGTTAGCGTTGGTGTATCTTTCATCACACTAATTTAACAGGCGGATCGAATTCTAATAAGAACGTTGATGCGGTCTCCTGTTGAATGGCAGGAGACCTTTTTAAATGAATTTTGCCGGTAGGAGGCCGTGGTATGCGTTATCGATTACCAGAACCCTATTATTTTGAACAAGGCTCAATTGGCATCGTTTTACTACATGCTTATACCGGTAGTGCGAATGATGTTCGGATGTTAGGCCGCTCTTTAGAAAAGCAAAACTGGTCCGTATTAGCACCGAATTTTGCGGGTCACGCGACGTTTGAACCGTTGGATATTTTAAACGGCGGCAACGTCACGCTTTGGTGGCAAACAACCGTGACAGCGATTCAGCAGTTAAGCAAGGCCCATAAAAAGCCCATCTTTGTTTTCGGGTTGTCGTTAGGCGGGCTTTTTGCTTTGCGAGCACTTGAATTACTGCCGGAAGTGGTTGGTGGTGGGGTTTTTAGCACGCCGCTTCTAGAGGGTGTGCCAGCCAGTTTGACCCCGTTATTTCAACAATATGCACAAAAAGTGTATCAAGCGACGGCGGTGACTGAGGCGTTACAAATGGCCAAGTTAGCGCAGATTCGCCAACAATTACCACAACAATTAGCGCAAATCCAACAGTTTGGTCAGTTAGTTCAAACGGATTTAAATCAGATTGGCCCGAAACCCGTTTTTATTGGGCAGGGAGGCCACGATCAAGTCATTGATCCCAATCAAGCTAAACAATTGCAACAACGGTTGACCGACCTGGGTAGTCCAGTCGATTATCATTGGTACGCTGAGGCCGGTCACGTGATTACGGTTGATACCGCGCACCATCAATTAGAAGCAGACGTAACGGCGTTTATTAAGCGCTTTGAAAACAAGAAAGAGGTGTTGATATGACACAAGTTGAACAAATGAAATCAGCCATTATGGCCATTTTCGCCGCAGATGAAACGCAACAATTAAACGTATCAGAAATCAGTGAACGGATTGGTGTCAGTGGTTCACAAGATTTTAAAGACTTAGTTAAAGTGATGGCCGATTTAGAAGCCGCTAAAACATTAAACATGGATGAAGCCGGCAAGTTTAGAATGCCAGCCACTCAACGACGTGTTGAAGGGGTTTTTCACGCCAACGAACGCGGTTTTGGGTTTGTTTCGCTCCCCGTTGATAATACGGATCCCGATATTTTTATCGCGCCACCGAATACCAATTTTGCAATGAACGGCGATACCGTCGAAGTTGAAATTGTTAAAGAGGCCGAAGAAAATAGTCGTCGTGGCCCTGAAGGTAAGATTGTCAACGTCATTACTCGTGGGATTGAAGAAATTGTCGGTGAATTTATGCCTTATTCCGATATTCAAAAAGAAAAAACCGGTTTGATTGGTTACATTCAAAGTCACGCCAAAAAATTGAGTACTTATTTAATTTATTTAACGGACAATGGGTTACATCCTCAAAAAGGCGATATGGTTCAAGTCGATATTACGAAATACCCAAGTGTTGAAGCACCCGGTCAAATGCGCGGGATTGCCAAACAAGTTTTAGGCAATAAAAACGATCCTGGTGTCGATGTCTTATCGATTGTTTATCAACATGATATTAAAACAGACTTCCCTGAAGAAGTTCGGTTACAATCTGAATCCGTACCGGATACGGTTTTAGAATCCGATAAAGTTGGTCGCAAAGATTTAACGAACCAAGACGTGGTGACAATTGATGGCGACGATTCAAAAGATTTCGATGACGCGGTTAATGTCCGTAAATTAGCGAATGGTCATTTCCATTTAGGCGTGCACATTGCCGATGTCAGCTATTATGTAACGGAAGGCTCACCACTGGATGTTGAAGCGCTAGAACGTGGGACGAGTACTTATTTAACGGATCGTGTGATTCCAATGTTACCTTTCCGGTTATCAAATGGGATCTGTTCTTTAAATCCAGATGTTGAACGTTTGGCTTTAACGTGTGAAATGGAAATTGACGAACACGGTCAAGTCGTTGAACACCACATTTTCCCAAGTGTGATTAAATCAACTGCTCGGATGACTTACAATAACGTCAATCATATTTTAACGGATCAAGATGCTGATCTTCGTCAACAATACGCGGCCTTAGTACCGATGTTTGAAGATATGTCTGAATTACACGAAATTTTATTGAAGAAACGCCATAATCGCGGTGCAATTGATTTCGAAGAAGACGAAGCTAAGATTATCGTCGATGAAAACGGTAAAGCGATTGACATCGAATTACGTTCACGCGGGTTATCGGAACGCATGATTGAATCATTCATGTTAGCTGCCAATGAAACGGTTGCTGAACATTACAGCACGGCTCATGCGCCATTCTTATACCGGATTCACGAAACACCAGATAGCGAAAAGATGAAGAAATTCTTTGAATTTATTACGGCTTATGGCATTCAGATCCAAGGCTCAAGTCAAAAAGTGACACCAATGATGTTACAAGAAGTCTTGACTCAAATTGAAGGTCAACCAGAACAACCCATCATTACAACGATGTTATTGAGAAGTATGCAACAAGCACATTATTCAGACGAATCATTAGGCCATTTTGGTTTAGCGGCTGAATTTTACACGCATTTCACATCACCAATTCGTCGTTATCCCGATTTAATGGTTCATCGTTTAATTCACGAATATGCTAAAAATGGCATGACAACTGAAGAAAAGGCGAAGTGGGAACCTAAACTAGCCCAATCGGTGAACAAACTTCAATCGAAGAACGTCGCTCAATTGATACTGAACGGGAAGTCGTTGATCTTAAAAAAGCTGAATTTATGTTAGATAAAGTTGGTAATGAATACGATGCCGTCATCAGTTCAGTCACTAGCTTTGGGATGTTCATCGCCTTACCAACCACGGTTGAAGGACTTGTGCACATTTCACAGATGAAAGACGATTATTACAGCTTTGTTGAGAGTCAATTAGCTTTAGTTGGCGATCGGACACACAAGATGTATCGAATTGGCCAACCCGTTCGAGTGAAGGTTGCAAATGTTGACCTCGATGCGCATTCAGTTGATTTTGAACTCTTGAAGACCGAGGACGTTCCCTTGGCTTCTGCTGAGATATTGAGTAGAATAGAACCAAGACCTAAACGGCCAATGCGCCCACGTGATAATGAAAAGAGTGGCGACAAACGCAATCGTCATTTTGACAATAAAAAGAATAACGGTCGGCGCCCAGCGCCAGCCAAAGATTCACAAAAACGTACTTTTAAAAAGTAGGTGATTAAATGGCAAAGAAACATCCGCAAAAACCAGCAAACCTGATTGCTCAAAATAAAAAAGCTGGTCATGATTACAGCATTTTAGAAACATTTGAAGCCGGATTAGTGTTGACTGGGACCGAGATTAAATCGGTTCGTAAAGGTAAAATTAATTTACGGGATGGATTTGCCCGGGTCCGCAATGGTGAAGCTTATTTAGAAAACGTCCATATTAGCCCCTACGAACAGGGCAACCAATTTAATCATGATCCACTACGGAATCGTAAGTTGTTATTGCACCGTAAAGAGATTGATAAATTAGTGGGCATTACTAAGAATAAAGGTATCACGATTGTCCCGTTAAAGGTCTATTTAAAACATGGTTTTGCGAAGGTGTTAATTGGTGTTGGTCAAGGGAAACATGAATATGACAAACGCGAAACATTAAAACGCAAAGAACAAGATCGTGAAATGGCCAGAGTGTTAAAAAATCGATGATCAATTCATTAAAATCTCGTTTAACCTGACTCCTAGGTTGACGAGATTTTTTGTTCAACTGCACAGAAGGATTGGTTGTTTTTAGAGATAACAGTTTGAGCGGTCAATTATCAAGCCGGATTAGCGTCGGCTAAAGTTTAAATTTATTACACAAAAAATATAAATGTCGTTAAACTGTAATATAACGTCATAAATCTGCAATCTAATAGGGCCACTTCTTGGGTATAATCGACTCTGGGTTATGAATGGAGGAGTTTAACAAGATGCGATTTAAAAGACTAGCGTTGATTGTTGTCACAGGATTAGTTGCAATGGTAACGATGGTAACATCTGTTAGTGCTGCCAGCTTGAGTGAATTAAAAGATCAAGAAAGCAGTACACAAAAAGATATTTCAGAAACAAATTCAAAGATTCAGGTGACGTTAACGAGTGTTAATGCACAATATCAAAAAGTCGATCAATTAAAAACTAAAATTGCTGATAATGAAGCTAGCATTACGAATGCTAAAAAGGTTTTGAAAAAGCAAGCGGTCTTATTAGCGAAACGTGAAACTTATGCTAAAGAACGGTTACAATCGTTGCAACAAAGTGCTGACGATCGCAACGTCGTTAACGCGTTGTTATCAGCTGATTCGTTGAGCGATTTCTTCAACCGGGCGTATGCATTAACGGTACTTCAATCGGCTGATAATCAAAATATGGATGAATTAGTCCAAAGCTATCATGATACGAAAGTGGTTCAAGAACGTTTAGAAACGAGTAAAACTAATTTAGATCAAGAAAAAATCGAATTAGACCAACAGACAACGACATTGCAAACGCAAATTGATCAGATGAAGACTAACTTAAGTCAAAGTCGAGATAAATTAGCTAAGATTGCGCAAGAAAAGAGCACTGAAGAAGCTAAAATTGCGGCAGAACAGGCAGCAGCTGCTAAGGCTGCTGAACAAGCCAAAGCCGCTACGACCGTTGCTAAGGTGACGGATACAAGTAGTAGCGATACTGCCGCTAAGCAACAGGCTAGTTTAGCCGATAAAGCGAGCGGTAAGGCCGGTCAAACAATTCAGGTCCAAGCAACTGCCTATTCAATTGCAACGCCGGGTATGGGTCGTTACGGCGCAACTGGGATTGATTTAATGAAGAACCCGAACTGTATTGCGGTTGACCCAAGTGTCATTCCGTTAGGATCATTGGTAATGGTGCCAGGTTATGGGTATGCCATTGCGGGTGATACCGGTGGTGCGATTAAAGGTCACATTATCGATGTTCATTTTCCAACGGTCGGCCAATGTGTTAGTTGGGGTCGTCGGAGCGTCGCAATTACGATTGTACAATAATTAAAATAAATCACGATTAAACGACAATCAGATTTCTGATGTCGTTTTTTTTGATGGAGACTAAGTACTTGCATCTGTTAATAAAACATGCTATTACTTACTAGAGACTCGTAATGAATTCGCTTTAATGATTGAAAATAGTGTGAAAATGGGTTTGATTTCATTAAGAAAAAATAAATTTTTTTATTAAAACCAAAGATCATTTTCATGATAATGTTGATACAGCAAGGTTTTTATCTTTGAACTTACTTATTTGTTTTGTAAATGAGCTGTAAAGTGAGTTGAAATATATCTTTTAATGCTATAAACTATTATTATCGCTTTAAGTCATAATTATTACCAATTGTGTCAAATTTTGATAAGGATTATATATTGAGGCTTATCGAATAAGTGCGGGAATAAAGATTCGAAATCGGTAATCCGTTTAGGGATTATTGGGCTCAGAATTTTGTAGGAGGAAGAATATGGATGTAGTAGACAAGTCCGATTTAATCGGCAGCACGTGGTCAGATTTTATGGAATTTGCGGGGTTATACCGCTGGTTAATTAATAACTTAAGTGAATGCATGAGTAAGGAAAGCCAGAAATATGGGTTATCTTTTGATCAATTTTTGGTCATGCACGAAATTCAAAATGCTAATAATGAAACAACAAATAGTGCTTTAGCTGATAAAATGCAAGTGAGTCGTTCTGCAATCTCGCGTCAATGCCGTTCATTACGGAAGATGGCGTTCATTGCTGAACAATCTGATGAAAATGATCAACGAATTCGTCGTGTTCATTTAACGGATAACGGGATGCAAGTTTATCGTCATTTATTATTCTATTATCTCGATCTTTATAACGACTTAAAAGAAGAAATTGGTGAAGATAAGGTTGAAGCAACCATTGGTCAAAGTAAAGAAATCTTTGAACGTATGGTGACCATCAACAGCAACCGACCCGAAGCTAAATAAAGTGCCATAAAAAAATCCGATTAATCCTGAGTTTGGGACTAATCGGATTTTTAATTGGTATCTTGATTGATAAAGTCATGTGATTTTTTGTGACGCGAATCAGTATCGGTCGATGGCTATCTTTGATAGAATAGGGATAGTGGTTTGACAACAAGGAGGAACAAAATGAGTTCTCAAAAAAAATTATTATTAATTGATGGTAATAGTGTAGCCTTTCGCGCTTTTTTTGCAATGCATCAAGCGTTAGATCATTTTACCAATCAAGATGGGTTACATACTAATGCGATTTATGCGTTTAAAAATATGCTTGATATTATTTTGAAAAAAATTGAACCGAGTCACGTGTTAGTAGCGTTCGATGCGGGTAAGACGACCTTTAGAACGGCTGAATTTAGTGATTATAAAGCGGGCCGCTCTAAAACGCCGCCCGAATTATCAGAACAGTTTCCGTACATTCGAGAATTGTTGAGTGCGTATGGGATTCAATCGTATGATTTAGATAATTTTGAAGCGGATGATATTATTGGCACTTTGGCGAAAGAAGCCGAGGCAGCCGGCTTTACCGTTGATATTGTCACTGGTGACCGCGATTTAACCCAGTTAACGACTGATAAGACGACCGTTAACATCACGGTTAAAGGTGTCAACGAAATCGAAGCCTACACGCCAGAACACGTTCAAGAAAAGTTGGGATTATTGCCGAGTCAGATTATCGATTTAAAGGGTTTGATGGGTGATACCTCTGACAATTATCCGGGCGTCACTAAAGTGGGCGAAAAAACGGCCTTAAAATTATTGGCCGCTCACGAGAGTATCGAAGGCGTCTATGAACACGTCGATGAAATGAAAGCTAGCAAGTTAAAAGAACATTTAATTGAAGATCGTGATCAAGCATTTATGAGTAAGATGTTGGCCACGATTCGTCGGGATGCGCCGTTAACCATCGGTATTGATGATCTCGCTTATAATGGTCCGGATTTAGAGACCTTAATTGCGTTCTATCAAGCGATGAATTTCAAATCATTTTTGAATCAGTTGAACGTCACTTCAGAAGAAGCCGTGCCAGTTGAATCGTATGATTATACGGTTTTAACCAATGATAATTTAACGCTTCTTTCTGAATTAACGGGCACCGCTACATTTGGGATTGAAATGTTAACGGATAATTATCATACGGCCGAGATGATTGGTTTCTACGTTGGTACGCCAAAACACTGGTACGTCAGCGATGATGTGGCTTTATTAGCAGAACCGATTTTTAAAGATTGGTTGGAAGATGCTGACCAAACAAAAGCCGTATTTGATGTTAAACGGAATCAAGTGGCGGCTAGTCGCTTAGGGATTGAATTGGCAGGAGTTGAATTTGATTTATTGCTCGCGTCATATTTATTAAATACGACCAATAACAGTAATGACTTAGGAACGCTCGCTAATTTACACGACTATCAAAACGTGCAAACGGATGAACAAGTTTACGGTAAAGGGGCTAAACGGGCGCTACCCGAAGAACTAACCACGTTCTATCAACATTTAGTTCAAAAGGCGGCGGCGATTAATCAATTACAACCCCAATTAGTCGCTCAGTTAAAGGAACATCAACAATTTGATTTATTCACTGATATGGAATTACCGTTAGCGTTGGTCTTAGCGCGGATGGAAATTACTGGTATTAAAGTGGATGCCAGTTGCTTACAACAAATGGGTTCTGAATTTATTCAAACGTTAAAGATATTGGAAGAAAAAGTTTATGCCGAAGCTGGGGAAACCTTTAACATCAACTCTCCTAAACAGTTAGGGGTCATTTTATTTGAAAAAATGGGCTTACCAGTGATTAAGAAAACCAAAACGGGTTATTCAACTGCGGTTGATGTACTTGAACAACTCCGTAAAGATGCGCCGATTGTCCAAACCATTTTGGATTATCGCCAGATTGCTAAGATTCAATCGACCTACGTTGAAGGGTTATTGAAATCGATTCATCAAGACAATAAAGTGCATACGCGTTATTTACAGACTTTAACGCAAACCGGTCGTTTATCATCGGTTGATCCTAACTTACAAAATATTCCGGTCCGGGTGGCCGAAGGGCGTAAGATTCGCCAAGCGTTTGTCCCTAGTCAACCAGGTTGGCAACTATTTTCTTCCGATTATTCCCAAATTGAATTGCGCGTTTTAGCCATATTTCGGGTGATGTTAACATGCAAGAAGCCTTTAAAGAAAATCGGGATATCCATGCCAATACAGCGATGAAGATTTTTGGCTTAACCAGCGCGGATCAAGTGACACCAGATATGCGGCGTCAAGCGAAAGCGACAAACTTTGGGATTGTTTACGGGATTAGTGACTACGGGTTATCGCAAAATATTGGGATTACCCGTCAACAGGCTAAGAGTTTCATTGAAGCCTATTTCGAACAATATCCAGGTGTTCAACAATTCATGGTCGATATTGTCAAAAAGGCGCGTGAAGAAGGTTACGTTGAAACGCTATTCCATCGTCGTCGGTATTTACCGGATATTCACGCTAAAAGCTTTAATCTGCGGTCGTTTGCCGAACGGACTGCGATGAACACGCCCATTCAAGGTAGTGCGGCCGATATTATCAAAGTGGCCATGATTTTGATGCAACAAGAATTAACCAAGGCTAACTTACAGGCTAAAATGTTGTTACAGGTCCATGATGAATTGATTTTTGAAGCACCAGAAGCAGAAATACCAATTCTACAAAAATTGGTGCCCAGTGTGATGGATTCGGCGGTTAGTTTAGCCGTACCGTTAAAAGTGGAAAGTGGTTTTGGCCCCACTTGGTATGATATTAAGAAATAAGGTGGAAAACAATGCCAGAATTACCAGAGGTTGAAAATGTTCGGCGTGGTTTAGCAGAATTAGTCATTGGTAAAACCGTCAAAGACATCCAAATTTTATGGTCTAAAATTGTCGTTAATCCTGATGAAGTCTTTTTAGACGGCTTAGTGGATCGGCAAATTATCGGTGTCGATCGGCGGGGCAAATATTTATTGATTCGATTTGATCACGATTTAACGGTCGTTAGCCATCTGCGGATGGAAGGTAAATACGAAGTGGATGATCAAAGTGCACCCGTCACCAAGCACACCCACGTGATTTTTGAGATGACTGATGGGACGCAATTACGTTATTTAGACACGCGTAAATTTGGCCGGATGCAGTTGATTGAAACCGGCCAAGAAATGACGGTTGCTGGGCTGAAAACCTTGGGACCCGAACCGACACCGGCGACGTTTGACGTGCACCAGTTTTATCAAGCGTTACAAAAACACCATAAAGCCATCAAACCGTTATTGTTGGATCAAAAAGTGGTGAGCGGCTTAGGTAATATTTATGTGGATGAAACATTGTGGTTGAGCCAGATTCATCCGGAAACACCGGCTGATTTATTAACGCAAGCGGAAGTTCAAAAACTCCACGATGACATCATTACTGAATTGCAATTAGCGATTAATAGTGGTGGCACAACCGTCAATACCTTTTTGAACGCGACCGGACATGCTGGTGCTTTCCAAGAGATGTTGCATGTTTATGGTAAAAAAGGGGAACCGTGCGAACGTTGTCAGACGCCGATTGAAAAAATAAAGGTCGCCCAACGTGGTACACACTTTTGTCCGCATTGTCAGATTAGAAAAGAGGCGCGTTAATGACCTATTTTTTAGGGTTAACGGGCGGAATTGCGACGGGCAAATCGGCAGCTTCTACCCTTTTTAAAACACTAGGGGTACCGGTGATTGATGCGGATCAAGTGGCCCATCAAGTGATGGCGGAAAATCAAACGGTTAAAGAACAAATTGCAGCCACTTTTGGGGATTCGTTAGTGATTGATGGTCAAGTTGATCGTCACAAATTAGGACAACTCGTTTTTGGACAACCGACAGCTTAGCGCAGTTGAACGCGATTACCGCACCGGTTATTCGCCAGGCCTTGATTGCACAGATGGCCGCGATTAAGCAAGCCTCAGTTGTGGTGGTTGATATTCCGTTGTTGTATGAACAAGGTTACGCCGAATTATTCGATGGTGTAGCTGTGGTGGCCGTCTCACATGCGACGCAATTGGCACGGTTGATGGCCCGTAATCAGCTAACGGCTGAAGCGGCTGAATTACGAATCGCTAGTCAGTTGCCGTTGGCTGAAAAGCGAGCGCAGGCCGATTATATATTAGAGAATGAAGGGTCGTTAGCAACACTACAGGCGCAAATTGATAGTTTATTAACGAAAATCACTGATTAGTTAAAAAAGAGGGTGTGATATTAGTTTTAGTATCCCGATATTAAACGAATATTCTGTATTGACGCGCGCCAGAACTCATCAATTTCCGTTCAAATCAAAAATGCTGGTTATCCTTAAGTTCGGGATAACCAGCATTTTCAACTTGATACTCAATTGATAACCGAGTTCTGTCACAGCTTATTTTTGACGATTCAACATTTAGTGAATTTGCGTGTTCATGGTATAATAACCAAGATAAGATGGGTTTATACTAAACTAAAATAAAAGCTTAATTTAAGAATAGAAGGTGTCACTATGTTATGTCCGCATTGTCATCAAAATAGTTCACGGGTGATTGACAGTCGACCAACCGATGAGGGGCGTGTTATTCGTCGTCGCCGTGAATGTGAAAACTGTCGTTTCCGGTTTACAACGTTTGAACGCGTTGAACAAACACCATTATTGGTGATTAAGAAAAACGGGACGCGCGAAGAATTTAATCGCGATAAGTTATTACGCGGGTTGATTCGGGCGGCTGAAAAACGGCCGGTTACGATGGAACAAATGACGGAAATCGTCGACGATGTCGAAAATAAAATTCGAGCATTAGGTGAAAATGAAGTGTCGTCACAAGCCGTTGGGGAATACGTGATGGCACTATTGCCAGAAATTGATGAGATTGCCTATATTCGTTTTGCCAGTGTTTATCGACAATTCAAAGATATGAATGTCTTCATGAAAGAATTACAAGATATGATGAAAAAAGAAAAAGCAAAAGAATCAAAATAAGGGAAGGACGTTTTTATGGCTGATGCATTTGATTTTTTAAGTCCAAAAGACGGCTTTTTGGTGACGAAAGCAAACTACTTAACTGATTTCGACCAAACGGTGGTGACGTATTTGTATCAACCGTTGATGGGTGCCGTTGCCTATAGTCTTTATTTGTTATTGTGGAGTCAAGTGAAGGATGTTGCGAGCCAACATCAATTTCAAACCCACGCAACGCTATTGAATTTATTGAGTGTCGATTTACCAGCGTTCTATGACGGCCGCAGTAAATTAGAGGCATTAGGCTTAATCCGGACGTATCAAAAAAATGGTGAAGCAGGCCGCCAATTGGTTTATGAACTATACGCGCCAATGAAACCAGATGTTTTTTTTAAAGACGATCTATTGAGCGTTGTGTTGTATGAATCGGTTGGCGAGAAGCGGTTTATCGAATTGCGGGAGCGGTTTAAGCTCCAACCGGTACGTTCACAAGATTATAAAGAAGTCAGTAAGAACTTTTTAACCGTCTTCCACGTTCAAAATGACCATTTGCTAAATACACCAGATGGCGTGGCAGAAACGAAGAGCTTTATCAGCAGAAATCGCCGAATAAACCTAGTTTTAGCGCGCTTGAGTTACAGACGTTTGATTGGGAACTGTTGCAAGATGTGTTAGGGCAACGGCAGATTTCACCCGACGAAGTGCTACGCAATGAACAACGGTTATTTAATTTACATTATTTCTACGGCTTAGACGAAATAACCCTCGCGAACTTAATGGGCACGACGATGGATGCCAGAGACAATACGTTGAATATGGAGGCGCTTGAACAAAATGTTCTGGGCAACTATACGCGCCGCCACGCCGCTCAAAATAAAGTAGCGACTGATTCTAAATATACCTTAAGTGAATTACAAAAGCAGGGGCAGCAGGCCAAGTTTAACGAACAAGAAATGCAGTGGTTAACAGACAGCCAACGCTATCTACCGGTCGATTATTTGAACGATTTAAAGCAGAAAAAACACGGCTACGTCGCTAAAAATGAAATTCGGGCGCTAAAAGATTTGCAAGGACGCTATATTTTTAGTAACGATGTGCTCAACATTTTAGTGGCGTACATTACTGAACGTTATGAAGGTTTGACGCAAGCCTTGTTGGATCGGATTGCTAATCAATGGGCGCAAAAAGGGGTTCAAACGCCGGTTGATGCCATTCAGCAGATTCGTCAGTTCCAAACGGCGCAAACTGATAAAGCGAAGACGAAACAAAATAACCGTTATCAAACAAAACCGACGAAACAAGAAACCGTGCCGAAGTGGGCGCAACCCGATTATCAGGCACCCAAGGAAACAACAACTAAGGCCGATCAGAATCAAGTCGATCAATTGCTCAAAAAAATTCGTGAAGGGCGGGGAGAATAATGGAAGATATGAAAAAAGGACTCATCGAACAGATGAATCGTCGCCAGTTAAACCAACGTTTCAATCAATTGGTTGAATCCGCCTTACAAGATCCGGATGTGCAAGCTTTTATCGAGGCGAATCAGGATCGGCTGACGCAGGAAACAGTCACGCGGAGCGCCGCTAAAATCTACGAATACGTTAATGAAAAACAGAAATTAGCCAACGGTCAAACGACGTTAGCGCCCGGATACGCGCCCAAGCTGGTTTTAATCAATCATTTTATTGATGTGAGTTATGAACCAACGGCCTCGCTAATGAAGCAGCGGGAACAACAAGCTTTAAAGGCCCGGGTTAAATCGATTAATATGCCTAAAGATATTGTGGATGCCAATTTAGCCCAATACGATATCAATGAGCGTAAGTTACCATTAGTGACGGCGCTACAATTTATTGAGGATATCAAAAACGCCCCAACGATTTACCACCAAGGCTTATACCTATGTGGTAAATTCGGGGTTGGTAAAACTTATCTGCTAGGCGCTTTAGCCAATGAACTCGCGTTAGACGGATTCGAAACCACCTTGATCCATTTTCCGACCTTTGCGGTTGAAATGAAAAATGCGATTGGTCAAAATAACGTGCTAGATAAAGTTAACGTCATTAAAAAAGCGCCAATTTTGATGATTGATGACATTGGGGCCGATGCATTGAGCGCGTGGATTCGGGATGAGGTGCTTGGAATCATCTTGCAATATCGGATGCAAGAACAATTACCGACTTTCTTCAGTTCCAACTTTACGATGGACGAACTCGAACAACATCTAACCACCAGCCAACGGGGGGACAATGAACCGGTCAAAGCCGGGCGGATTATGCAACGAGTTCGTTATTTGGCTAAAGAGGTCGAAGTATCCGGCCATAATCGTCGGTTAAATTAATCTGATTAGGGGTTGCATAACGCCGATGAAAGTGGTTTAATGAATTTAATCAATGATAAAAGACACCTATTGAATGCAGGATTGATCAGAGAGAAAAACAGCGCTGAAAGTTTTTCAAAAGTACATTTAATGGACCACTTTTTGAGAGTTATCGTAAGATCGGGTCGTTACCGTTAAAGACGCTAAAGCTGGAGTTCAATTATTTTTGAGCTCAAGATGGGTGGAACCGCGAAATCAATTCGTCCCTGAGGTACATTTTTATATGTATCTCAGGGACTTTTTTTATTGTTGATAACCAAAAATAAAGGAGTGTCAAAAGATGGCAGAAATTCAATTAACGTTTCCAGATGGTGCTAAGAAGACTTTTGAACAAGCAGCTAGTTTATTCGATGTTGCGAAATCAATTAGTACAAGCTTAGCTAAAAAAGCAGTTGCTGGTAAATTCAATGGTGAAGTGGTCGATTTACACCAACCACTTTTAGAAGATGGGGCAATCGAAATCATCACCAAAGATGATGAAGCAATCAGCTTGAAGGCAATTTGGAATACCGCTGCGTTTGTTTTGGCAGCTGTTTTAAACCAACGTTATCCAGAAATGCAATTTGGTGAAGTCAACGCCACTGAAGATGGTTTCTTTTATGATACCGACAATGAAAACGGCCAATTAGCCGTGACTGATTTACCCGATATTAAAAAAGCAATGGCCAAATTGATTCAATCAGGTGAAGCCATTCAACGCGTTAACATGTCTATGGCCGATGCCAAAGCTTTGTTTGCGGGTCAAACTTATAAATTAGCATTATTAGATAAAGTTGATGCTGATCAAGTACTCATTTATCAATTAGGGACTTATTCAGACTTTGCTTTAGCACCAATGTTGGCGAAAGTCAGCGATGTTAAATTCTTTGAACTATTATCAGTGGCCGGTGCTTATTGGCAAGGTAAATCAAGTAACCAAATGTTACAACGGGTTTATGGGACGGCTTATCCGAAACAAGCTGAATTGGAAGCTGATTTACAACGTCGTCAAGAAGCGAAAGAACGTGATCACCGGGTGATTGGGAATCAATTAGACTTATTCTTCGTTGATCCTAAAGTTGGCGCTGGTCTTCCTTATTGGTTACCAAACGGGGCCACTATTCGACGGACAATTGAACGTTACATCATCGACAAAGAAGTTGCTAATGGGTACGAACATGTTTACACGCCAATCTTAGCGAACCTTGACTTATACAAACAATCAGGTCATTGGGATCATTATCGTGAAGACATGTTTCCACCAATGGACATGGGTGATGGCGAAATGCTTGAATTACGCCCAATGAACTGCCCTTCACATATCCAAGTTTACAAACATCACCCTCGTTCATACCGTGAATTACCAATTCGCTTAGCTGAACTTGGCATGATGCACCGTTATGAAAAATCAGGCGCCTTATCAGGATTACAACGGGTTCGTGAAATGACTTTAAATGATGGGCATACTTTTGTTCGTCCCGACCAAATCAAAGATGAATTTAAATCAATCTTGAACTTGATGATTCAAGTGTATGCTGATTTTAACATCAATGATTACACCTTCCGTTTAAGCTATCGTGATCCTAAGAATACTGAAAAGTACTTTGACGATGACGAAATGTGGAATAAGGCGCAAGCAATGTTAAAAGGTGCGATGGATGATTTGGGCTTGAACTATGTTGAAGCCGAAGGCGAAGCAGCCTTCTACGGTCCTAAGTTAGATGTTCAGACGAAGACGGCCACTGGCAATGAAGAAACATTGTCAACGATTCAATTAGATTTCATGTTGCCAGAACGTTTTGAACTTGAATATGTCGGCGAAGATGGTGAAATGCACCGTCCAGTCATGATTCATCGTGGCTTAGTGTCAACGATGGAACGTTTTACTGCTTACTTAACAGAAATCTACAAAGGCGCTTTCCCAACTTGGTTAGCACCAACGCAAGCTGTGATTATTCCCGTTAAGAATGATTTGCACTATGAATATGCTAAGGGCGTTAAAGATGCTATGGTTAAAAAGGGCTTACGGGTTCGGATCGATGATCGCAACGAAAAAATGGGTTATAAGATTCGTGAAGCCCAAACAAGCAAGATTCCTTATACATTAGTTGTTGGGGATCAAGAAATGGCCGAAGCAACGGTCTCGGTTCGTAAATACGGTGAAGACAATGCCGTCGAAGAAGCCTCAGACATGTTTGTTAATGCGATTTTTGCTGAAGTTGGCAATTACAGTCGTGATGGTAAGAAACACGCAAGTAAAGTTAATCTATAATTAATAATAAGCGTTTAAATCACCGTACAGTATGATAATCAGTCAACTATAGGTGTGGTGTAAGCTATTAAAAGG
>NZ_BAMJ01000012.1 GCF_000615805.1 Latilactobacillus fuchuensis DSM 14340 = JCM 11249
AGCAATCAAAGCGGCTGAAAAATTAGGTTTTACGACACAAGCTATACAAACCGATGAATCACTATTTAATCAGAGGAATGTTCAATATCCGTTTATTGCACATGTTTTAAAAAATGGTAAGTTACTACATTATTATACTGTTTTTAAATTTACTCGTAATAAAATTTTAATCGGTGATCCTGATCCTACCGTGAGAAAAAGGTGGATGAAAAAAGAAGATTTTTTTAAAGAGTGGACTGGTATTGCCTTGTTTTTTGTTCCTGGATTAGATTATCAACCAACAATAGAAAAGAAAGAGTCTTTATTTAGTTTTATTCCTATGCTTTTAAAGCAGCGTCAAATAATTGTACGAATAATCCTAGCAAGTATTATGATAATGATTATTGATATTCTTGGTTCATATTATTTTCAGATTTTAATTGATACATATATTCCCAATAGGTTAGTCAATGATTTAACGATTATCTCACTTGGACTATTGGTTGCCTATGGTATTCAACAAATTTTAACATTTGTACAAAATTTTTTATTGGTTATTCTTGGGCAACGGATGACTATAGATCTTGTTTTAGGTTATTTACGGCATGTCTTTGAGTTACCGATGTCTTTTTTTGCAACTAGAAGGACAGGCGAAATCATTTCTCGTTTTAACGATGCAAATAAGATAATTGATGCACTAGCAAGTATTATTATCTCACTATTTCTTGACATATGGATTGTAGTTCTTTTGGGAATCGTGTTAGCAATTCAGAGTTGGAAATTATTCTTGATTACGTTAATTTCGTTACCCGCCTATGTTGTGGTTATTTTTTCATTTATTAAACTTTTTCAAAATTATAATCAGAAAACAATGCAGAGCAACTCTATTCTAAATTCATCAATTATTGAAAGCATTAGCGGTATAGAAACAATTAAGTCGTTGAATTGTGAAGGAAGCAGTTATCAAAAAATTGATCATGAGTTTGTAGACTATTTAAAAAACTCGTTCATTTATTCAAAATTGGAATTCTTGCAACAGACGTTGAAAAATAGCATTCGTTTGATTTTGAACGTTTTTATCTTATGGTTTGGTGCACGACTAGTAATTCAAAATAAAATGAGTTTAGGGCAACTAATTACCTATAACACATTACTGAGTTATTTTATAAATCCGTTACAAAATATAATTAATTTACAAACTAAGTTTCAAAGTGCACGGGTTGCTAATAATCGATTAAATGAAGTTTATCTGGTGAAAATAGAATTTAATCATAATAGTAAACTAAGTACGCCGGAAATAAAAGATATTACTTTTAATAATGTTGGTTATCGTTATGGATTCGGTCGAGATATTCTTCGGCAAATTAATTTGCAAATTAATTTTGGTGATAAAATTGCTATCGTTGGCATGAGTGGATCAGGAAAGTCAACGTTAGTCAAACTGTTGGTTAATTTTTATCAACCAACTATCGGGAATATTTATATTGGTTCGGAAGATATTCAACGCATTGATAAGAAGTCACTACGTCAAAAAGTCAACTATTTACCGCAAGAGCCATATCTATTTTCTGGAACAATCTTAGAGAATTTACAACTAGGGAATCGTGCTGGTGTTACTTTTGATGACATTAGAGAAGCTTGTGCTTCTGCTGAGATTGAACATGATATTGAGAAAATGCCATTACAATATAAAACGGAATTATCTGAGAATGGTGGTAGCCTTTCTGGTGGGCAACGGCAGAGGTTAACAATTGCACGTTCGTTGCTAACAGATGCCGATATTTTAATTTTTGATGAATCAACGAGTAATTTAGATGCTATCACTGAAAAAAGAATTGTTGATAAGTTAATTTCATTACCGAATAAAACAGTTATTTTTGTTGCACATAGATTGGAATTGGCCAAACGTGCTAACAAAGTTGTTGTGTTAGATGACGGTAAGTTAGTGGAATATGGGACTCACGAAAAATTGTTGGAAAACCATAGCTACTATTTTGAACTAGTTAATAAATAATTTAGTATTCAAGAATGGGAGGGTAAAACTTAAAAGATACCTATTTTGAAAGTGCGAAATTTTATCATACATGATTTGAAAATTTCTCTACATTATTTATTGATTATACCAATGCTTATGTTTTTAATTCTGTTAGTAGTTATACTGAGTGCATTAAATAAGATTGAAATTGTGACCACTGTAATCAGTGACAACTACAATACTCCCAATAACGTACAAATTAATAAGCTTGTTATTAAAGAAGGTGATAATGTTAAAATTGGTACAAGAATGACAGCTTTTGATAATCATACAGTCTGTTTATGCACGGCAACAAGGTGCTATTCATCTAAATAGTAGTAGACTTTCTGGAGTTGCCAAAATTATGGTTATTGATAAAATGAAATACTCACAATTAACCTTTTTAATTCTGGCAGAAAATATCAGAAGAATTAAAGTAGGTTATGCTTTTTATTTCAGAGAAGCTGACGGTGGCAGTATTCATGGTAAAATAAAGGACGTGGGTATCATATCAGACAATTTTTAAAAGCATGTATTTTAACGAGTTATCAGTCAACTTGATGACCGTATAACACCAATGACAGTCGCATGATTGGCTCATCAAACTAGTCTGAATGTAAAAACGGGGAAAACAAGTTATTTTAATTATCTTATAAAACAAGCTAAAGGGGCGGAATAATAATGAAAAAGTTTAGTGATATTGAATTGGATGAGCAACGTTTAGCAGAAATTAAGGGTGGCAGTAATGCTTACGGAGTTGAGAAAGTTTATTCGAAATATTTAGCGGTGAACTTCAGTGGTGGTAAGAGTGCAGGTAATAATATAATAAAGTGGTTTGAGGGGATTATTAATAAATAATGTATATTTATAGCGTCAATCAAATTATTTTTAGTGATATCATAACTAATATTTTAATGATGCTATTTTTCAGCCGGTTAGTTAATACAAAGTATTGTAAAATACGATACACTATTTTTGCAATCTTTATAGGGTTAATCGGTTGGTTTTTTGTTGATATTGCAGAATCAGTGACGTTACTCGTTTTTAGCATTTATTATGTCTATCAACGGAAATGTTGGTATTCATTTGAAACGCTAGCCTTTATCTTTGTTCTATGTTGTGATACGTTATTGGCTAATTTGAGTACATTCTTGGTACATCTTATTTTTGAACAGACATCTTGGGCCAGTATGTTTTTAACGATTGCAATTAATGCCTGTTTGTATCTTGTTCTAATGTTAAGTGTTCCATTTGTGAGCGACAAACTCACTAATTTTAAGACTAGTAATTTAAATGATCAGCGTTTATTAAAAATTGTGATTAACTTTGCTTTAGTCATTTTTTTGTCACTGCAATTAATCCAATTTGTTGCGGACATTTTTGATATAGCGGTCGTTTTCAGTGGCTACTCATTTTATTCACATCTTTTTTTATCATAGCAACTATTATAGTCATGTTTTATTTTATTCGTAGTTATCAAATTATTTTGAAAAAAAGAGCTGAAGAAAAAGAAAAGCAAACTTTGGCTGCATACACTGAAAAACTGGAAACTAACTATACCTATTTACGCAAGTTCAAACATGACTATCAGAATATTTTATTATCGCTAAGTGAGTATATTAAACAGTCAAATCAACCAGATTTGAAGTCATACTATGCTCAGATTGTGGACCAGACCCAACAGATATTAGAAACTGATAACCTACGTTTTGATGGGTTGGAATACATTAAAATACCTGCATTACGCAGTCTGACGTATCAGAAGTTAGTCATAGCACGGCAATGTGGGATTAAAACTTATCTGGAGGCACGGACGGATATTACTGAAACCCCAATTAATATCGTCAAACTGATTCGTGTTTTAGGCATTTTATTTGATAATGCGATTGAGGAAACACAGCAACAAGAAAATGGCAGTATTCGAATTGCCTATATCAAATATAATGCAACTGAATTGGAAATTATTATTCAAAATACCGTTGCTACGGGAAGCAATGTAGTCATCAATAAAATATTTAATGATGGTTATACAACCAAAGGAAACGGTCATGGGACTGGATTAAGCACCGTTAAAAAAATTATTGATAATACACCTAATATGACTTTGGAGACTAAGATGTTGGCGGGTCAGTATCGTATAATTATTGATTTAATTAAGGAGTGAGTTCTTTTGTTACAAGTTTATATTTTGGAGGATGACGAACAACAGCGACAGAATTACCAACGTCTGATTGAAAGTTATATTTTTATTGAGGGGCTAGATATGCAAGTAGATTTAGCCACTTGCAGTCCTGAAGCGTTGTTAGCGAAAGTATCGACTCAGCCAGATTTACGTGGATTGTTCTTTTTAGATATTGAACTGGTGAATTCGGATTTGGATGGTTTACAAGTAGCCGAGCGCATACGTAATCAATTAAACTTTGCAGAAATTGTTTTTGTGACCACACATTCCGAAATGGCTTTTTTAACATTTGAGCGTAAGGTAGAGCCGCTTGATTATGTACTAAAGGATAAGGGCCATGACGAAGTCTCTAAAAATATTCGGGATGATATTCGTGTGGCATATCATCGCTATACAAATCACGTTTTTACGTCTGAACAGCATTTTAGTTATCAAATTGGTTCTCGAGTCTATGAAATACCAATGTCTAAACTGATTTATATCGCAACGGTCACTGGACAGCCAGGTAAAATTGAAGTGCATTACGAAAATGGTATGGTGGAGTATCCTTACAATCTAAATCAGCTAGAAGTGAAGTATCCTAAGCTTTTTCGTTGCCACAAAAGTTTCTTAATAAATCTTGATCAAGTACAGCAATACGATGATAAAACACGTATAGTAATAATGAGAGATGGAAGTCAGTGTGAAGTATCATATCGGAAGGAACATGGTATGCGACAGGCTTTATTAAATAATTCGCAGTAAACTTAATGATTTTTATAGAAGACATCTTTTAAATCCGGGTGTCTTAAAATAGAATATGAATACCTAAAGGGCCCCGCTAATTCAGTCCAGAATTAGCGGGGCCCTTTAGGTATTAACGCTTACGATAATTGGTTACTTTGCGATTTAATTTTTGGCGGCGTTCATCCAACCAAGTATCGGCAACTGCCCGAACGATATTGTCGGCAAAGTCACCAACGTCATCGCCGGTCAGTGCATAGACGGACTGATCGTTAGTCACGCCATCTTCGAATAAGATTAACAAGTCTTCTTGGGCGGCGAGCATCCGGTAGCCAGTAAAATCAGCGAATTGCCAAAGATAATCCTGAATGGCTTTGAAAACAAATTGATAATCAGCCGGTAGCGTTGCGACGCGGGCCTTAAACTGCTTGTAGTCGGCTTTTTCTTGCCGCCAGTTTTTAGTGTCGGTCATTAATTCGTGCCATTTAATCATGGTCAGTGGCCTCCAATTGTTGTTTAATCGTGGTCATTTGGGTCGTTAAAAAGGTCCAGCGGGTCCAAAAATCAGTCAGTGCGGTTTGACCGGCCGCATTAAGCCGATAGAATTTACGCATCGGCCCTTTCTCGGATGGTTTCTTGGTAATCGTCACTAACTGATCTTTTTCCAAGCGTAATAGAATTGTATAGACGGTGCCTTCAACAACTTCTGTGAACCCAAGCGTGTTGAGCGACTTCGTGATTTCGTAGCCGTAGGTTTCTTGGTGACTGATGATTTCTAAAACGAGTCCTTCCAAAACGCCTTTGAGCATTTCCGTTAATTTTTGCGTCATATAGCCTCCTACTAATTAATACAGAGTACTAGTATATAATATTACAGAGTAGGCAGATAGTCAACGATTTTGTTAAACAATGTCGTCGCTAGTCACCAAACTTGACGAATAGGGTGGGGATTTTGCTATAGTAAAGATAGTTAAAATGACGAGTTAATTTGAAAGGAGTCGATTAACGTGGCCAATCCATTAGTGATGATTGGGATAGTTATTTTTGTAATTGGAATGATTATTTTTCTATTTGGGAAACAATTCTTTTTCTCACGGGCATTTTTTGGTGATCGGAGTATGTTTGCCCAGATTTTCTGGGGTTTCATTATTTGTATCATCGGCGCGGCGTTCTTATATTTCGGCGGCGCAGTCGGCTAATCGGCCAACAGTGTCAATCATTAAAAAACGACTTATCCGGCAAGTGTGGATGAGTCGTTTTTTAATATAAATTTAATGGCCAATATTAAATATATCGAGTCGCTATAGAGCGGCGTCTGGTATACTATAATTATTAGTTTACCGGTTTAATTAAGGGGCTGACATTCTCGAATTAGTGAGGGTCAGGAAATGGGGAAATCAAATGGACAATCAAAAAATGCCGCTGCCGACGGAAGGTAGTGGTCATCTTTCAAAAACCATCAAAGCACAATTAACACCAGAAGAATTGGCGCAAGCGCAAGTTTTATCAGAACAATTATCAGTTAATCAACAGAATACGGTCGTTGAATATGGTAAACATCAACAATTGGAACTGTCGACGTTTGCCAACGATGTTCTGGGGAAAGTGAAGAATAAGGATTTAGGTGAAATTGGGGATAGTCTGCGGGTATTGGTAAAGAGTCTCAATGAAGCTAATCCAGAAAAATTGGTGCAAAAAAATGATTCCGTTTTTGCGAAATTATTTGTGCGCCTACGAACATCGTTATTTGAAATGACGGCTAAATATCAAGAAGTCAGTGTTCAAATTGACAATTCGGCGGAACAGTTAGCCAAGCAAGAGAAAATTCTATTAGAAGATAATCAGTTGTTAGATGAAATGTACACGCAAAATCTGCGCTTTTATCAGGAATTAAATGTGCTGATTGTGGGCGCGCAACTCAAAGATGAGCAATTAACCGCAGAAATTGCCGAATTACAGCCAACCTTAGTGAACGCGGATCAAATGGCGTTGCAGCAATTACAGGATTTAAAAGCGATGCAAGATCGGCTGTCTAAAAAGGCGAATGACTTATTATTGACGCGGGAGATTACGATTCAACAGGCGCCGCAGATTCGCTTAATTCAAAGCAGTAATTCAGTGTTAGCTGAAAAAATTCAAGCGTCAATTTCGACCGTCATCCCACTGTGGAAGAACCAAGTCGGGATTGCATTAGCCCTGTTAAGTCAGAAAGAAGCCTTGCAAACCCAAAATGCGGTCGCGGACGCGACTAATGATTTATTGAAGAAGAACAGTGAACTATTACATCAATCGGCCGTCGAGATTGCGCAAGCGAGTCAACGGGGCGTTGTGGATATCGAGACGCTGAAGGAAACGCAAACCAATTTGATTAATACGATTTCGGATGTGCTCCAAATTCAAGCTAACGGTCAGGTCCAACGCCAAACGGCTGAAACTGAATTACAACAATTGGAACAGAATCTGCAAGCTAAATTAACCACGATTGAACAAGGTGATTTACCACAGGGTGAATACCATGAATAGTCCATTAGTTTATAATCCAAAACGCATTCACGCCATTTTCAGACAACTGACCTGGGTGCTTGTTTTAGCGTTCGCCGTGGTGAGTGTTGCTTTAAGCGTCCATTACGAGAGTCGCATGGAGGTTCGCTTTTTTCACGGGTTACTGCTGAGCTATTGGTTGTTATTGGGATTACTAGGTGGGTATCTGTGGCGCAGTTATCGGCAATTAGCCCAAAACGAATTTGAAGTCTTGCAACTCAATCAAGAGGGGACCGGGATTTGGTTGACGTTTTACGGGTTAAAAGTACGTCGGTATTATATTGCGTTGGATTGGCTGACGTTGGTCCCTAGCCGAAACGGGGTTGAATTACGCTACCAACACGCACTCCAATTCAATCGGCATCAGCAAGCGTTAGTAACCGCACACGGCGAATTAATGTTGAGTCACCGGTATTTTGACAAGAAACAGTTGAACCAATTTATTAAAACGTTAAAAATGAGCAATCAACAAGCCATTTTAGAACACATTGCCCGTATTAAGAAACAGCCAGTGCACCGGGTACAACGCCATTTGGTAGGCAACATCATTACCGGGGTTGTGATTGTGGCGGGGATGGCGATTGCTTGGCAACCGAAAACGATTCCCGATAGTTCAGTCACGCCTAAGACGACCACTAAGAAGAGTCATCAAGCGGCCGGTGAAGGTGGCGATTACCATCAGAAATTAAATTATCAAAAAGACCAAATGATTGAAACGCGTCAAATGAAATTGACGATTCATCATCTGTATCAAGCAACGACGACCGAAGACGAAGCAGTGGTCATTATGAATGCAACCGCCCAGCCACGGACGAATCAGACGAATTTCATGATTGCCGGTCATTATTTTAAACTGTACGAGAAATGGACTTTAAAGGCTGAAGCGGATAGTCGTGATTTTGGCGATTTATCTTATAAACAAAATAATTTACAAATTCAAGATGGTACGGAAAGTCGCGCGGTCATCAACGTCTTAACGGAGGGTTTTAGTAGCAGTCGTTATCAATCGCACGGACCAGAAACCTTCAATTATATTTTCAAAAAGCCAGCCACGGATGCTTTTGATATCACCTATCAAGGTTTCTATTATAATCTAGGGCAACAACCGGATGAGGATGAAGATACTTCGGCGGTGATTCACGTGCAATCGGAGCAACTGGAGGAATTGACGAATGGTTAAAAAAGGGGTTTTACTACTCATGCTGTTGTTCAGCTGTTGGCGGATCAATAGCCACGCGGTTCAGGCTAAAACGTACGATTACAAACCGGACCAGCCCATTGTGATGAAGAATGCGGGGGTTCACATCACCCTATTAAACTATCAAATACTAACGACGCCTTTACCGAAGTTTGAATACAGCGATACGGATGAACTTGAGCGTTATTTGTTAGCGACGTTTGAAATGAGCGTTGTTAAAAACGGGCGAAAATGGACGACTGGTCGTTATGATTATCATTTGGAGGTCGGTCCTAACGAACTATCACCAATCGATGAGGCCATTCCGAAACAACTTAAAAAAGGGACACTCTTAAATACCAAAAGTGAGCTGACCGTTAAACCAGGCAAGCATAAGCGATATACTGTTTTATTTGTGCTTTATCCTAATAATGATCAACAATTGATGGTGGATACCGGCGCCGATAACGTGCAAACAATCAATCTCCAGAAAATCCCCAGCCAAAATGGGGTGTTTGCCAGCCAAGTCGCACCAAATGGGGGGCAGTAAGCATGCAATATTTAATTCAATATCGGCAGTCACAACTGCTTAAAATCAGTACAATCGTTGTGCTTGCAGTTTTGATGCTCAATCGATCTGTGAGCTTTGCGCTATTCTTATTAGTCGGTTTAGTGTTGCAATGGCTATTTAATGTGCGGCGCGCTTGGGGGCTTTATACACCAATCGTGACGGGCTGTTTATTGGTGTTACTGCCCCGAACGGACGCGCTGGATAATTATACGGTGTTACCAATATTATTATTAGTACTTGTGCTCGCGAGTTTGTTTGAAGGGGGCTTATACCTCTGGCGCCGCGTTCAAACCAATCAATTTGCCCAACAGATTAATCAATCCGGTCAAACCAAACAATTAATGATTAGTGATCGGTTATTGAAGGAAAGCGGCTTAACGGATGAGGAACGTTCATTCTTTAAACGCGAAATTAAGAAATCCTATGAACAACTGACTTACCTTAAAAAGGTGCAAGTGCGGGCGGGCGAATACAGTCCAACTGCCGCGGAAGATATTCGGATCATCAATTTGATTTTTAATGAATTATTGGGCGCACCGCGACAAATTTTGAACGTTTCAGAATTTTTATACGATCATTTACCGCAGTATGTGCGGTTGACGCGTAGTATTCTGAGTTTAAGCAATAATGCGATTCAAACCGAGGAGGACCAGCAACAGTTTGAACAGGCGCAAACCGTCATTGCGACGTTATCAGGCGCATTTGAACAAGATTATCTGAAGGTCACAGAAGATGAACGGAAGACTTTAAAACGACAAATTAACAGCTAGAAAAACAAGCTGTGACAGAACTCGGGTATCAATTGAGTATCAAGTTGAAAAATCGCCTATCCCGAACTAAGGATAGACGATTTTTTGATTTGAACGGAAATTGATGAGTTCTGGCGCGCGTCAAAAAATAATATTCGTTTAGTAGCAGAATACGACGACTTATACCACAGCTCATTTTTTTATGCTTTTGCTTTTAAAGCGAGATAATGGAAAACCAGTTGGCAATACGTCATGTTGGCCCATGAGAACCATTCACGCGTGTATTGCGCGGGATTATCGACATGGACACCTTCGTGACATTGCAAGGTCCCATTGTCAGTCGCGGCGATTAAGTCGATCTGAGCGGTGACGGCCGCTAAATTAGTGGTCGTTAACCCAACCATCGCTAATGCAATTGGCCAGACGTGGTGTGGCGGCGTATGCGGACTACCGATTCCCGCCAAGAATTGACCGGCATAGAAGTAAGGATTAGCCGGACTTAAAATAAAGCCTCGTGTTTGCTGATAAAGCGGTTCGTCAATTGAACAATAACCTAGAAAGGGTGCGGAAAGCAGGCTTGGGACGTTGGCATCGTCCATTAAATTGACGTGGCCTAAGCCATCAACTTCATAGGCCCAGATTGGGTCAGCGGTTGGCGTTGGACGGACCACTGCGAAATCGGCAATCCCTGTTTCGATTTGTTCTTTTAAAGTCGTCATTGCACCGACTAATTCAGGCTGATCGATGTTTTCAGCGCCAATCAGGGCCAATAATTCGGTGATGACTACGACGATATACATATTGCCAGGGACTAAATAACCGTATTGGCAAGCGTCATCACTTGGTCGAAAACCACTCCAAACCATTCCGGTGTACCCAATAGGCGCGCCATGACCTTCGTGACTTAAAGTGTCGGATGGCGGACAATCAGGTCGGTTGAAGACGTAATCGGAAGTCTCATGGTGTTGTTCGCGAATGAACGTTGCCATAATCAGAGCAACGGTTTGCCAGAATTCAGGGGTTAAATGCTCAGTCGTGCCACTGGTTTGATATAACTGAGCGGCTAAATGAAGTGGTGCGCAGAGTGAATCAATTTCGAATTTACGTTCCCAGACTAAATCAGAAATCGGAATATTTGAACTATCCGTCGTATAGTGGGCCCCAGAAGCGGTCTGATTAAACGCATTAGCGTAAGGATCATGTCGGACATAGGCCAGTTGCTGATTCAAAACACCTTGAATTAACGTTTTAACTTGCGGCACCGTCTGGATCAATTGGAGATAGGGTAGTACTTGGAAGGTTGAATCGCGGAGCCACATGGCTGGAATATCGCCCGTTGCGACGAAAATATCGGTCGTATTTTGTGGTGTGACGGTGTGCGTGACCGTGTCGATTAAGGCGTTTTTAAATAATTCAGTTGCTTTATTAGAATGCAGTTGCACTTGATCGGCTGCCTGTTGAATCTCAGCAATTAACTGTGCTTGGTTAAACATAATGTTCCTCCTAAGCTCGGGGTTGAATGGGATAGATGCCGTAGGTCCGAATTTCACCGGGGCCAAAAGTAGTTAAATCGTAATCCGACGGACTAGTGGCTAATGTGGCTTGGACTTGCCCGCGTAAATCGAGTTCAGCAATGCGGCAATTTTGGTGTAATTCAAGGCTACCAGGTAACGTGATGGCTTGGTCCGTCGGATTATACAAGCGTAATTCAAAACCAGTGCCGTCAATGGTTTGCATGAAACTACTAAACGTCACTTGGAGATCATTGACTGCGAGGATTGGTGCGTGCTTAATCGCCGTTGCAGTTGGATTCATCATGAAATATTGAAGTGGCGTTGTAAAACGATTGATCGTTTGATTTTGATAGGCTAAGTCGGATTGACTCAACAACAAATGTGCTTGTTGAAGCGCGGTTGGTTGAAAGTCAGGTGTGACAACTAGCGCGCCACCAAAGGTTAATTGACCGGTCAGTTGGCTATCCGGTGTCGCAACGACTTTAGTTTGTAAACCAGAAGCGTCAGATGGCCGCCGTTTTAAATCTGGGCGACCGAGATAACCGACCCCCCGGAAGAGCGTGATCGCTAATTGATCGAATTGGTCGCCAATTAATTGGAAATCTTTCATCCCGTTAGTTAAGAATGACCAACTGATTTCCTGATTGTGCGTGTTGGCAAAATGAATCATCGGGCGCATGCTAGTTGGTTCTTCGTGATATCCGATTGCTTGCCAATCTTTCAAATGTGGATCTTCAACGGGACGCTGAATCGTCCAAATGGGGTGTCAGCAAACGAATCCGTCGCTTGAATGCCGGTGTGTAGCACTAGACGCATCCGGTGATCGAGCACTTGATTATCAAGCGTCAGATTGAAGCCGATGCTTTCAGAATCTTGCTTCAGAACTAATTCGAGTTGATAAGCGACTTGACCGGACCGCAATTGTTGTTGGCGTTCAGCTAAATTAGCGGGTAATTGCCAAGTGCCATTTAAGCGTAGTCGACTAATCAGTTGGCCTTGTTCGAAGTGGCTGTGGTCTGCTTGTGTGAAATCAAGCGTCAGTAGCCAATCGGTAAAAGCGGGTGAAAAGTCGTAAGTATCGCCTTCATCACCACCATCTTCTAAGGTTAAGAAGTTGTCATAACGTTGATTAGTGGCTTTTACCAACAATTCCAATTGACCGTCAGTTGCGCTGATGGCATAAAAGCGATTATCAATCGTGTCGGTTGTCTTTAGAACGGGCATCGTAGCGGTTGAAGTCGGTTGGAGTTGATAACCACACCAATCAGTGGCGCCAATCTTAGTTTGAAGCGCAATTTTAGTCACGTAGTAGTAGTCATCCGTCATTTCAGCCGGATTGCGGCGTAAGGTGGCGGCATTTTCTTGTTCCTGTGAGAGCACTTCGAATGCAACCAGCTGACCGGTTAAGTCACAGACGTTAAAATGAGCGGTCTTAGTTGAAACGGTCAATTCACGGACTTCATTAATCGCCATTGGCAGTGGATTCCAAGCGAATAAATCAATCGGTTGATCGTTATTGATGGAAATACTGAGCTTGCGTAATAGGTAGTCTTTTAATGAATAAGCAAGTTGGTGCGCAGTTACCCCACGTTGATAAATATCCTGATTGGTCTTGTCACTGTTACAGCCACCAGAACTATCATGGGCTTGACCACGGGCGATGGTTTGCCAAATTTCATCGATTAAACCTTGTTTGCTCTCAATCCCTTGATGGGCAGCAAGCGCCATTAACGGTTCGATTTGATAAGTCATCTCACGTTCTAATTGGTCGTATAATTGTTTTAAATCGTAACGGGATGAATAAATCCCGCGGTGAATTTTTGAATCAGAAGGATCGATAAATTCACCCGAAAAAGCGGGTAGATTAGTTTCTTGCGCCAAAGCGTCGAAGAAGGCGGGATAGTTACTCTCAATAATTGAATCGTTGGTATCGATGGCGTCGTTGGCTTGGTTTAAACGCGTTTTGAGATTGAAATCAATCGCGCGTTGATCACCGCCGACGGGGAGTACTTGGTTGGTGGCCGTTGTATGGGTAGCAATCCGCGTTAATAGCGCAGGAACGTCATCTTTTTCGATTAAGTCGACACCAGCGTAGTAACCATTTTTAATGTTGGCCGCAATCACTTGGGAACCATCATTACTGTCCCAATAGAAGTAACGCGCATCGTTATCGCTCGGGAAGCCACGCCAGAAAACGGTGCTGTTGATGCCTACGCCGTTATAAATTTTCGGCATATCTTGACCCTGACCGAAAGAATCGGGTAAGTAACCGACTTTCATGACGCCACCGAGGGCATCACCAAGGCGCATGCCGAGTTTTAGGTTCCGGACGATTGATTCACCAGAAGTCACCATTTCATCGATTTGCGTGTACCACGGACCGATAAATAGGCGCCCCGCTGTTACGAATTGGCGAAGTACGGATTCCTTTTCTGGAAAAGCAGTTAAATAATCATCAATGATCGATAATTGACCATCTAATAAATAATAATCAAGTTGATTGTCAGTTAGTGCTGCGAAAACATCGTCCATGTGAAAGGCGAATTGAACGCGCGCTTCTTGACGGGTAAAGTACCATTCAAAATCCCAATGGGTATGCGCAATTGCGTGAATTTTAGTCAATTTAAAACACTCCTTCTCTCAATGCAATTAAAACAATTATGCAGCTAATGCCTTAGCCGCTTCAGCACGTTCGTGACGTTGGTTTAGAATCACGAATGGTGCGTATAAGAAGACGTCTAAAATAACGAGCACTAAGGTTAAGATGACCGGGCTAAAGTGAAAGGCGCCAAGGACCCAAGTACTGATGAAAATCGGTTCATTCCCAGAATTTAAAACGACGAGTGGAACAACCCAACCGATAGAAGTCACAACGTAGGCAATGACGGCATTCGTAATAGGGACGATAATCCAAGGAATGAACATTAATGGATTTAAGACGATTGGTAACCCGAAGATGACGGGTTCGTTAATCCCGAAACAGCCTGGGACTAGTGCGAGTTTGGCGACTTCTCGTTCTTTTTCACCTTTGTGGGTGAAAATTAACATCGCGATGATTAAGCCGAAGGTGGCGCCTGAACCACCAATCATAGCGTAAACGTTGGTCATTGTATTAGGCGCAATTGAAATATCAGCGAAACTTTGTGTTTTTGCAAATTGGGCAACGTCTTGTAAGAATAATGGTAACCAGAAAGCTGAAACCACGCCCCAAACAATATTGAAGCCGTGTAAACCGAGGAACCAGAGAATTTGTTCTAATAGAATAACGATAATAATGGCTGGAAGACCAGTGCCGACCGTTAACATTGGTTTGATCAACACTTCAGAAATCATTTGGATTAATGACACATAACCTAATGATTGAATGATAATTCGGATGACCCCGAAAACCAAGAGGACTTCAGAAATGGGAATTAATGAGAAAAATGAATCGAAAACGTTTTGGGGGACGTTACCTGGCATTTTAATCGTGAACTTACTACGAGCAAAGCGTGCGAATAAGGAAACGGCAATCATCCCAACAATTAGCGCCGTAAACATACCTTCATAACTGAAAAACGAAGTCGCGAAACCTTCAATGACTTTGGCCTTACTGTCTAAGTAATTAATATTATTAGGCACCATGATGAAGTAGGCAGCCAGTGCTAATAATGTGGCAATAAAAGGATTCATGCTGTCATTGCGTTTATCTTTTTTTAATTCAGTTGCGTAAGAATAAGCGGATGACAAGACGACGATTAAAGCGACAATGCCAAGGGTTGCGGTACCAAGATAACCAAATAGATTACTGGTATTCGTTAACCAAACGTTGTGAATATCCTTGGCTTTGATTAAAGCATCAATCTGCATTTTAATCAGATTAGAGAATGAACCAACAACCGTAAATGGGATGGTTCGAACGAAGGCATTTTTAACGGCTTGTAAAATGGTATTTTGTTCCACCCAAGCAGAAACCTTCAAAAGGGGTTCTTGTAGCTTATCGACATTAAATTTCATAATAACAACTCCTTGTTTGTTTTGAGAAGCGCTTTCAACAAACCTAATTATAGTCAAAAAAATATATTTGTAAACACTTTATTTGTATATAGATATATACAAATTATAAAATAAGCGTTAAAATGAATATACAAATTAACTAAACGAGGTAGACAAATGTATCGCTATCGAGAAATTTATTCAGATATTAAGCGGGATATATTAACCAATCATTATCGGGCCGGTACTTTGTTGCCGACGCAAGAAATTTTAACCGAAAAATATGCGGTTTCAAGATTAACTTTAAAAAAAGCACTCAATTTATTAGCGGATGAAGGTTTGATTTCAAGTAAACAGGGTTCAGGGACTTATGTTCGACCTAGAATGGATAACCAAACAGGTGAGTTATTACCATTGGATATTCCGATTGGGGTCACTTATTCACATCGTGATCAGAAGATTAGCAGCCAGGTGCTGTATTTTAACGCGCGCCTCCCGAACGCTAAAGAACAACAGAACTTACAGATTGAAGCGAGCCAACCGGTTTACGAAATCAAACGAGTCCGGCTAGTCAATGACCAGAAATATAGCTACGAACATACGATTATGCCTGTGACGATTGCGCCGTTGGATGAAACGATTCTACAAGGTTCGGTGTACGATTATTTAGGGACCTACGCCAAGATTCAACTGACCGATGCCCGCCGAGTGGTTTATGCGGAAGGCGCTGATCAAGAAACGGCTTCAGCGCTCGACCTTGCAGTGGGCGCGCCCACTTTTGCGATTGAACAAATTGCTTATGATCAAAAAGGCCGGGCGTTTGAATATTCAGTTTCTCGGTTTACCAGTGAACGTAGTAAGTTTGTCTTAGATATTCATTTGAACCGTTTATATTAAAAAAATGACCATCCGCAAAACTTGGCGGATGGTCATTTTTTAATGTTTAAACTGTTTGTATTGCGCTTCGAGGATTGAACTATCGAGAATGTGGCCTTTGATGGCGTCGGTTAATTGGTTGAGATAAAAGCCATCGGTTAATGCTAAAGTTGTGTCTAGCGCGTAAACTTTGAGTGTATAGTTATGATCACGATTCGGCGGCGTCATGCCACCGTAATGGGCGGATAATTCGGCTGGCTGATGATCAGTCACGGGGCTGTGCCAAGTGTTGACCCCTTGCACGAAATCGGTCGCTTGTTGGCTCGTATTTTCAAGCACATCGGTCGTGGTTAAATTAGCGAGCGTCCAATGAATCCACGGGAAACCTTGGGTGACTTCGTAGGCATCTAAATCATAAAAAATCGCCGCAAAACTAACAGTGTCAGTGGGCGCTTCGTGAATCGTAAACGGAATCGAATAGGTCGGCATGCCGTTTTCATTAATTAAGTCGCCATTGCCACCATAAATGGGCTTATAATAGCCATTTTCAATACCAGTACTCGTTATTTTCATCGTTGTAACCTCATTCTGATTAAATTTTAGTCCAATCGTCAATCGAACGACCATCGTTATCGAGGAGTTCCAGCCAACTATTGGTGCCACCAAAATACAAAAAGAGCCCTAATTCGTTGACACTTTTGAAAATAATGTCAGTCGTGGTCTGGTAGTTTTGAATAGCATCGGCGTATTCGGTCCGTAATTGGGTGCCCATCTTAGCGGCAAAGCCAAGTGATCCGTCTTTATTCAAAGGGACTTCTGGCATTAAATGGGCACCGGCTTGTAATAATAGTTCATTGCGCTTTTGCCAAATGGCGGTGCCGGTTGCTTGGCGGGTATTAATCTGAAAAGGAATCTCACTAACGGCCTTCGTCCAACGATGGCGGGTCTTAGCCGGTGCTTTGGTTGGCTTTGCGTCTGCCGGTTGTTGAACACTTATTCCAAAACGGGTCAGGATCAGTAATATTTGGGCCATTACTGGTTGTAAACTGGCGCGATAATTGCTCGGAATTTGAACGACAGGTTGTGTCGTGATTAAATGGGGCAGTTCTTCGGTTAATAATTGAGCGAGTAGCGTAAGTTGTTCGGTCCAATCCGGATCAGTAAAAGTGATTAGTGTTTGTTGTTCGGTGAGTACTGGTAGCGGATTTGAACTAGTCAGTACCCCAATGTTAGTCAGTCGTTGGTGAGTTGCGATGAGCCATAAACCATTTGCCAGTGACTGGCTTGCGGGTAGTTTCGCCGCAATTGTGATGAGCGATTGTTGGTTGTAGTGAATTTCAGTCTGGTCAGGGGACAAGGTAACTTCTAAATTAAGCATTATCGTGAACCTCCTCAAGAGAATATACTTCCATTAAACACTAATTAAACCGGACTGTCAGCTACGGACCATTAATTTGAACAATTATCGGATCAGTTCGTTTAAGAACCCCATTTTTTGGTATGATAGGAGTAGCGATTGATGAGGAACTAGGAGAAAATATGCAACCACAAACCGTTTTAAAAGAAAAATTTGGATATGATCAATTTAGACAAGGCCAATCAGAAGTGATTGAGTCTGTTTTAGCGGGCGATAATGTGTTAGCCATCATGCCAACGGGTGGGGGCAAATCACTCTGTTATCAAATTCCGGCCTTAATATTGCCCGGGTTAACTTTGGTAATCTCACCGTTAATTTCATTGATGAAAGACCAAGTGGATGCCTTAAATGAAAATGGAATCGCTGCGACGTTTATCAATAGTACGTTGGATTATTTCGAAGTTCAAGAACGCTTAAATCAAGCTGCACAAGGCGCCGTTAAGCTATTGTACGTTTCACCTGAACGGTTAGATTCTGAACAATTTCTGAGCGATTTAGCGGGCTTGAAGATTGATTTGATTGCGATTGATGAAGCCCATTGTATTTCGCAATGGGGCCATGATTTTCGGCCCAGTTACTTGCGCTTAACGGACACGATTCAAAGGGTTCAAAGTCAACCAACGATTATTGCATTGACGGCTACTGCGACCTCGCAAGTGGCGACGGATATTATGCAACGCTTAAGTATTCAACGGGAAGTTAAAACCGGTTTTTCACGAGAAAATTTAGCGTTTCAAGTGGTTAAGAATCAAAATAGCGATCGTTATTTACTCGACTATTTAAAGATTAACCGGCAAAAGGCTGGGATTATTTATGCTAGTACCCGCAAAGAAGTCGAACGGCTGACTAAGTTAATCGAAAAGGCAAAACTGCCGGTCGCGATGTATCACGGTGGACTAAACGAAATGGTTCGTCGCCAGAATCAAGAAGATTTCTTGTACGATCGCAAACCAATCATGGTCGCAACCAATGCCTTTGGGATGGGGATTGATAAGAGTAATGTGCGCTTTGTCGTGCACGCGCAGATTCCCGGTAGTTTAGAAGCTTATTACCAAGAAGCGGGGCGGGCCGGTCGTGATGGGTTACCAAGTGAAGCCATTTTATTATTTAGACAAAATGACGTCCAAATTCAACATTTCTTTATCGATCAATCCGAAATGGATGAGGAACATAAGCAGCGTGAATATGCAAAACTACAAGAAATGACCCAATACGCTAGTACTCAGCAATGTTTGCAACAATACATCGTGAATTATTTCGATGATCACTGTGAACCTTGCGGGCGATGTAGCAATTGTTTGGATACTCGCGAGGAACAAGATATCACGATTGAAGCGCAAAAAGTATTGTCGTGTGTTAAACGAATGGATCAACGATTTGGTAAAGTCTTAGTGGCACAAGTCTTAACCGGTTCGAAAAATCAAAAAATCATGCAATTTCGATTTGATGAATTACCCACTTACGGCCTATTACGGGGGGATTCACAAAAAGAAGTCAGTGGTTTAATTGATTATTTGGTGGCCTCCGGATTTTTACAGCCTTCAAGCGGTCAGTTTCCGGTGCTCCAACTAACAGCTGAGGGTGTCGCAGTCTTGAAAGGCCAAACGGCGGTGACCCGTAAAATGGCCGTCAAAGTTCAAAAAACATTACCTGAAGATAATGAATTATTCGAACGTTTACGGGAATTACGTCGTGATTTAGCCGAAGAACAGGGTGTGCCACCGTTTGTGATTTTTTCGGATAAAACGTTGTATTCGATGTGCGAGTTAATGCCTACTTCCTTAACCGAAATGTTAGATGTCAAAGGGGTTGGCGAAAGCAAATTGGAAAAATATGGCGACTTATTCTTAGACGTTTTAAACGAGGCGGTATAGCCTGGGAAATAATCCGGCTTTAAATTGGCCATAAAAATAGCTTAGGACCAAAACGTCAAGAAAACGTTGGCCTTAAGCTATTGGCTAGTAAGGTGCATCGGCTGGATTGCCGTATTCAAAATGCTGATTAGATTTAGGATTCGGTTTAGCATCGGGTAATAGACAAGTGTAGCGAGTACCATCAGGACCTTCAGCTAAAAAAATACGCGTAAATTGATTTTCAGTTTCAATGACTTTACAGTTTTCATGCGTAATACCATAGACATCAGTGACTTGCGTAATAATCATCTCTTTTAATTGGATTTTTGCGGCGAGGATTCTAACCGCGTCTTACTTATAAGTATAGTTGTTTCGGTAGATTAATTCAAATTTCTGAACTAATAGTGCTAAATAGGAGCTGATTGTTCACAATTTCTGGCGTTATGTTATAATTAACCGGGTTCACAATATAGAAAAAAGGGAGTTTAACAATGCGGAAATATGTAGCAGAATTAATTGGTACTTTTATGTTAGTATTCGTGGGGACCGGGGCAGTGGTCATCGCTAAAGGCGATACGTTAACGATTGCATTAGCTTTTGGTTTAACAGTGACGGTGATGGCTTACGCTTTTGGCGCTATTTCGGGTGGTCATTTTAATCCAGCGGTTTCGATTGCGATGATGATCAATCAACGTTTGTCAGTTAAAGATGGGATTGCGTATATCGTGGCCCAATTTATCGGTTCAGCATTAGCTTCTGGTTTGATGGCGATTTTAATCAACGCTTTAAGCTTGAGCAAGACCGGGTTCGGTCAAACTGATTTTCCTAAAATCGGTGGCGGCGTTGCCTTCTTAGTTGAAACGGTTGTGACATTTGCCTTTATCCTAGTAATCTTGATGGTCACTAGTAATCGTTATGGCAATAGCCAAATGGCACCTTTAGCCATTGGTGTGACTTTGAGTCTATTAATCATCGTGGCGTTGAACTTAACGGGCGCTTCATTAAACCCTGCCAGAAGTTTTGGACCAGCCGTTTTCGCGGGTGGTGCTGCTTTAACCCATTATTGGTTATACGTCGCCGCACCAGTTGTCGGCGCCATTTTGGCCGCATTAGCGGGTCAATTATTCGGTAGCGAAGAAAATTAATTTTAAATAAGTAAGTGTGTTGAGTTGCGGGTAGCAACTGAGCATTAACAAAAAATACCAGTTATCTTGAACTTAAGATAATTGGTATTTTAGGTTAAGCGGAAGTTGTTGTAACTCAAAAGCACGTTATCATCGAAGTGTCGTCAATCACGGGTAGTTTCGGAGCATTAGCCTAGTTCCGTGAATAAAGTCCGTACTTTGGACTTTGTTTGCGAAACGTCGCTAAGCACACGAAACTGTGAGTGACTGCACGTTATAAAGAAGTGCTCACACAAGCGGTTTGACCTCGAGCATAACCTAAGAATTGCCCATATGATTTGAACTTTAATCATATGGGCAATTCTGTCGTTAGGCGGAAAGGTCTGCTTGAGAAGCACGTTATCGATTACCTGTTAACCCAAAACATCCGTTGCCATTAATCGGCAACGGATGTTTTTTAATGGTGGGGATTTTGTTCCAGTTCAAGTAGTTGCCGTTTCAGGCTAATCCGCCGCGATAACCGCCGAGAGCGCCATCTTTACGTAGGACGCGGTGGCAAGGAATTAACAGCAATAATGGATTACGACCAATTGCGGAAGCCACTGCGCGAATGGCGGTCGGTCGACCAATCTGTTGGGCAATCTGACTGTAGTCGCGTGTTTGCCCGTAAGGAATTGTTTGAAGCGCAGTCCAAACTTGGCGTTGTAGATCAGTCCCGCCAATCAGATCAATCGGCACAGACCAATTGGTTGTTTGACCAGTCCAATAGGTTTGGATGGCGGTCACAAATGGCGCGAGTCGCGCTTGGTCTAAAACCAATTGGTCAACGGCTATAAAATGATCGATCTCAGTTAGGGATTGATCGGGACTACCGACGAAACAAAGGCCAGCATCGGTTGTTGCGAGGTAGTAGCGCTGAGTATCCAGACTGCATTCACCATAGTAGATTGTCATCATCGTAAACCCGCCTTTTTTAGATAGTGTAGCCTAAATAAGACCAAAAATAAACGCAACGCCCTCGATTGATTACAGGGGCATTGCGTTTATTGGATGAATTAAGAAACTTCTTCGAACGTTTTATTTTGAAGATGGAATTGAACGTCACAACTAGCGGCGACTTCTTTTTCATGAGTGACGAGAATCACACATTTTTGCTGATCGTGCGCTAATTCTTGGAAAAGTTTGATAATTTCTTGGGTATTGGTTTCGTCTAAATTACCGGTTGGTTCATCAGCAACGACGACTGGTGCGGAACAGCACATCGCGCGAACGATCGCGATTCGCTGTTGTTGGCCACCAGAAAGTTTCTGAACGTTCTTGCGAGCCAGCGTTTCATCAATCCCGACTTTGGTCAGCATATTGAGGGCGTATTCAGTCGGATTATCTTGAGTTGAATGGGTGATCTGCATGGCGGTTAAGACGTTATCCAAAGCTGACATGTAAGGTAATAGGTTATAGGCCTGGAAAACAATCGATACATAGCGATTACGATATTGCGTTAAGCCAATTTTTTGGAGTGAAGTCCCTTCGTAAAGGATTTCACCACGCCGCGGTTTGTCTAAACCGGCCAACATGGTCAGCATCGTCGTTTTACCGGCACCACTGCTACCAATAATGCCGTACAGACGGCCGGCTTCAAAGTCTAAATTGACATCTTTATAGAGTGTGTTGGCTTCTGTATCATACCAATAACTCACGTTTTTAGCTGTTAACATCATCATTCCTCCTAGTTATCCGATTAGAATTTTTCGTGGCTCAAGTCTGAGAATATTGGCTGAAGCGAGTAGTACGGCAAAGGCGATAATCGTAAAGCCGAATGCGCCTAGTTGAAGTAAGGTGACCGCACTGATTTTCAGTTTGAGATCACTACTCTTGACGGCTTTGTTAGCCGTCGTTTGACCGGCTTGTTGCATTTGACCACCAGTTTGTTTGCCACCTTGTTGACCACTAGGGGCTTGACCGCCGCCACCAGGACCGCCAGCTTGACTGGTGGTTGAAGTCGAGGTGGTGGTTTGACTTGAATTAACCGAAGAAAGGACTTGTTTACTCAAGGCATTGCCGGCGAAGCGGCCACCGATTCCGGCGAGGGCTAGGCTGACCACGAGCAGCATTAACATTTCGACGAGCAGTTGACCAATAATTTTGGCCCGACCTTCACCGAGTGAGAGGAGTACGCCCATTTCATAACGGCGTTCGCGAACCATTAGGATCATGATTAGGGCTAAAATAATCGTGCCGGCAATCGCTACTAACCAAACGATTTTGTTGGCGAAACTGGCCATTTTAGTCATGGATTGTTTCAAAGCTTGATAAGTACTATCGTCAGCCGTCAAACTGAATTTTTTCGTGTTGACGAGTTTCTTGGCTGATTTCAAGAAGCTGGTTTTCTTAGTTGGATCACTGAGTGTATAAGTCGCGCTGTCGACTTTACCCGTTTGGCCTTTAAATTGGTTGGCTAACGTATAAGACGTGTAGATTGTGTTGGATGGATCACTTTGTTGAGGACCCATGCTCGTGCTGCTGGTTGAGCTGGCTTTATAGATACCAACGACTTTTAATGTATAAGCGGTCTTACCGGTCGTCGTTGCTTTAACTTTGACGGTATCGCCAACACTTAAGCTGTTTTGTTTCGCTAATTCAGATTCGATCACGACGTTTTTAGTACCGACGTCGCTACTATTTAAAGCACGGCCTTTGGTAATCTTATTGGTGCTATTCTTGAAGTCGGTTAAGGTACTCATGTTGAGCACCCCAGTAACTTGTAAATCACCAGTGCTCGTTGATGATGTGGCTTCACTGCCTGGGCCGCCGCCACCCATCATGGTGCTATTGCTAGAAGATGAGGTGGTAATCGCATCAATTGAGGAAGCGTTGACCGAAGTGGTGACGGAAACGTTGTAGTTAGCTACGGCCTGCAATTTGGCAATCTTTTTAGCACTCGCCAATGAAACGGACGGCATCGACAAAGTCGGTTTCGTGGTTTTATCAGTAGAGGTACTCGTTGATTTGCGCATCTTCGAGAAGGCTTGCTCCCGATTAGCGGTCAGTGAGACGGTGGCTCCGACCTGTTGTTTGGTGGTATTGACGGTGGTAACCGCAGCGTTTCTAATTAATAAACCGGCCATGATGAAGATCATGATCACGGTCATCACAATAATTAGTAGCAAGCTGCGCCCTTTTTTGAAAATGACATTTTGCCAAGCACGCTTGATAAAATTCATGGATACGTCCTCCTTAAAAAACTTGATGAAATTAATTTTAGGCGGATTGTTAGAATAAACTGTGAATTTTAAAGGGGGATTTAGTGGCCTTTCTTGGAATAATTACGATTGGTTGCGGTGATTATTGACTATTAAATAAACGGGGCTGGCTGTCGATTAAATAACAGTTATCATTAGTGAGTCGTTGCAATCGCCGATAATATAGGGTTTTCACCAGGCTAGTTCTATTATTTAACTTGTTATTGCTAGGCAACCTGTAGTATATTTATTACAAATAGCATTTGATTGTTAGTAACTGGTCTATTGATGAAGGAGGGGATTGCTTTGCGTGAAGTTGACATGCATAAATTGATTTTTGCGAATAATCAGTTGATTCCGAATTCTTTGGCACGGTACGCGAAGCTTGGCAATGTTATTTTATACATTGTCGATATTGAAGGTCATCTTGTGACTCAGGTTTACGGATCACTTGAAATGGAACCAGCGATGCTGATTAACAATGATGTGGGAACAGATTTAACCGTTAGCGGTGTTCAACAGCACAATTATCAACTAGAACACACCTCGTTACCGTTAAAAGTGCCCAATTTCAATGAAGTCGTGGGCTACAGTTGTTGTGCCCAGTACATTGATAAACACCAATCAAAAGACTTGAGTTATCGGGAAGAAGCGGCCGCTCAGTTAGAAGAAATTAGTGAAGTCGTCCAAGATGTTGTTCAAAATTATTTAAAATTAAACCTATTGATGGCTGGTCAAGAGCAATTTGTTTTTGATATTCCAGAAACGACGAATGTTCCGGTGGTCGATAATGAAGAATCCCAAACGTCAGATATCATGGACCAATTACGGCATTTAGCACTAACCAATGCAATGATTATTTCGGCCGTTCAATTTATTGATGAAAATATTGAAATGCCGTTGACCTTAGACAAAGTAGCCGCCCATGTCTATCTATCCCCCTATTATTTTAGTAAGTTATTTCATAAAGAAACTAATTTAAGCTTTTCAACGTATTTGAGTGCGCGTAAGATTCAAAAGGCAACGGATTTATTGACCAATAAAAAACTAACCGTCAAAGAAGTCGCCAGCCGGCTGAACTTCCCTCAAGTTAGTTATTTTAGTCAAATATTTAAAAAATATATGCAGTGTACGCCGTCTGAATACCGAAAACAGGTTAACTCTTAGTGATTTCCGTCACGGTGAAATCAAGCTGTTTTCGGAAGAAGTCAATCACGGCTTCGAGACTGGCGTGAATGTCGGAAACGTTGCCAGTGATAAAAACTGAACCGCTGAAGCGATCAACAAAACCGACTTCAACTGCGCCAGATTTCAAGGCTTGGTCGCCGGCAATGATGGCGGCTTCCGATGGCGTAATCGTGATAATGCCAATGGCGTCGTGACAGTCTTTTAACCCTAATTTATCGTAAAGATCTTGAGTTGGGCTCGCTACGATGTGGGCTAAAGATAACTGTTTGCCAGGGACGTATTCCTGAATAATCCGTTCTAGTCCTGATTCATGTGATTCCATAAGATTGACCACCTTGTCTTAATTATTTTGAATGATCGTGCTGAATTCTGTGCAAATATTGTGCAGGATTTTTTTAGTTTCTTCATTGATTAATTGACCATCAGCATCGAATTGCGTGGCCGCATTTGCGACCAGACATTCAGTTTGATGGGTCAATCGGCAATTGATAGCCGGTGACGTTAAAATTTCACGAAGGTGTAGTTGGGCACGAATGGTTCCCAAGGGTCCGCTTGAAGCACCGATTAACATCACTGGTTTATTCTGTAGAATTGTTGCGTCCAATGAACACCAGTCAATTAGATTTTTAATGTTGGCCGGCACACTATGATTGATTTCAGTGGTGGCGATTAGGAGTCCATCGGCATCTTTAATGGTGGCACGGGCGTATTGCACGTCGGGTGTAACGGTGGTTGTTAAAAAGGGTAGTTGATCAATTGCTAACGTTTGAATTTGGAAACAATCGACCGTTTTAATTTTAAGATAATTAATTAATGCTTGATTATAGGAGTGGGCACCGTGACTGCCACTAATCGCAACAATTTTATAAACCATGAATATCAAACTCCAATCTAGACTATTCTAGTTAAAATATGCCAGTCAATCGATTGTTTTTCAATTAAAAATAATGAAACCGCTTAAAAAACAACAGTTTAAGGCTATATTGGCCAAAAAAATAACAATTTCACTAGAAATAGTCACAAATAGTGTTGAATTGTTAAATAATCAACAACTTTGAAAGCCCTTTTATTAAAATTGAACGGGGATGCCTAATTTTTGACAACGCACAAACACTTGCTATGAAAGCGGTTGCTAATCGTTAAGGCGGCTAACGGCCTTAATTTTTAACATATTCTTCTTTAGCACGCAATTTAAGAGAACAATTTTTTAATAACCGTTTTTATTATAATGTAAGTGTATTCATAATAAAGAAAAAATTCTGGAGGTCGTTCAAATGTCATTAGAAGCGCTAGGTATGATTGAAACTAGAGGTTTGGTCCCATCAATTGAAGCAGCCGATGCAATGGTTAAAGCTGCAAACGTTAGCTTAGTTAATCAAGAAAAAGTGGGCCATGGCCTGGTTACAACAATGGTTCGTGGTGATGTTGGTGCCGTTAAAGCTGCTGTCGACGCTGGTGTCGTTGCTGCTGAAAGTATCGGCGAAGTTGTCTCAAGCTTCGTGATTCCTCGTCCACATGATGAAATTGAAAAATTAATTAAAATGCAATCGAAACTTAGCCAAGAATAAGGGGCTAAAAAATGGCAGATCAAAATGATGCGTTAGTAAAGCAGTTGTTAAGTCGTGTTTTGCAATCAGTTGATTTGGACGATGCAAAATCAAAATTAACGAGTGAGGTGAATCAAATGAAAGACGCTAATATTAATTTGACAGAATTTGTTGGCACAGCACCCATCGGCGATACGATTGGGATGGTGATTGCCAATGTCGATCGCGGCTTGTATGCCAAGTTACATGTTGAAGGTGATTACCGCGCAATCGGGATTCTATCAGCAAGAACGGGTGGTGGCCCCCAAATTATGGCCGCTGATGAAGCTGTTAAAGGGACTAATACGACAGTCATTAGTATTCAAATGCCACGAGATACCAAGGGTGGCGCTGGTCACGGTTCTTTAATTTTAATCGGTGGGGATGATGTTTCTGATGTCCGTCGCGCGGTTGAAATTGCTTTGGAAAATGTACCGAAGAAGTTCGGTGATGTTTATAATAACGAAGCTGGTCATTTGGAATTACAATATACAGCGCGAGCGAGTCAAGCATGTCATCTCGCATTCGGCGCACCAGAAGGTCAAGCTTACGGTTTAATTGCCGGGGCACCAGCTGGCATTGGTGTGGTGATGGCGGATGCTGCTCTAAAGGCCGCTAACGTTGAAGCAATTGATTTTGCATCACCAAGTTTTGGAACAAGTTATTCAAATGAAGGGATCCTACACATTACTGGGGATTCAGGCGCCGTTAGACAAGCAGTTATTTCAGCTCGTGAAGTGGGAATGCAATTGCTTGGGACTTTAGGCGAAACCCCAATTAATGATTTTCCTTCATATATTTAGGAAGGTGTGGTGGCAAATTTGAAAAGACAAAAAAGAGTTGAAGCATTAGAAAAACGACCAGTCCATTTAGATGGCTTTGTCGATGAATGGCCTGAAGAAGGTTTAATCGCCATGGAAAGTCCAAGCGATCCCAAGCCAAGCGTCAAGGTAGTGGCTGGCAAGATTGTTGAAATGGATGGTAAGTCTGAAGCCGAATTTGATTTAATTGATCAATTTATCGCAAAACACGCGGTAGTCGCTAAAGATGCTGAAAAAGTTATGGCAATGGATTCTTTAAAGATTGCCAAAATGTTAGTGGATCCAAATGTGCGTCGGGAAGAAATCATCCCAATTACAACGGCGATGACCCCTGCTAAGGCAGCTGAAGTTATCTGTCAGTTAAACTTTGCTGAAATGATTATGGCCACGCAAAAAATGCGTCCCCGTAAAATGCCAGCAACCCAAGCGCATGTGACGAATATCAGAGACAATCCAGTATTGTTAGCAGCGGATGCTGCGGATGCCGCATTACGAGGCTTCCCAGAACAAGAAACAACCACAGCCGTTGCGCGTTACGCACCCTTAAACGCCATTTCGATCATGGTTGGTTCACAAACGGGTCGTCCAGGTGTTATTACGCAATGTTCAGTTGAAGAAGCCATGGAATTAAACTTAGGCATGCGCGGGTTTACCGCTTACGCTGAAACCATCTCGGTTTACGGGACTGAACAAGTCTTTACCGATGGTGATGATACACCTTGGTCTAAAGGTTTCTTAGCTTCTTGTTACGCTTCTCGTGGTTTGAAGATGCGTTTTACTTCTGGATCAGGTTCAGAAGTCATGATGGGTTATGCTGAAGGCAAATCAATGTTGTATCTCGAAACCCGTTGTATTTTTATTACTAAAGGTTGCGGTGTTCAAGGGTTACAAAATGGGGCCGTTAGCTGTATCGGGATTCCCGGTGCCGTACCATCCGGTATTCGTGAAGTGTTAGGCGAAAACTTGTTATGTATGATGTTGGATATTGAATGTGCTTCTGGGAATGATCAAGCCTTTTCACATTCTGATATTCGTCGTGCTGAACGGTTACTCGGTCAATTTATTGCCGGGACTGATTACGTCTCATCTGGTTATTCATCAGTGCCTAATTATGATAATACTTTTGCCGGTTCAAACACCGATGCAATGGATTATGATGACTATTACGCCATGCAACGTGATTTGAAGATCAACGGTGGGATTATTCCAGCCAAAGAAGAAGATTTAATTAAAGTTCGAAATAAAGCTGCCCGTGCGCTACAAGCGGTCTTTAAGGCGCTTGATTTACCAGCGATTACGGATGAAGAAGTTGAAGCAGCCACTTATGCGAATACCTCTCAAGATATGCCAGAACGTAACATGGTTGAAGATATGAAAGCCGCACAAGGCGTCTTAGACCGGAATATCACTGGTGTTGATGTGATTAAAGGTTTGTATGAAGGTGGCTTCCAAGATATCGCTGAAACGGTCTTGAAATTGTTGCAACAACGAATTGCCGGTGATTTCTTACAAACATCAGCCATCTTTGATAAAGATTGGAACGTCATCTCAGCTGTTAATAACTGCAATGATTATCATGGACCAGGTACTGGTTACCATATTGATGACGACTTATGGGAAAAGATTAAAGCGGTCCCAATGGCCATTAACCCATCAGACGTCTAATAACTGTTTAAGAAGGGAGGCCAGTATCAGATGGTCGAAGTAAATGAAAGTTTATTACGTGAAATTGTTAAACAAGTGATTGCTGAAACAAAACAAGCTGATCGAAAAGTTGATTTTCGCAAAGAAGCCCAATCAACTGAACAACCAGCAGTCGGAATGCCAGCTGCCACAGATGCACCATTAGTTTTGGATTGGTTTAAACGTGTGGGAGTTGCTAAAAAAGGGACGACAACCGATGAAGTTGTGATTGCCGTTTTACCTGGATTCGCAGAACACATGACTGAAAATATGACTGGTATTTCACACAAAGAAATCCTACGACAAACAATTGCCGGCATCGAAGAAGAAGGTTTGAAGGCCCGAGTGATTAAAGTCTATCGGACGGCTGACGTTTCGTTTGCCGGTGCTGAAGCGGATGGTTACTCAGGATCAGGTGTCGCGATTGCCATTCAATCTAAAGGGACGACGATTATCCATCAAAAAGATTTGGAACCTTTATCAAATCTAGAACTCTTCCCACAAGCACCCGTATTAACGCCCGATACTTACCGGACGATTGGTCGCAATGCTGCTCGGTATGCAAAAGGCGAATCACCAACACCAGTGCCAACGGTCAATGATCAGATGGCGCGGGTTCAATACCAAGCTAAATCAGCTTTGATGCATATTAAGGAAACGAAATATGTGGTCATCGGAAAAGCACCGGAAGAAGTCGAACTGAACTTTAATTAGTGAAAGAATGTAGGTGAAAAAATGACTGAAATTAATGACTTAATTAATAAAATCGTTAAAGAAGCAAGTCAACAAGTTGCTGATAACCAAACGGCGACAGCAACGCCAACTGCTGACAATCATAAGCCAATGACGGCCGATGACTATCCATTATTTAAAAAGCATCCAGAAATGGTCAATGCGCCTAATGGTAAAAACGTTAAAGAAATTACAATTGAAGCGGCAATTTCTGGCAACGTTAAACCGGAAGATTTGCGAATCGCACCAGCGACTTTAAAGGCGCAAGGTGAAATTGCTGAAAGTGCAGGTCGAGGTGCTTTAAAGAGTAATTTTGACCGAGCTGCTGAATTAACCGGGATTCCGGATGAACGTTTACTAGAAATGTACGGGGCATTACGGCCATACCGTTCAACTAAACAGGAATTACTCGATATTGCAACTGAATTAGAAGATCAATACGGCGCTAAAATTACCGCCAACTTTGTCCGCGAAGCAGTGGATATGTACGGTATTCGTAAGAAATTAAAAGGGGATAATTAAGTTATCTCAGGTGAGGACTGATTAATGTGAAACGAGTTATCGGTGTTGACATTGGCAACTCATCAACCGAAGTTGTGTTAGCAGAGATTGAAACGAACCGTGGCATTCAATTTATCGATTCGAATATTGCTGAGACGACTGGGATTAAAGGGACTAAACAGAATCTGTTAGGGATTAGAAATGCCATCAATGGGTTGTTAGAAAAGTGCCAAGTAACCATTGAACAGGTTGATTTAATCCGGATTAATGAAGCAACCCCAGTCATTGGGGATGTTGCGATGGAAACCATTACCGAAACGATCATCACTGAATCAACGATGATCGGTCATAATCCCAAAACCCCAGGCGGATTAGGATTAGGGATTGGTTATACCGTGCAACTAACCGATTTATATAATCAGACGGATAAAAGTCGGCAATACATTGTCGTTGTGCCTAAAACAGTTGATTTTGCTGATGTTGCCCAGTTGATTAATCTGTACCAAAAAACGGGCTATCAAATTACCGCTGCCATTTTACAAGCTGATGATGGGGTCTTAATCAATAATCGATTGGATCAAACGATTCCAATTGTTGATGAAGTCGCCTTTATCGATAAGATTCCGTTGGCTATGTTGGCGGCCGTTGAAGTCGCTGATAAAGGGAAAGTCATTACCCAATTATCAAATCCATACGGAATCGCGACGGTTTTTGAATTAACGTCAGACGAAACAAAAAATATTGTGCCGGTTTCACGGGCATTGATTGGCAATCGTTCAGCCGTCGTGATTAAGACGCCTGAAGGGGATGTCAAAGCGCGTGTGATTCCAGCAGGTTCCATCACGATTAATGGTGATGGTCGCACGCAAACCGTCGATTTAACGGCGGGGGCCGATAAGATTATGGCTGCTGTGTCGACTTTTAACCACATTGATAACGTGGTTGGTGAAGCCGGGACGAATATCGGTGGTATGTTGGAACGGGTTCGCCAGACGATGGCGGAATTGACTAATAAGTCATTATCCGAAATCGCCATCCAAGATTTATTGGCGGTTAGTACCTCAGTGCCAATCGATGTCAAAGGCGGACTAGCCGGCGAATTTTCAATGGAACAAGCCGTTGGGATTGCCTCAATGGTCAAGTCAGATCATTTACAAATGGCGATGATCGCGACTGAAATCAAAAAAGCCTTTCAAGATGTGACCGTCGAAATTGGTGGGGCTGAAGCCGAAGCTGCGATTCTAGGGGCCTTAACGACGCCTGGGACGAGCGCACCGATGGCGATTTTGGATTTAGGGGCTGGATCAACCGATGCGTCGATTATCAACGCTAAGGGCGAAACGGTCGCAATTCATCTCGCTGGTGCTGGCGACATGGTCACGATGATTATCAATTCTGAATTGGGCATTGACGATCAATATTTAGCGGAGGATATTAAAAAATATCCATTAGCTAAAGTTGAAAGTTTGTTCTTTATCCGCCATGAAGATGGCAGTGTTCAGTTCTTTGATAAAGCATTATCTGGTAATTTATTTGCCAAAACAGTCGTTGATACACCAACCGGTTTTGTTCCGATTCCGGGTGATCTCAGCATTGAAAAGATTAAAAATATCCGACAAACCGCTAAAAAACGGGTCTTCGTTGCCAACGCGATTCGGGCGTTGAAACACGTTAGCCCAACAGGCAACATTCGCGACATTCCGTTTGTTGTGATTGTGGGTGGCTCAGCGCTTGATTTCGAAATTCCGCAATTAGTCACTGATGAATTATCACACTACAACTTAGTGGCTGGCCGCGGGAATATTCGTGCCATCGAAGGGCCTCGTAATGCGGTGGCGACCGGGTTAATTCTAGCGTATGTCGAAAGTTTAGAGGGTTAGTCATGACCAAAAAACCGGAAATCATTATTGCTAGCGGTGACGATGATCAGCGGATCCAGGCGCTTTTATACGGGATTGAGGAAGAAGAAATTCCGTTTAAAGTCACGACCGTGGCGGTTGAAGAACCAATTGCTCGGGCGTACGAAAGTGCTATTGAATCTCAATTATCTGTCGGGATTGCCTACGATCAATCGTTTGCCTACTTACATTTTAAAAATTTGCCACCTGAAACGCCTTTATTTAAGGTTAGTTTAGACGATCAAGATCAGCTAAATCGATTGGGCGCCAATGCTGCCCGATTAGTGAAAGGTGTGCCGTTTAAAGAGATTGAATAAAGGAAGTGTCAAAATTTGAACGCATTAGGATTAGTAGAAGTTGTTGGTTTTTCTACGGCGGTCTATGTAGCAGATGCCATGGTTAAAACAGCCGATATTACGATTACGCGGTTAGAAAGAACCAAAGGTGCTGGCTGGATGACAATTTACGTCAACGGCGATGTTGGTGCCGTTCGCGCTGCCATTTCAGCGGGGCAAGAAGCCGCTGAAAAAGACGATAAATTCGTGACAGCCGAAATTATTGCCCGGCCAACTGAAGAATTGAGTCGCTTAGTGAAACCGACTAAAACAGCACCAGTTGCTAAAGAAACGGTCAAAATCAACACTGAAGTTAAAAACAAGAATAATAAAACTAAAAAATAAACAACCCTATTAGGAGGAAATTATTATGAATAACGCATTAGGAATGATCGAAACAAAAGGTTTAGTCGCAGCAATCGAAGCAGCAGATTCAATGGTGAAAGCAGCTAACGTTTCATTAGAAGGCTACGAAAAAATTGGTTCAGGTTTAGTAACAGTTATCGTTCGCGGCGATGTTGGTGCCGTTAAAGCAGCCGTTGACGCTGGTACTGCTTCAGCTGAAAACGTTGGCGAAGTTGTTTCTAGCTATGTTATCCCTCGCCCACACACTGATGTTGAAAAAATCTTGCCTAACAACAAATAAGCAACAGAATTTAAGCATGATTAATTAAGCTGGAGGCAAGAACAACATGGATGAAAATCAATTAAGAGCCATTATTCGTAAGATTATTGACGAAGAATTAAATGGCGTCCCAACTATTCCGGTCGGTGTGTCTAATCACCATATTCACTTGAGTGATGCCGATTTTGAACGGTTATTCCCTGGACAAAAAATGACGGTTTTCCGTCAATTGAAACAACCTTCTGATTTTGCATCAGAACAAAAGGTCACATTAGTTGGCCCGAACGGCGTTGAAATTGAAAATGTCCGAATTCTAGGACCAACTCGTGCGCATAGCCAAGTTGAAATTTCAAAAACTGAAGCATTCCAACTCGCCATTGATGCCCCAATTCGGTTATCGGGTGATTTAGAAGGTGCGCCTTCAATCAAAGTTAAATCTGAAAATGCTGAAATTACGATTCAAGGTGTGATTGTGCTAAACGCCATATTCATATGAGTTTACAAGATGCCGCTAAATTCGGCGTTAAATACGGTGACACGGTTCAAGTTTCAATTGAATCCGATGATCGTAAACTAATCTTTGATGATGTCTTAGCACGTCCGCGTGAAGATTTCATCTTAGAAATGCATATCGATACGGATGAAGCTAATGCTGCCAGTGTTGGTCCGAACACAATTGCACGTATCGTTCAACCTAGTCAAGATTAAGATTTGAAAGAAGGCGTCGCTAATGAAGCCAGATGTTGATCAAATTGTTAAAGCAGTGGCTGAAATGTTAGCCAAACGCGCTAATCAGGAACGAACTGTTAGTATTGAAGCGGCTTGTCCTGACGAAAGTCTTTTTCTAAGCTATTCGACCATTATTATTGAAAATGTTGATTTATTATTTTTAAAGACTTTATTGACACTCGATCCAGAGAAGAATAGTTGGGTTAATTGGTTTCAAAAAGGGTTTAATTATGACATTCATTTTGAAATGCGAATCGGTTTTCAAGACATCAATTTAATACCATGGTCGCTGTTAACCAAGTGGCCGATTCAGTTTACGAGTAAAGATCAACGTTCAATTGTCGTTATTAACCATCCGCATATTAGTTATGCGGATGTGATGTTAATGAAAAAGGCGAGCGTGTTAGCCAAATTAAAGGCACAAAAGTTGACGGATTTAGCGCAAGAATCACTTGCTAAAAGCCAGATACCGATAATTGAAAGGATTGACAGTCAATGTATATGGGAGTAGTTGTTGGCAGTGTTGTAGCCACTCAGAAATCAACATCGTTAGTTGGTAAAAAATTAATGATTATTCAGCCAATTAATAGCGAGCGGCAACCAGTGCGCTTTGAAGAGGTCGCCGCTGATACGGTCGGCGCGGGGATCGGTGAAACGGTCTTATTCGTCAGAGGAGCAGCTGCTCACCGGAGTTCAATCCAATCCATTAATGACGATCAAGATGTGACGGATGCGTCAATCGTTGCAATTGTTGACCGATTTGATAAGTAGGTGAGTTTTAAATGGCCATTTATACTAAAACGGGTGACAAAGGAACGACCGCCTTATTTGACGGTCGGCGGGTTAAAAAATATGCAGACCGTGTCGAAGCTTATGGCACAGTCGATGAATGTAATAGCCAAATCAGTGTTGCCCAAAAATTTTGTCAAATCCCCAGAAATATTGAATTATTAGAAACGATTCAAAATAATATGTTCATCGTTGCCGGCGAATTAGCCAGCGAGGATCCGGATAAGTTTTATGGTAAGAGTCAGCAAGTCACTGAAACCGATATTCATTTATTGGAAACCGTGATTGATGAGTATACCAACGCCTTACCCGTCATTCATGAATTCATATTACCCGGGAAAAGTGTTGCCGGGGCGCATTTACATTTAGCGCGTTCGGTTTGTCGCCGAGCAGAACGCTTAGTGGTCAAGATTAATGATGAAACAACGATTCGGCCAGATCTTCTAAAATATATTAATCGGTTATCCGATTTCTTCTATATTCTAGCGCGGGCCGAAGATGATTACGCACAAAAAGAACAATTAATAGATACGGTGATTGAACGTTATCGCCAAAGAATCGAGGCCAAATAATGGCAATCGAAAATATTCTCACAGAGATTCAACAAGCAATTACCAATCAAGATGGCCAATCAATTTTTGCTAGAAAAGCGTTGCAAAAGGCGTTCGACGCCGGCGAAGATCGGGCTAATCAGTTAGGTGTCGGGGTCACGATGTGTGTGACGGATGCCAACGCTAATCCGATTGTGCTCTATCATATGCCCAATGCTAATTTGGTCAGCTTAACACTCGCACCAAAAAAAGCGTGGTCTGCGATTGCGATGAAAATGCCCACTAAAGAAATTAGTGAACAAGTGCAACCAGGCGCACCCTTGTACGCCATGGAAACCATGCTAGATGGCAAATTAGTTTCATTTGCTGGTGGGATTCCGTTAGTGATTAAAGACAATATTATCGGCGCAGTTGGTGTCAGTGGCGGGGCTGTTGAAGAAGATCAAAGCATCTGCCAAACGATTGTGAATAAAATTTTAGAGGGAGTTCAGTAACATGGATAATTTAGAAGCAAAAATCAGAAAGATTTTGGAAGAAGAACTCAGTTCAAGTCTTTCAACTAACGCTAGCACGACAACAACGATTGCCAGCAATGGCACTAACGGGATTTTTAGTAATGTTGACGATGCCGTTGCTGCTGCCAAAGTCGCTTGGGAAGATTACGTTGATCAACCAATCGAAATGCGCAACAAAGTGATTGATGCGATTAAAGAAGGTTTCCGTCCACATATCGAATGGATGGCCCAACAAATTAAAGAAGAAACAGGTATGGGCACGGTCGATGCTAAAATCGCTAAGCTCAATAACGCACTTTACAACACACCTGGTCCTGAAATTTTACAACCAGAAGCTGAAACCGGTGATGGTGGTTTAATCATGTACGAATACGCGCCTTATGGTGTGATTGGTGCAGTTGGCCCAAGTACGAATCCTGCTGAAACCGTGATTGCTAACGGAATCATGATGTTAGCTGCCGGCAATACCGTCTTCTTCGGTGCCCATCCGGGTGCTAAAAATATTACGCGTTGGACAATCGAAAAATTAAACGAATTCGTTTATGAAGCGACTGGTTTGCAAAACTTGATGGTTAGTATCGACAAACCAAGCATTGAATCTGTTCAACAAATGATGGCCCACCCAGACGTTGCTTTATTAGCCGTTACTGGTGGCCCAGCTGTTGTTCATCAAGCAATGACTAGTGGTAAAAAAGCAATTGGCGCCGGTGCTGGTAACCCACCAGCAATGGTTGATGCGACTGCTGATATTAGTTTAGCAGCGCACAACATCGTTGATTCAGCGTCATTTGATAATGATATTTTATGTACTGCTGAAAAAGAAGTCGTTGTTGAACAAGCTGTTAAAGACGAATTAATTCGTAAGATGCAAGCAGAAGGGGCTTTCTTATTAAAGAACAAACAAGATATTGATAAGTTAGTTAAAATGACGATTCAAGAAAATGGCGCACCTGATCGTAAGTATATTGGTAAAGATGCCACCTTTATCTTGGACCAAGCCCACATTTCTTACACGGGTCAACCAACGTTAATTATCTTAGAAGCTGATTGTGAACATCCATTTACAGTGACTGAAATGTTGATGCCAATTGTCCCAATCGTTAGCCAACCTGATTTTGACAGTGTTCTAAAGACCGCCGTTAAAGTTGAACAAGGTTATCATCATACGGCTTCAATTCATTCACGCGATCTTGTTCAAATCAACCGGGCAGCTCATCGCATGAATACCTCAATTTTCGTCGTTAATGGTCCGACTTATTCAGGGACAGGTGTTGGGTTTACTGGTGCCTCAGCATTAACGATTGCAACACCAACTGGTGAAGGTACGACAACCGCTAAATCATTTACACGTCGTCGTCGTTTGAATTCACCACAAGCATTTTCATTAAGATCATGGAACTAGTCTAGAGGAGGTACCGGTCTTATGTCAGATTTTCACGTGGGGACGCAGATTTATTCAGGCCAAACTGCCTTAGATCAATTAGATACGATTATGAATCAACGCATCATGTTGGTTTGCGATCCGTTCTTAAACGGCAGTGACGAACTGAAGAAAATTACCGCCCATTTTAATACGAATAATACGACTGAAATTTTCGCAGATGTTAAACCGAATCCGCCGTTAACCAATATTCAAAGTGGTGTCGCACAATTCAACCAATTCCAACCAACCGTCATTGTTGCCGTTGGTGGTGGTTCAGCGATTGATACCGCTAAAGCGATTCGTTTCTTCGGTGAAAAAGTCAGTGAACATAAAATTAATTGTTTCATCGCGATTCCAACCACTAGTGGGACGGGCTCTGAAGTCACGAACACGGCGGTTGTTTCAGATGAAAAAAATAACGTTAAATTTCCAATTATTGAAGATTATTTAATTCCGGATATTGCACTTTTGTACCCAGAATTAGTGATGAGTGCGCCACAGTCAGTCTCTGCCTTTTCAGGCTTGGACGTTTTGACGCACGCCTTAGAAGCTTTGGTCGCTAAAGATGCAAATCTGTTCACCGATGCTTTAGCTGAAAAGGTCATCAGCGTCATCTGTCACGATTTAACCAAGGTTTATCAACAACCCACTAACTATGAATTGCGAGATGAAGTGCATCAAGCCTCTAACGCGGCCGGTATTGCTTTTAATCAAGCTGGGTTAGGGATTACGCACGCGATTGCTCATCAATTAGGGGCTGTCTTCCATGTACCGCATGGTTTAGCTTGTGCAATGGTCTTACCATACGTTGTTGAATATAATGCCCAAGATCCTAAGAGTCGGGCTAAATATGCAACGGCCGCACGTAAAGCCGGGCTAATCAACGGGAGTACCAGTGATCAAGTGGCCGTCAAGAAGATTGTTTATCAAATTAAAGCGATGATGCGGGCGATGAATTGTCCACAATCATTGGTTAAGTTTGGGATTAAATCAGCCGACGCTAACCAAGCGATTGACCGAATTGTTTCGGCTGCTAAAACCGACGGCACTTTCCCAGGCAATCCGATTGTCCCAACAGATCAAGATTTAACCGCAATTTACAAGAAAGTGATTGGGTAAGACTAATCACGAGTGATTAAAGGGGTTTTATGAATGACAGCCAAAATATTAGCAATTAACTCAGGTAGTTCTTCGCTTAAATTTAAATTATATTTAATGCCAGCTGAAGACGTGATTGCCAGTGGTCAAGTGGAACGAATTGGCCAAACGCAATCACAATTCACAATGAAAACACCGCAACAAAAAATTGAACAAACCTTGCAAGTTAAAGATCATGTAACCGCAGTTCAATTAGTGATTGATCAATTATTAGCACAAAGAGTAATTGAAGCAATGACTGAAATTAACGGTGTGGGTCATCGAATTTCAAATGGTGGGGATTATTACCAAAAGGCCGTCGTGATTGATGATTTAGTGGAACAACGAATTGACGAAATGGCCACTTTATCGCCATTACACAATCCAGTTAATCTACTGGGGATTAAGGCGTTTAAACAAATTCTACCCAACACGATGCAAGTTGCCATATTTGATACGGCGTTTAATTCGACGATTCCTAAACAAAATGCATTATATGCGATTCCATATGAATACTACGAAAAATATGGTATTCGCAAGTATGGTTTCCATGGGCCTAGCCATCAATATATCACTGAACAGGTCCAGGCGTTATTCCCAGCGAAAAGTCATAAAATTATCAGTTGTCATTTAGGGAGTGGCGCTAGTATTTCAGCCATTCAAGATGGTCAAACGCTGGATAATTCAATGGGCTTTACACCGTTAGCGGGTCTCATCATGGGCACGCGTTCTGGGGATATTGATCCACAAATTGTGCCATTTCTAGAAGAACAAGAGGGGCTTAGCTCGGCTGAGATTAAAGCCGTTTTAAATGGAAAATCTGGGTTGCTCGGGATTTCAGGTTATTCGAACGATATTCGTGATTTAGAAGAAGCCTCAGCTCGCGGTAATCAACGGGCCACTTTAGCCTTACAAATGTTCGTCCACCGGATTCAAACCTATATTGGTTCGTATGTTGCCGAATTAAACGGGGTCGACACGATTGTGTTTACCGCTGGCATCGGTGAACATGACGGTCTGATTAGAAGTCAGGTGATGGCCAATTTTGATTATTTGAACGTTAAGATTGATGAACAACAGAATCAAGCAAATGCATTAGTCATTAGCCAACCAGACAGTGCCGTGACAATTTTGGTGATCCCAACCGATGAAGAAATTGTGATTGCACGCGATGTCTATCGACAGTTAATGAAATGAACAGCACCAGTGGAAAGGAACCCTAAAATGACGTCACAATTAAAACGAGTTATCCAGGAATCCGTTCCGGGTAAACAAATTACAATTGCCCATATTATTGCGAATCCTGAACCTGCGATTCTAGATAGTATCGGGGTAAATAAGCGCCGAATCGCGTTAGGCATTATGACGATTACCCCACCAGAAGCGGCGGCAATTGTTTCTGATATTGCCTCTAAAGCTGGCGCAGTGGAAATTGAATTTATTGATCGCTTTAGCGGGTCACTCGTATTATCGGGTGAAGTGAGTGATGTCGAGTCTGCGATGACGGCTGGTCGCTATTTTCTAAGAGATCATTTAGGGTTCACAATTCCTGAGATTACAAGGTCTTAACGTACTATTACAAAAGAAGGAAACTGGTGTGAACCCAGTGCTGTTCCCGCAACTGTAAACGATATTATATCGTGAGTCAGACACTTCCATAGATTTGCTTTTTCGGGATAAAAAAGTATGAGTCGTACTGTTTTTAATGGGTGCACTCTTTGGTGTACCCATTTTTTTTAAAATTTGACTGGAAACAGTATTAAATGAGGTGTATTAGTATGAAAAGAGCGTTATTAGTCGGTGCGGTCGGTTGTGGTAAAACAACCTTCAAGCAATGTGTATTAGGTGAGAAGCAAGAATACGATAAGACCCAGGCGGTTGAATTTTTCGATAGTATGATCGATACGCCGGGTGAATTCACAGAACATCGTCGTTTATATTCGGCGTTAAACGTGACTGCGAATCAAACGGACGTGATCGTCATGATGCAAAGTGTCCAGGATAAACGCCAGATTTTTTCGCCTGGGTTTTCGTACATGTTTCATAAACCAGCGATTGGTGTGATTACCAAGACTGATTTAGCAGATTCACCACATGATTTGGATTATATTAAACAGCAACTGCAATTAGCCGGGGCCGATGATATTTTTACGATTTCATCGCGGACGAATCAAGGGATTGAGCAACTAATAAATTATTTAGAGTAATGGGTGAAGTTGGATGTATGACGAAAAACAATTAGTAAGTCGTGTCACAACATGGGTCTTAGCGTGTGCCGAATATGCACGTCAAAATGTTGAACAGATTCAAGATATTAAACAAAAGAGTGGCGAGTACGATTTAGTCACTAATTTAGATACAACGATTGAAGCTAAAATTGAGGCCCAGATACACAAACATTATCCGGATGCTTTAATTATTGGCGAAGAAGCGCCTAAACAACATCTGACCACAGCGCAAGGGTTAACTTTTTTTGTAGATCCAATTGATGGAACGCTCAATCTAGTTAAGAAACGTGATTGTTTTGCCATTATGATTGGGGTTTACGATGGTGAACGGCCAATCTGTGGCGCGATTATGGATGTGATGAAAAATCAATTGTATTGGGGTGGTCCCAATATCGGCGTTTATTGTAATGATACGCCGGTCACGCCACCAGAAGATAGTTTATTGAAAGACGGTTTAGTCGGCGTCTCTTGGCGCCAATTTTTGGGCAATCGGTTTAATGAAATTAAAATTGCACAAAAGAGTGCGGGCATTCGCGTGATGGGTAGTGCCGGCCTCGAGTTTATTGAAATTATGAATGGGAAGCATATTGCTTACCTAGCGACTTTGAATCCTTGGGATTTTGCGGCGGGACAAATTTTAGCCGAATCCTTGGGCCTGAAGGTCGTCAAAACGGATGGTAATCGGTTAAATCGCTTCAAGACCAATCACATTATTGCAGCGACACCAACCGCGTATCAACAAATTAGAAGATTACAGCATTTTTAGAAAAATAAGATTTTGGAGGTCAGTTAAATGAATTCGATTCCAGTACAAGCGTTAGGCGAATTAATTGGGACTTTTGTATTAGTACTATTAGGGGATGGCGTCGTCGCCGGGGTTAGTCTAGCGAAAACTAAGGCCAATGGTGCCGGTTGGATTGCGATTACCCTTGGTTGGGGACTAGCCGTCACACTCGGTGTTTATACGTCTAGCTTTATGGGTCCGGCCCATTTAAACCCGGCTGTGACGTTAGCCTTTGCCGTCATCGGTAAAACACCATGGTCAGCAGTGTTGCCATTTATTCTCGCTCAAATGATTGGTGCCTTTTTAGGGGCCGTCGTGGTTTGGGTTCAATATTACCCACATTGGGCAGCAACTAAGGATCAAGCCGCGATTTTAGGCACATTTGCAACCGGTCCCGCTATTCGGAGTCCTTTTGCGAACTTTATGAGTGAATTAATCGGGACGTTTATTTTAATCTTTGCACTTTTGGGATTAACACGGGGTCAATTAACCGCCGGCTTAAATCCTTTAATTGTTGGGGTCATTATCACAGCAATCGGCTTGTCACTGGGTGGAACGACTGGTTATGCGATTAATCCGGCTCGGGATTTAGGACCACGAATTGCACACGCTGTTTTACCAATTGCTAATAAAGGTGATTCAGATTGGTCATACGCTTGGGTCCCAGTTGTTGGACCATTGGTTGGTGGCGTTTTAGGCGCTTTAGCCTTCATCGTCTTACCATAGAAAATCATAAAGTTCAATATTTCATATCATACGATATGTAGTATAATTAGGAACTGTATTTCGGGTTAATATACTACATATTGTTAATCGAGGAGAGAGTGTAATGAAACAAAGACATAGTATCTATACAGCGGTTTGTGCTGGTATTTTATTAACAGCCCCTATTTTAACGGCGGTGACAGGGGTCCAAGCGGCTGAGGCGAATCAGGCTAGCACCAGTAGCTTAGTCTCATCAGCCAGCAGTAGTCAGGCAGCACAATCAACGAGCAGTTCGAGTGTCAGTCAATCAAGCATTAGCAGTAGTCAATCAACGGCGAAGGTCGCGCAATCAAGCGCACCATCAGCTTCGACGGCTAGTGCTAAAGAAACGACGACAGTGACAGCACCGTTGAAGACGGACTATCAAGCGGCGATTACTGCGGGGGCCAACCAAATTTTGGGTGGCGATTACCAAAGTGCTTGGGGTGCCTTAGCGATTGTCCAAGCCGGGATTAAACTGACCGATAGCCAAAAAGAGGCTTATCGCGCTGTTCTTAAAGCTGATGTTGAGAGTATGATTAGCGATGATCGATTTACGCCTACTGATTTAGAACGAACGGCGATTGGGGTCACAGCAATCGGTGATGATGCAACCAATTTTGATGGCATTAATTTAATTGCGAAGATCACCGAGAATATTAAAAAAACTGGGATTAATGGTCAAATATACGCAATTGTTGCATTAAGCATGAAAGACTATGGGACTGAAGCTAATCAAACCATTGATGATATGATTCAAGTCCTCTTGAAAGCTCAAAATCAAGCTGGGGGTTGGTCATTCGGCGGCTCTAAGAGTGATTTAGATATTACGGGGATGGCGATGACTGCTTTAGGGATGCATCGTGATCAGGCCGGCGTTCAAACTGCCATGGATCGGGCAACGGCAATGTTGAAAACGACATTCTTGAAAGATACTGGCGGTTTCTTAATTCCAAGTGCTTTTTCAAAAATTGAAAATGCCAATAGTATTGCAATGACCATTATGGGATTAATGGCCAACGATGTGGATCCAGCTACGATTGTTGGTGATAACGGTGCTAATCCGATTAGTCGTTTGTTAGCGTTCCAAAAAGCAGACGGTCAATTCCGTTGGGTTTTCGATAGTGATATGGGGGCTTTAGCGATGTCGACTGAACAATCAGTTTACGCTTTAGACCAATATCAATTTATGAAGGCCGGTAAAGGCTCAATTTATAATTTTAAAACAGCGGCACCAGTAGATCCGGTGGACCCAACAGACCCAACAGACCCAACAGACCCAACAGACCCAACAGACCCAACAGACCCAGTTGATCCGGTCGACCCAGTTGATCCAACCGATCCTGTTGAACCAATCACACCAACTAATCCAACGACAACGGTTGATGCAACTTTAGTCAATAAAAGTTTATCGGCTACAATCGCACCGGTTAAAGACATGGTCGCAACTGAAATTAAGAACGGTCAATTTACAGGTTCAGATGTTATTTTTGGTGCTGCTCGGACGAACCAATTAAGTAAAGTACAAATTAAAACATTGTATAATCAAATGCTAGTTGAATCTAAAGCCGGTAATATTAGTCGACCAAACGATATTGCCCGGGTAATTTTAAATTTACAAGCAATGGGCATTAACCCAACGGAATTCGCTGGGCGTAATCTCGTCAATGAATTGTATCAAACTAAAGATGTGACTAAACAAGGCACTTATATGACGGCCACTATCTTATTAGCGTTGGTTAGTGGACATTATCAAGCCCCTACTAATGCACAGTTTACGGTTAAGGATTTAGTGCAATATTTAGTAACCGAAGCTGATGATTATGGTAATGCTGGCTGGGGTTATGAAACAGATGGCGTCTTCATCAAAGATTTAGATACGACTGCCATTGCCACCATCGCTTTGAAGACAACGGTGGCGACTGCTCAAACATATCCATTAACGGACCAATTAATCAGCGAAACAAACGAATTGTTGAAAAATTCAACGGCGTATATCCAATCGGCTCAAATGACAGATGGCGGATTTGGCTACGCTGGCGCTACGACATCAAACAGTAATAGTACAGCAATGGCGATTGTTGCCCTATCAACAATGGGTATCGATGCCAATACCGTTAAAAATGGTGGTGATTCAGCATTAGCAGCTTTATTGAAATTCCAAGGTAACGACGGTATTTTTAAAGCTGACTATTCAACCTCAATGGCGATGGGCCAAGCATTATTAGCCATGAAAGCCTATCAATTGAATGCAGCTGGGCAAGGGAGTGTCTATGATTTCGTTGCAAATCCAGCGACACCATTTTATCCCGCTAAAGTGCCTGACACAATTACGAATCCAGTGCCTGTTCCTAAAAAAGGAATTGATCAAACAAAAACGGCACCACTAACAATTCCTGGCACAACGGATGATGGTAACAGCGGTTCAACTGATGTTGGTTTCTTACCACAAACTGGGGTTAAAACAGCGGTTGCTAGCAGCGTGATTGGTTTAGTATTAGTTGTTGGTACGCTAGGGGTTTTACGGAAGAAATCGGTTAAAGAAGCTTAGGAGGCTTTCATATGTCGAAGAAAAGAATTATCGAGATTATTGCTAGTTTATTAGTTGTGTTGGGGATTAGCTATGGCGCGTATGCCAGTGTGAATAAGAGTCAGAGCTCAGCGACAAGCAGCAGCCAAGTTTCAAAAAAGAAAAGTGGTTCTAAAGATGCCCAACCTCAAGAAATTGGGTTAAAGGGTAAAGCCAAAGCTAAGAAATCGGCTAAGACGACTAAGGCTTCTAAAAAAGCTGAATCTGCTAAAGCGGAATCTGAAAAGAAAGTCGCTGCTAGTCAAGCTAGTAGCAGTCAGAAAGTCGCTGTTGAAAAAGCGGCCCAAGCGTCATCGACAAAACAAGTTGCTGATCAACAAGCAGCCGCTTCAACGAGTCAAGCGGCAGTGGCTGCTAAACAAGTCGCCGCTAGTCAAGCTGCTAAACAACCGGCAGCCAATACGAATCAACAAGCGCAGACAACAACAACTGCACAACCGGCTACTAAAAAAGTAACGGTTAGCATTTACGGTCCGATTAGTGAGGGCGATAAATTATTGATTAATCACGATTCAGTGGCCATGAATGATGGCGACAAGGTGATTGATGTGTTGAAACGTGATACAGCCGGCCACGGGATGGCTTTATCATATAAAGGTGCGGCTAGCACGGTTTATGTGCAAGGCATCAATGGGTTATTCGAATTTGATAAGGGTTCACAAAGTGGTTGGCTCTACCGCGTCAACGGTGTATTCCCTAATTATTCGTGTGGTAGCTATACCGTCAAGAGTGGAGATGTCATTGAATGGATGTATACGGAAGATCTCGGCAACGATCGTCACGCGCCTCAGGGCTAAAATCACAACTCGTTTTTGATCAGTTAAACCCAATCGTTATTTTTGCGTATTACGTGATTGTGATTGCATTTTCGATGGTTTTTATTCATCCAATCTTTCTATTAGCTGAATTATTAGTGGTTATTGCAGTTAATTTTAGCGCGAAGCAACAAAAAAAGACCTTTGCAACGTTGCAAGGGGCTTTGTTCATGATGGTTTTCATCGTTGTGTTGAATCCGATTATTAATAATCGCGGGGCGCACATTATTTGGATGATTGGTGGGACGGTGATCACGGCTGAAGCAGTTGTCTATGGGCTATTAATGGCCATTTCACTGGCCGTGTTGATGCTGACTTTTGTCTCGTATAACCACAGCATGACCAACCACAAGTTTATGTACTTGTTTGTGCGAATCTCGCCACAATTAACGCTGCTGACGATGATTACGATGCGTTTTGTACCGTTGTTTATTCGACGTTTTACGAATATCAAAAATGTTCAAAAAACGCGTGGTGTTCAGATGGAAACGGGTAAATTGCGGGAACGCGCCCATGCCGGGATGCGCTTAATGGAAGTATTGTTAACCAATTCGTTGGTCGAAGCATTACAGACTGCTGATTCAATGACGGCTCGTGGTTTTGGTGCTCAAAAACGAACGAGTTATCAACGCTATCGCTTTACACAACGTGACGGCTGGCTCTTGGCCGGTTTGGTCGGGATTAGTAGCTTTTGTTTTTGGCAAGCAAGTCACGGCGTTGGTCGGTTACCGATTTATCCGGTGCTAGGGTCGGTCCGACTGACAGCGACCGGTTGGTTGTGTTTATGGTTTGTATTAATAATTGATAGCTTACCGCTATTGTTAGAAGGATGGGAATATCTATGGTGGTCATTGCGCAAGTAACAAATCTAAATTTTCAATACGCCCTCGCGACGGAACCGAATTTAACGAATATCAATTTAACGGTTAATAACGGCGATTTTATCACATTGGCTGGTAATTCTGGTAGTGGTAAAACGACATTGTTGCGCCAATTAAAAAAAGAATTATGGCCGGTTGGTGAACGTTCAGGTGAGATTGAATTTGAAGGACAGCCGCTTGTTGACTTACCGCAAGGCCAAAGCGCCCAGAAAATTGGGATGGTCTTCCAAAATCCGGATAATCAATTAGTGATGGATACGGTGATTCAAGAACTCGCTTTTTCACTTGAGAATATTGGCGTCCCAAATGCCAATATTCAAAAACGAATCGCTGAATTAGTTAGTTTCTTAGGCTTTCAGGATCTATTGTATGCGTCAGTCCACGATTTATCAGGTGGACAAAAACAATTAGTCAATTTAGCGTCGGTCTTAATCTTACAGCCAGATTTACTATTGTTGGACGAACCGACCGCCCAACTTGATCCGATTGCGACAAAAGAATTCATTAGCTTATTGCAACGGGTTCACGATGAATTGGGGATTACGGTGATTATCAGTGAACATCATTTGGATGATATTTTACCGCTATCCAATCAATTATGGTTAATGGATCAAGGTCAAATCAGTTATCAAGGATCAGTCACTGGCGGCCTACAAGCCATCTGGGAGAAACCGGCATTACGCGATTTCGTACCTGATGTGCCACACGTTTTCTTGCAAAATGGTTTGATTCAACCAGACCAAATTGACGAATTACCGTTAACCGTGGTCAATGGTAAACAACTAATTGAACAACGGCATTGGCAACTCCAGCATGTACGGCGGTCAATTAATGTCAGCCAAGCAGCGCCAATTCTGAGTGTCAAGAATGTGAGCTTCCAATACGAAAAGAACGATTCTTTTATTTTAGAACATTTGAATTTAACCGTTCAAGCGGGCGACTGGGTCGCGATTGTTGGTAAAAATGGGACGGGTAAATCAACTTTGTTGAAAGCTCTGGTCGGATTGTTGCAACCGCGTCGGGGTGAAATTAAGTTACAACAGAAGAAATTGGCTAAATGGGCATCAGATGATTTATTCAAGACATTAGGTTATTTATCCCAAACACCGAGTGACCATTTCAGTTATGATACGGTCCAAATGGAATTCTTTGAACGCGCGCAACAACTAGAGTTGCCCGATCCAACCAATATTGCCCAGGAAATGTTGGCTAAATTAGGGATTACCTATTTGGCAGAACGCAATCCGCACGATGCCAGTGGTGGTGAACAACAATTGATTGCGTTGGGCATTATCTTAATGTCGCAACCAGAACTTTTGTTGTTGGATGAACCGACTAAGGGGTTAGATCCGCTACGGAAACAGCAATTAGGACAACTTTTACGGCAACTACAGAATGACGGTTTAACAATTGTGATGGCCAGTCATGATATGGAGTTTAGCGCACGCTTTGCGACACAATGTGCTCTTTTATTTGACGGTGAAGTGGTCTCACAAGAAGAACCGTATGACTTTTTTGCCCATAATTTCTTTTATACAACAGCGGTTAATCGGATGTTGCGGTCGCAATTACCGGCCGCGTTGAATTGGGAGGAAGTGCGCGTATGAAGTCAATTCTAAAAAATAGTTGGTCGTCGTTTGGCCTAGCATTTATCATTATGGCGATATTCCTCCTCTTTATCGTCACACTTCAAGGTCAACACTTTCTACTGTTCAGTTTAATTTGTTTAGTGGCCAGTATGTTGCCGTTTTATTGGCGTTTTGAGACTCGGGATATTCGGGCCCGCGAGATCATTTTTATCGCAGTGCTGGCCGCGATTGCCGCAGTTAGTCGGGTACCATTCGCACCACTACCGAGTGTACAACCAACTAGCTTTGTGATTATCGTTTCAGCGTTGGTTTTAGGCCCAGAATCGGGGTTCATCGTGGGCTCAACGGCGGCGATTGTCTCAAACATGTTCCTTGGACAGGGGCCATGGACACCTTGGCAAATGTTTTGTTGGGGTATGATGGGCGTCACCGCCGGCTTAATTGGCCGGTATAAATGGGCTCAGAATAAGTATTGGCTCTGTGTCTTTGGTTTTGTCTGGGGTTTCTTATTCGGTTGGATCATGAATCTATGGTACGTCGTGGCCTACGTTAATCCGTTGACGGTTAAAACGTTCATTGCCGCCTATGTAGCTAGCTTCTACTTCGATTTAGCGCACGCGTTGTCGAATGTCTTTTTTCTCTTCTTGTTCTACGAATCGTGGTCCAGAATCATCAAACGATTTAAGATCAAATATGGGTTACTAGAATAAGAGCGCTGACTCGAGTTGGTTAGGCTTTGAGGATTAACCTAAGGATACAGATTATGGTTGGGTTTAACCATAATTTGGATCCTGAAGTTAACCGGAAAAGGCTACTCGAGAAGCGCGTTTAAAAAATACGAGTGTGTTGGTTGCGGGCAGCAACTGAGCATTAATAAAAATAGCGAATTATGACGATTTTCAGTCATAATACGCTATTTTAGATTAAGCGGAAGTTGTTGCAAACCAAAAAAGGCGTTAAATTCCATATCCGGAATTTAACGCCTTTTTTATAGCCATAGTTTAATAAACAATCACTTTCTTACCAGGCAGATGACCGGTCGTTAATTCGGCCGCGATGGCATCGAAAGTCGCAACCGTCAAACCTTGATAATCTTGGGTCGTGATCGGGTGTAGGGTGCCAGCTGTTATAAGATTGGCGATTTGTTGCAATATCTGCCCTTGGCTCGCGACTTGATAGTTGTAATCCGTTTTGGTAAACATGTATTCCCACGCAAAAGAAATCGATTTGGCTTTCAAAAGGGTTAACGCCAGTGGTTCGGCGGTACCGACAATTGAGCCGACTTGTCCAAACGGTTTGATTAACCGTGTGATTTCAGGGAGGTAGTCAGTCATGTCGTATAAAACGGCAATCGCATCAAAGGTTTGATCGGGATAATCGGCTAGCGTTTTATGTGAACGATCATTATGGTAATCAATTGGAAAGCCGACGCCGTTGCTTGTTAACCAATCGAAATGACTGGGGCTACTAGTGGCATAGACTTCAAAACCGGTCCATTTAGCCAGTTGGCTCATGATTGAACCGACACCACCCGCGCCGTTGATGATTAATAGTTTTTTGCCTAAATTAGCATTGGCTTGGGCTGGAAAATGAAATTGTTCGAAGAGTAGTTCATAAGCGGTTAAGCTAACGAGGGGGAGTCCGGCAGTTTCGGACACAGTTAAACCAGTTGGGGCTAAGGCACAAATTGCGGCGGTCACGACTTGATAGTCTTGGAAACTACCGTCTTTTTGGGTCGTGCCCGCATAATAGACGAGTTGGCCCGCGTGCCAATCAGTGACGGCGGTGCCACAAGCGATGATTTCGCCGTAGCCGTCATAACCGAGGACGGTCTTAGTAACCGTTCGGCGTTTTAAGTCAACCGGATTCAAACTGGTAGCGAGGACTTTGATTAAGAGTTCGTCGGCGGCCGGCGTCGGGATCGTTCCTGAAGTGAGTTGCCAATTCAAATCGGCATCTAAGGTTATTTGATGATTAATGGTCATAAAATCACGTCCTTTATCTTAGCTCCACCGTACAACAAAAAATAGCGATTCTCAAGTTTGAGAATCGCTATTGCTAATTAATCAACTAAGTCTTTGTAGAAAGCTGCGTAAGTTGCATTTTTATAAGGGGCTAACCAGATATACCCGATACCGAAAGTACAGCAAGCGAGGATATCCCAGCCAATGAAGCTCAACTGAAGAACGAAGAAGCGCCATTTATGACCATCCATTAACTTGCGACTCTTAGTAATGCAGTCAAAGTAGCTAACATCAGCTTCTGGATCAGCATCCGTTAAATCTTTAAAAATTAGATTAGCTTGTGAATAAGAATACCCTTTGATAATTCCAGGAATAATCAATAAAAGGCCCATAAGAAAGTAAAAAGATTAACAAGTAATTGAATCACGAAAACGCCTAAGAAATAGCGTTTCGAAAAGACGCTGAAGGCACCTTTCAAGGCACCAAAGTCAGCTTCTTTAGTCCGCAACCAATCGAGGGATGTAAAGCTGATCCCAACCATAATCAGGCTAACGACGAAACTACCGATGGTACTGCCGAATGGTGAACTAGCACTGCTACCGGCACCATCGGCTGAGCTACTGATGACATCAGGTGTGGTGACGAAAAAAGCAAGTAGCGCTACAATCGCCATCCCACTAATCAGTAGCCCTAAAATCGTTAAAAGAACTGGTACTAAGTTTAATCTGACGGCCAATCCCCAATGGCCAGCAAATAGCGACTTAACTTCGCTTTTGAGTTCAGCGCGTGTTTTTGTTGAATTTTGCATTAAAACATCCTCCTTTTGTTCAGTGTCTTAAATTATACTATTAACCCTATTCATTAAGCAATCACTTTCTGTTAACGGGGTTAATTTGCAAACTGAACAACAAAAAAACCATTAACAAATTTTGAATTGTTAATGGTTTTGGTGTTCATTTAAAAAGTAATCACAATTTTACCAGTCGCGTGGTTCGTCGCACTCAATTGATGGGCTTGAATTAAGCCGGCTGCTGAAAAAGGAATTGTGGAATCAATCACTGATTTAACCTTTTTGGCCGCCATTAGGTCGGCAATCGCAGTCAGGTCAGCGCCACTGGGTATCAACCAAATCGCTTTAAAGGTTAAAGTCGTATCCGCAATGATTGCGGGTGTTTGTTCAGCGGGACCGACAATCGAAATTTGCCGACCAGTTTGAGGATTGAGCACTTGCCAAGCATCAATCTGACTTTGGCCACCGAGGGTATCGATGACTAAATCAATGTTATGAATTTTATCGGTGATTTTTTCAGTTCGGTAATCAATTATTTCATCGGCGCCTAAGTCGCGAACGAGGTCGAAATGCTTGGCGCTAGTCGTTGTAATGACGTGGGCACCAGCTGCTTTGGCGAGTTGAATCGCGTAAGAACCGACACCGCCTGAACCAGCTTGGACTAAGACGGTTTGCCCGGCCTTTAATTGACCGTGTTCAAAAAGGGCTTGCCAAGCAGTTTCACCGGCTAATGGCACAGCGGCTGCTTCTGCAAAAGAAACGTTGGCTGGTTTGTGCGCTAATAAATGGTCGTCAACCGCTGCGAATTCAGCGTAAGTCCCACGATTAGTGGTGTCAGGGCGCGCGAAGACTTCATCGCCAACTTGCCAATCGGTTACGTCAACGCCGACTTGGGTGATGATGCCGGCTAAATCCCAGCCTAAAACGATTGGGAAAGGCCAGTCGAACATCTTCTGCAGGTAACCTTCGCGTAATTTCCAGTCAATCGGATTGATGGAAGTGGCTTTCACTTGGACTAACACTTGGTGTGCACCCAGTGTCGGGATGGGTAATGTCGCCATTTCTAATTGGTGTTCATCGCCGTATTGGTTGATCACAACGGCTTGCATCGTATCTGTCATTATATAATCGCCTCGTTATTTCTCTTATAAAAAGTAAGTATACGGTAGTTTACCAAGTGTGAAATTGAAAGTCAAAGAATCGTCCTTGCAAATAAAAACCCGTTAATCGCTATTGATTAACGGGTTTTTATTTTTTGGTGTGGGCTGCTTTGTAAACGCGCTTCTTGAGCAAACCTTTCCGCCTAACTACAAAATCTGCATTATGATTAAAATTCAAATCATAATGCAGATTTTTAGGTTATGCTCAAGGTTTAAACGCTCAATCAGCGCTCTAACGAAAACGCGCTTCTCGAGTAGCCTTTTCCGGTTAACTACGGAATTCAAACCACGGTTAAACCCGACCGTAATTTGAGTTCCTAGGTTAATCCTCAAAGCCTGACCAACTCGAGTCAGCGCTCTAAACGCGCTTCCAAGCCAACTTCTTCCGTTTAGCTACGAGTAATCAACTATGACTAAAACCGGTCATAATTGATTACTCTAGGCTATACTCAGAAGTTAACCAGGCTTGTCAGCAATCTAAACACGCTTTTGCTGCCAGATTTCTGTGCTTAGCTACGTTTCGCAAATAAAGCTATAACCCAGCTTTATTCACGGAACTAGGCTAATGCTCGGAACCTCCCGCGAGGCTCACGCTCTAAACGTGTTTCTGAGCTAGCTTCTTCCGCCTAGCTACAAATAATGAATCATGACTATAGTGCAGTCATAATTCATTATTTTAGGCTATACTCAGAAGCTGAACAGCTCAGTCACACTCTAAATTTCTTCTTCCGCTATCTTTGTTAATACTGTTTTCGATGGGATGAAGAATAACGCGCCGGTGGTTGGTTCGCTGAAATCTAGTAGGTGATCGTAGTTGCCAGCTGGTTTGCCGACGAACATGTTGGTTAACATCCGTTTCGTGACGGCCCATTCGCGCGAATAACCGATGAAATACGTACCGGTCATTTTTTCGCCGGGGTTAGCGTAAGGGACGTTCATGCGAACGATTTTATGTTCAACGCCGTCTTCGTTGTCTTGTGAAACGACGTTGTGGGCATTCGTTGGTTTTTCAGCATCACGTAATTCTAAATCAGAAAATTTCTTGCGACCGATTGTTTTTTCTTGTTCTTCAGTGGCGGTCTTGTTCCAAGTATCCATCGCGTGGATGTATTTCTGGGCAAAGGCGTATGAACCATTTTCAAATTCGGGATCTTCGTCACCGACTAAGGCGTACTCAGCCGTTTCGTTAATCGCGGGATTTTCGGTGCCGTCGATGAAGCCGATGATTGCCCGGCCTTCGAAATAACGGAAGCCGTGGGTTTCATCAATCGTTGTCACGTTGTCGCCGATGAATTGCATCAATTGATCCATAACTTCGTAACAAACGGCCATTTCTTTAGCGCGAATATGGTAGAACAAATCGCCGCCCGTTGCGACCGCATCGTGTTTGGGACTTGGAATCGTTGTAAAAGGTTCGAGCTGTTTTGGTTTGGGGGCGTTAGGGAACAAATAATCCCAAGCGTCAGAACCAATCCCAAACGCAACGCTTAAATGCGCATCCGGATAACGGATATTCATACTATTAATAATGGCTGGGAGACGTTCCGCCAATTCTGAAATCGCATCGCGATCACTTTGATAATCCTTACGGTGTAATTCCTGAGTTGTAAAAATAATATTTTCGCCAGCATCTTTAAAAACATCTTGGGCATCTTTTGGTTCAATAGCCATACTAACATCCTCCTCAAAAAACTGTTCATTATTAATAATCATTATTATCTAAGACACTGCAAGCATAGCAGAAAAGCGTCTTTGTTACCAGTCAAAACGGCTGAAATCAGTCGTTAAAATGCTTTTTAGTTTACCGCTTACATTGATGCTCGTATAATAGACATGAACGTTGAATTTTAATTGGAGGCTTTCTAATTGGTAGAAAAAATAAATGCATCAGATGCAATGTTAAAAGTCATGGAGGCGTGGGGGATCGACCACATTTTCGGCTTGCCTGGTGGCTCTTTTGATTCGACGATGAATGCGTTACACAATCGCCAAAAAACAATGCGTTATATTCAAGTTCGGCACGAAGAAGTTGGGACACTTGCCGCTGCCGGTGAAGCGAAGGTGACGGGTAAAATTGCCGCCGCGTTTGGTTCAGCTGGGCCCGGTGCCGTTCATTTATTAAATGGATTATACGATGCTAAATACGATAACGTTCCGATGTTGGCTTTAGTTGGTCAAGTAGCGACGAATATGATGAACACGGATTATTTCCAAGAGATGAATGAAAATCCAATGTTTGCGGATGTCGCGGTCTACAATCGGACGGTCATGACTGCGGCGCAAATGCCGGCGGTCGTCGATCAAGCAATCCAACAGGCCTATAAACACAATGGTGTCGCGGTCGTCACGATTCCAACTGATTTAGGTTGGCAAGCAATCGACGATAATTTCGAACCAACGGCCAATCTATTCCAACAAGGCCATTATCCGTTACCACGGACGACTGATATTACTGATGCTTTGAAATTGATTAAAGCGGCCAAACACCCGATTATTTATTTTGGCCAAGGTGCCAAAGCCGCGGGTCAACAAATCGGGGCTTTATCAGAAAAATTAAAAATGCCAATGATGTCTTCAGCGTTGGCGAAAGGCATTATCGCTGACCAAAACCCAGCTTACATGGTTTCGGCTGGCCGGGTCGCGACCAAACCGGGGGTCGATTTAGCGAAAGCTGCCGATTTAATCCTTTTTGTTGGCAGTAATTATGAATTTGGCGCGTATTTCTTCAAACCGGACGCTAAATTTATTCAAATTGATATTGATGCCACTAAAATTGGTCACCGCCACCATGTCGATGTCGGTATTTTGGCGGACGCTAAAACAGCCTTACAAGCCTTACTAGATGCGAGTCAAGCAGTGGAAACGCCAACTGATTTCTACCAAGCCGCCATGCTAATAAAGCCAACTGGGAAGATTGGAAAGCTGGTTTTACTGAGAGTGATCAAGTTCCAATGCGGGTCGAACCCGTCTTCAAAGCGATTAATGAAATGGCGAATGACGATGCCATTTTTAACTTAGATGTCGGCAATGTTTCAATCGACGGCGTGCGGTTCTTAGACATGCATCCGGGCCAAAAGATGACCTTATCGGCTTGGTACGCCACAATGGGTTGTGCGGTACCAGCCGCTATCGGCACCCAAACCGCTTTTCCTGATCGTCAAGTTTGGTCAATCAGTGGTGATGGTGGCTTCACGATGGTCATGCAAGATATCATTACGCAAGCCAAATATCAGATGCCAATCATCAACGTCGTGTTAAGCAACGATTCATTCGGATTTATTGAAGCAGAACAAGATGATAAAGGCCAACCCCATTCAGGCGTGGCCATCCAAGGTGCGGATTACGGTGCGGTCGCAACCGCACTCGGAGCACAAGGTTTCACGGTGCATAATTTAACCGAATTAAAAACCGCCTTTGCAGCCGCTAAAATCGCTAAGGGGCCGGTTGTAATCGATGTGAAGATTGCTAACGAACGACCATTACCAGTTGAGCAATTGGTGATTGATCCTGAAACGCAAGACCCACAAGCCGTTGAAGCGTTTATTAAAAAGTATCACGCTCAAGGGTTAATCCCATTTAGAGCAATATTGGAACAATACGAGGCATAAAATTAGCGTTGTGGTTAGTGCGTCTTATAAAATAGTGAATACGAATTAGTATTCGCTGTTTTATTGTCGGCTATTAAATCATTAAGATTTTATAAATCAGACTATCGACGGACAACAACGCGCGTGTTAATGTGCTAAATTATAAATAAAGTGATAGTAGAAAGGGTGACGGGGATGAGTGCGGTAATCTCAAGACGGTTGATTAGTATGACATCGATCATGGCATTAATCGGCAGCATTGCGCTAGCAGTTTATTGGTCACGATTAGGATTATTCAGTAACACAACGGCCTTACAGCATTACCTGGGGCAGTCGGTGATGGTTGGACCGATTATTTTTATCACGATTCAAATCATTCAAGTCGTCATCCCGGTCATTCCGGGCGGGATTAGTACCGCAGCCGGCGTGCTCGTCTTCGGGCCCGTCTGGGGTTTCGTTTATAACTACGTCGGGATTGCGATTGGTTCTATTTTTAACTTCTTGCTGGCGCGCCAATTCGGCAAACCTTTTATCCTCCACGTGATTAGTGAAAAAACCTATGATAAATATATCGGCACGATTACTGAAAAGAAAAATTTCACCCGCTTCTTCGCACTCGCTATCTTCCTACCGGTCGCACCGGACGATGTGTTATGTTTGATGGCCGGTTTAACCGAAATGTCATTGAAGAAATTTACCTGGATTATCATCTTGTGCAAACCAGCATCGATTATCGCGTACAGTTTCGCACTCGTTTACGGTGGCCAATTCTTAATGGGCCTCTTCTAAAATTAAAGCAAACAAAAGGTTAGTCCGAAAAATAAACTGTGACAGCACTCGGTTATCAATCGAGTATCAAATCAAAATAACTGATTATCCCGAACTGAGGATAATCAGTTATTTTGATTTGAACGGAAATTGATGATTTCTGGCGCGCGTCAAAAAAAGTTTGTTTAATATTGGACTATTAAGACTTATACCACAGTCTTTTTTGGTATTCACTTAATCACGAAATGACAATATCTATAGTATAATTGAAGAATAGAATTGGTGAGTAAAAGAGAGAATTGATGAGCTAAGTGAGAACTGATGAGTAAGAAATAATTGGAAGATAAGCGAGTAGAATAATTAATAATGAATCGAAAGTTATTTTAGAATTCAAGAAAAATTTTGTTCCAAAAACGTAATTGAATATGTAGCCGTTACTGCAAAACGCCGGACTCTGTCAATCAAATATTGACTCTAGGAGGTGAGCGTCTTGCGAAAAAACAAAAGGAGAATCGTTCATGAGTCTGTTTTTACAGATTCTTGCTGCGGTTAAGCTAATCTTGGCCATCTGGAAACAGATCCAAGATTTAATTGATCGCAATAAAAAAAGCCGCTAATTAGCGGCTGATCCACTTTTGCAATGCGACTACGTGAGGCGAGGTGCTAACGACACCTTGCCTCTTTTGCATGGTTTTAGTATAACATGTTTATCTACGATTACTAAACAAAATAAATTTCAAACTATGAAGAAAATTCTGACCCAAAAACGTAATTGAATATGTAGCCGTTACTGCAAAACGCCGGACTCTGTCAATCAAATATTGACTCTAGGAGGTGAGCGTCTTGCGAAAAACAAAAGGAGAATCGTTCATGAGTCTGTTTTTACAGATTCTTGCTGCGATTAAGCTAATCTTGGTCATCTGGAAACAGATCCAAGATTTAATTGATCGCAATAAAAATAACCGCTAGTTAGCGGTTAATCAAC
>NZ_BAMJ01000011.1 GCF_000615805.1 Latilactobacillus fuchuensis DSM 14340 = JCM 11249
CGACTTTATTTTAGCTAGTCTTTTCTATTTTATATTTAATTCAATTTGTAGATGAATCTGGTCACCAATTAAAGGCTAATCGTGTTCAAGTGGGTCAGCTGAATGAAAAATATAGTGTTGTTCCAGATCAAATAGCAGGGTACACCTTATTAGATGAACAAAACGAATTAAATGGTATCTATCAGAATTATTACAATATTTTAACATTGGTTTATCGGAAAACAGTGGATCAAGGGTCATTGACGACGCAATATGTTGATCAAAATGGACAAGCAATTATTGAATCGACAATCACTTCTGGTGAAGTAGGATCGGCGTACGCAGTAACGGCAAAACAAATTAATGGTTATCAAGTGACTGGACAAAAAGTAATCAATGGTCAATATCGGAATGGTCAGCAAACAATTCAGTTTGTTTATCAGAAAATTGCTAAACAAGTGACGACAGTAACCCCTAACAACAATCAGATTGTGAAGACGGCAACGTCGGACGCTAAATTGACATCTGATAAGCAAGTACCTACTAAAACAGCTAAGTTGCCACAAACTGGTCTGACTTCTAATGACAAGTTGGTTGGTATTGGGTTAACGGTCTCGATGTTTGGATTGTTAGCTTTTATTGTTAAACGTTTTTAAATTGAACTAATCGGAAAGGCATCTTTTATTGAGGTGCTTTTTTAATTTGCACAAAAAAGGCCCGCTTTTCAGCGGGTCGAGTGTGTGTTTGAAAAAAGAGTAGGTGCTTGCTGGGGGTAGCAGCAAATCGAGTTAGCGGGGGTTGAACCCGCATCGACCAGCATTGAATTTTCTTGGGAGGAATTTCAAATGAGGGAGGTCTGTCCTACCTGTTGGACGATAACTCATTGGTGGTACTAGTCAAGTTCTCTAGGGAAGGACTCGACTTAATCGCTCAGATGATTTCTTGGGGGAATTTATCTGATGTCTAAAGAATAACAACAAGTTATGAATTAAATATGAACAAACTATTGAAAATCTGCTAAGAATTAAGGGTCAAAAAATGTTTTACAACGAGTGTCTTTGTTTGCTTATTAAAAGTAAGACGTTTACACTTTAGTTATTCATTAATCAAAGGGGACTTAATCATGACAACTGTATTAATTTTAGGGGCACACGGTCAGATTGCGCAACTCGCACGCGAACAATTATTGACACAGACCGATAGCCAATTGAAGCTATTTTTACGCAAGGCCAATCGTCTTTCAATCCGCGATGTCCAGCGTGAACAAATCATTGAAGGCAACACGACTAATCAAGCTGCTTTGGTAGCCGCGATGACCGGTGTCGAAGTCGTCTACGCCAATTTGGCTGGGAGCAACATTGAACAACAGGCCCAGAGTGTGGTGACCGCGATGCAATCAGCTGGGGTTAAACGGTTGATTTGGATCTCGACACTCGGTATTTATGACGAAGTACCAGGCCGTTATGGTCAATGGAATCATCAAATGTTGGATAACGGCTATTTGCCAACCTATGCTGCCGCGGCTAAAGTCATCGAAGAATCTGATTTAGACTACACGATTATTCGCCCAGCTTGGTTAGACAACCATGATGAAATTGATTACGAAATCACGCATCGTCACGATCAATTTAAAGGAACCGAAGTGTCACGCAAGAGTATTGCCGCCTTAGTGACTCACCTGATTCAAAACCCAACGGAAGCCAACCGCGATTCACTAGGCGTCAACAAACCCAATACAGAAGGCGACAAACCGAAATGGTATTAAACAGAGCGTTGACTTGAGCGGTTAATCTTCGAGCATAACCTAAAAATAATCATTATGGTGGTTTTACCATGATGATTATTTTGTAGTTAGGCGGAGAAGATTGCTCGAGAAACGCGTTTATAGTGCGAATCGAACTGATTAGGCTTTGAGGATTAACCTAGGCATAATGATTATGGTTGGTTTTTAACCATGATTGTAATATCGTAGTTAACCGGAAGAGGCTACTTGAGGAACACGTTTCAAGACAGATTGTTGACTCGAGCACAATCTAAAAATATTTAGCGTTAATGATTCAATCGTATTTTTATAGTATATATATTCAAAAGGGACGTCATTTTATTTGAAATGACGTCCCTTTTTGAATGTATCGGTGCAACAGAAACAAAAAATAGATAAATCTTTGAAAACAGAAAAAATAGTTAATGTGATATACATCATTTGATTGTTCGGCTTGTAACTTAAGAGTTGTGACGCTATCAATTAATTATAGATTACACCATTAACCTAATTAATTCAACCTATTAATAATCCCTGTACAATAACATTTATGATAATGTTAAATTAACTTAATTAATATTTTCATTATACGTTCATAACTCTTGAGTTATGAAACTATTGAGCAATGCAACTATTAACCAGTTAATAGGGGTACTTCTTTAATAAAATTAAGGGGTATCTACAGGCCTTATTAGTTGTGCGCCGTTTAATAGACAGTGATTTAATGTGAAATGATGTACATAGTTAAATATGGATTTAACGGAATTGTTGATTTAAATCAGAAATAAGATTGAGGGATTAATATGCAGATTAAAAAGAGTACCTGGGGTTTGATGATTGGGTTGTTTGGCTTAATGTTATTCGCAAACGTGCAAACAGCTTTTGCGAAAGAGGCCAGATGGATTTTGAAGTTCAGATGGTGCCAGCCAACAGTCAAGTCAATCGAGAGAATCACTTCTTTGATTTAGGTTTGGATGAAGGCCAGAAAGAAACGATTCAAGTTAAATTACGGAACTTTGGTAATAAAACGATTAAGGTCCAGTCGTCACTCAATAACGCAATCACTCAAATCGGCGGCGGGATTATCTACCGGCCAACTGAAGTCGGTATTATCCGGGAGACCCAACAGACTTTGATGGACGTCGCCGCAATTAAAAAAGCGGATCAAACAATCACAATCGAACCAAACGCTGAAAAAATCGTTAGTGCGACCGTTAAAATGCCAGAAGGTCAAACCAACGGGATGATTTATGGGGCGTGGCATTTCATCGAATACGGCAAAAAGGATAGCGGTAAAAATTCGAGTATTTCGGGGAATTACGCTTATAACATTGGTGTCATGTTACGCGGTCAGAATTATAAGGTTTATCCAGAATTGAAATACCAAACAGTTGAACCAATCGTTAAAAATGGTCATCCAGCATTGGGGATTCAACTCAACAACGTGAAGGCGATGGCGATTAAGAATGCCCAAGTCAAAGCCGTGATTTATCGCCAAGGGTTGTTTAAAAGCAAACGGGTTTATCAAACGACGAATGTTGATGTCGCGCCTAATTCAGAGTTTACCGTGCCGATTTCTTGGGGTTATGATCAGATGAAACCGGGCAAATATACCGTCGATGTGGCAGTTAATGGTAAGAGCTACTGGAACCTATTACCAATGACTTGGCATTTTAAGAAGACGATTACGGTGAACAGCCAACAAGCGAATAAAATTAATAAAGAATCGATTCAGAAACCAGCCAACAAATGGGCGTATGTCGCGACGGCCAGTGGGGTATTGATGTTAGTTTCATTCGGATTGATCTTTAGAGCACTTAGATTAACGAGGGGGCAATAAGCATGCAACGATTATTAGACCGGTGGGGCGCTAAAAGATTACGGTTGGTCACGTTTGTTTTATCAGGGACGTTAACTATTTGGTTTGCGATTGCCTTATTCTTAGCGATTAAAACGTATCTTGACTTACAAAGAATTACGATTATCACCATGTAACACAGTTCAGGGGGTTGGGTGGGCAGCGAAGCAAAAAAATAGTTCAAAGGGAGGAATTTCAAATGAAATTCACAAAAGTAACAAGCACCGTATTGGCAGGGGCAACACTATTATCAATCTTGGCACCAACCGCATCATTCGCAGCAACAACGGACAATGGTGGTACACCATTACCAATGACTGATACAACGGATGCCGCAATCTCATTCGGGGATAACGACGACAATGGTAATACTGGCTATTTAAGATTACAAATGGTTCCGCATACCTTAGATTTTGGTAACCATGCTAAGTATGATGCTAAACATTCAAACTTTAACGCTGCAGGCGCTAACTTAGGTGTGATTGGCAACGATACACATGCTTCATACGACCAACAAGACAGCAACAAAACTGAAACATTAACAACAAGTGATAAAAAATTAGCGACTGTTAATGGCACTGCTTGGGCAACCGTTGTTGATAAACAAGTCGCTAATCCTGAATTAGTAGATAATACTGATCCAACTACGCCAGTTCCTGGTAAATCTGGTAAATGGGCATTAACTGTTTCATCTGATGGGACTGGTTTAGTGGCGGGTAGTCATACTGTTGCTGGCGCAAATTTGGTATTCGCTAATACGCAATATGGTCGGACAGCTGATATCTACGGTTTAACCAACCAAGATCAAGATAACGATAAATATGTAGCTGCTGGCACAACTGATGCAACATTTGTTAAATCAGTTAGCTTAGACCTAAGTACTGCCAAGGAAGAAAAACCCGTTGGTAGTGCCGTTGAAAATGCGGGCGATGGCGCTAACGTCTTCGGCTGGAAACCAAGTGATATTAGTTTAGCATTAAACGGTTCACAAGATGTTACTACTGGTGAATACCACGCTGGTTTAACTTGGACTTTGAATTCAACTATCTAATTTAAAAACATGTAGTATTAATGACTTTCTGACGCCAATCAGTTTAGGGACTGGTTGGCGTTATACATAGGTGGCGGGGGGATTGAAAACGTGCTGAAACAACAGCGGCTCTTAAAATTAAGCGGTCAACTAATCATTGGCTTGGGCATCTTGTTAGTGATGACGGGTTCGGTCTCCGCCAAAGCCAAAAAACAATCGGTGGAGGTGCCAGCTGAATCGAAGGCGACTTTCATGTTAATGCCAGAGTTACCGAAAGATAATCTTGGGGGAGAACATCTCGGGTACTTTAATTTAAAGCTTAAAAAAGGTCAAAAACGGACCGTGCGTTTGAAAGTGTTTAATCCAACCAGTCAAGCGTTGACGATTTACGGTCAAGTCGAGGATGCGACGACTTTGGATAACGGGGTCGTTGATTATCTAGGAACAAAATCAATTGATCGCCAGTTGTTACCGCAACCGGGCAGTCAATTGGTGCAAGTGCCGGCTAAAACCACGCTACCGGCGAATGCCACTCAGTGGGTGACGGTCACCGTTCAAGCGCCGAAGAACGGGTTCAAAGGTCAAAAAGCGACTGCGATTAATCTCAGTGCGAATCAAATCGCGAAACAAACGGCGGTTCAAAACCACTATGTTTACGCGATTGGCTTGATTCTAAACGGTCAAAAATTGGCTAAAAAGGCTTATCAACAGATTCAATCACCAGGCATTAAAACGCGCTTTGTAAAACAACATCGGGCCGCAATTAGTGTCAAAATTGCGAATCCTGATCCGGTCTATCTCAAAAAAGCGGCCATTAAGGTCAACTTACAAAATCAAAAATGGTCGTTGATTCAATACCAACAACAATGGACGAATCGTAAGATCGCACCTAGCTCTAGTTTTTATGCCGATGTGCCATTAGGCGGCAAACGGTTAGTATCAGGGGCTTATCGACTGACGTTGACCGTTAAGAGTTCGGGTAATACCAAAACGCTGCATAAATACGTCCAGATTACCAAGGGCCAAGCGCACTATATTAATCGGTACAACTATGCTTACCTGAAGAATCGGAACGTGCTTATCGTTAGCGCTGTTTTGCTGGTTGGTTTAATCGGCGGATGGCTGATTTATCGGAAACACAAGCACCATCAAATTTAACAGTGATTAACAGTCGTTTTAGCAATGATTCGGGAGAAAGCAATGTTGAAGCAACTAGTCAGAGAGATGATAAAAAATGGGGAAAAAAAACAATCAGTATCAGCGTTATTTAGACGGCTACGCAATGATTAACAAATTAGAAATGAATTTGGATGCTATTGCGAGAGAACAAGCCATGAGTTTTGGCCAATATTTGATTTTAAAACAAATTATTGAAGAACATTGCGATGAACCAACCTTGTTGGCGGATACGTTTGGGGTCTCACGACCGGCAATGTCGCGTAAATTAAACAGTCTTTTTGGGACTGGCAAAGTCATTAAGAAACGCAATCAAACCGATGCGGATCAACGCAAAGTGATTATTCAGGCAACGGTTGCGGGCCAGCAGGCATTGATAACGTTGAATGCGGCTTACCGTCAGTGGCTGTCCACTGAATTGCCAGACGGTGAGGATTATCAGCAACTATTCGATCAATTTATTCAACAAACCAAGCCACTCGCTGTGGGGCATTAGATATAGGAGTTAAATGATGAAATCGCGTATTTGAGTTTGATTGAAAAGTGATCGTAATGAGTAATGATTAGTGAATATGAATGGGGTGGCTTCTTTGAAAAAGTTATTAAAAATTGGAATGGTGATAATGATTGTCTTGCCAATGGTCTTGACCGTTATGATGACGATTAATCGACCGGCAAGTGTGACAGCAGTCGATAATACGGTGAGCCAATCTGCCATTAATCTTGCTAAGGAAGCCATTTCAAATTCGACGCCTACCGAAGAATCCAGTAGTGTTCTACAACAGGGGACATCGAGTCACCTAACCAGTCAGCAACCGGTTGAAGCGACTACGGAAATGGCCAGACAACCGTTGACTACGAGTTCGATAGCGCCTAAAAAAGTGGCACCGGTCCCAGTAGCCAGACAAGCTAAGGCCACGACAACGATTGGGACGGTCGTCTGGTATATCGATACTACAGGGACGCTCCATTTATCAAAAGGAACGTTGCCCAATACGATTGGCCAATCTGCCCCCTGGAATAAACCAGCACTAATTGGTCAGATTAAGAAAGTTAGTATTGATGGGGTCGTTAACGGGAAAGACATGTCGAACCTATTTTCGTATCTCACGAGTCTAGAGAGCATCCAAGGGTTAAGCAACTTGAAAGGCGCTACTAACTTAACCTCGTTATTTTTCGAAGATCAGAAGCTAAAATCTGTTGATGCGACCAACCTTGATTTTTCAAAGGTTACAAGTGTTAAAGATATGTTTTTGGGTTGTTACGTACTTGAAACTGTCGGAGATACGGCTAATTGGAATTTAAGTCAATTAAAAGATATGTCTAATTTTTTTGGTGATTGTTATGTTCTAAACACCTTGAACACTACTAATTGGAATGTTAGCCAAGTCACGACAATGGAGTCAACCTTCTCAGGTTGTACGGTTCTGACTAAACTGGATGTTTCTAACTGGAACGTTGGACGAGTCAAGAATTTAAGCCAGACCTTTGACAGCGTCGGAGGTGACCTGTGGCTAGATGGCCGATCAATCGTATTGGATGTTTCACGGTGGGATACCAGTCAGGTTACTGATATGACGGGGACTTTTAGTCGTGTTACTTCCACAAAAGTGTTAGATGTGTCACATTGGGATACCCATAATGTGACCAAGATGCCAGGAATGTTCATGTCAGTTTGGGCGGTCACCGAGTTGGCGGTTGCTGACTGGGATGTTTCAAAAGTAACTGATATGAATGGGATGTTCATGTGGACCACGGATCTCAAAAAAATGGACGTTACTAAGTGGAATACAGGTAATGTGACCAATATGATGTATATGTTTTCAGAATCGGGCTTACCAGAACTTGAAGCACCTGATTGGGATACGAGTAAAGTCACCGACATGAGCTACATGTTTGATGGTAACAATGGTAACAATGAGGGGCATACTGGGAAAATGATTAGTGCTAATCTAGCCAATTGGGATACGAGTAAAGTCACCACTATGAAAGATATGTTTCATTACTGTTATGTGCTTCAACACCTTAAATTAGGGTCGAAGTTCAGATTCGTTCAAACGAGTGGTTCGCCTAATCTCCCTGAACCCAGTACGACTGCCCCCTATTATGGGGTTTGGCAACAACACGATGCTGCGGGTAATCAAATCGGGAATACCTATTCTTCCGCCGTTATGATGACGCAGTATGATGGGGTTAAGTTACCGATTGGCGATTATTATTGGGCCAAGGCATTGCCACCGACGATGACTAAGTTAGTCCGCAATGTGACGGTTGATGGTGTCAATGCGCCCTTTAAAACGGAGACGACCGCTGCCAAAGGTGACGTGTTGCAATATCAAGTCGATATCAGCCAACCCGCGGGACAAATGTTGCAAGTCGGCGCGGTGCTTCAAGACGTCTTGGATTCGCATTTACAATTAGATACGAATACTGTGACGGGTCAGAAGTCCCCGGTTCAAATTGGTTATGCTAATGCAGGCAGTGACTTTAAGGATTATCAAGCCGTTACACTGGATGCAAACGGTCAATTTAAGATTGGCCAGACGATGGCGGTTGATCAAAAGGCGCGGGTATTAATCCAGACAACGATTAAGGACGATAGTATCCCGCAGATTGATAACCTCTTTAAACTAGTCTCAGGAAATTACGGTGCGGGGACCACTTCTAAACCAGCGATTATTCACGTTAAAAAACCGTTAGTTTTGACGAAATCGGTCAAAAATGAAACGACCAAAACTGATTGGGCCGCTAAACAAGACGTTAGCCCGAATGATCAAGTTGGCTTTCAGTTGGATTATCAAAATACAACCGGGGCGACTAGTAATCAGATAACAGTCAGTGATCCGTTGAAAAATGATGAATTGACGTACAAACCGAATTCATTAGTGGTGACTTATCAAGATGGTTCAAGTGAAACGATTAGCGCAGCCGCCGAAGCACAATTTGTGAAGACTGGCGTTTTAACGTTATCGAAATCATTGGAAAATTATGAAACGGTCACGGTCACTTTTTCCGCGCTCGTTAATCCACTGGTGACTGCGGGCACTATTTTACACAATAGTGCGACAATCAGTGCGGATAATGTCACTAAAGCAGTGACGTCTAATACGGTTGATATGACGGTTGTTAAAACTGAACATCAATTGACGATTCGGTATGTCGATTTGGACGAGGATCTCAGTCAACCAACAAGTGCACCGACGCAGATTGCCACGCCCGTTTCAGATAAAGGACTGACTGGCAAGCCGTTGTCCAGTATCTTACCGGGTCAAAAAGTCGCGCCCAAAGTCATCGACGGTTATACGATTTATTCGGTGACCGAAGATGCGGATTTAACGACTGCGAATTGGAACGGGGCCTATCAAGATGATCCGATTTTTGGTGAACAGGATCGCGTGATTACCTATGGCTACAAGAAAGCGATGTTGACGATTAATGCGCCGAATAGTTGGCGTTTCGGTAACTACGATACGAAACAAAAAGAACAAACTTACTATTTGGAAAATAATCAAGGGACACCACAAGCAGTGACGGTTACTGATGACTTCGGTGTTCAGAATTGGAAACTGCAATTGAGTCAAGAACATCAGTTTAAAGATGATCGGCAACACGAATTGACGGGTGCTGAGTGGCAGTTTAGAAACGGTAACGTGCAAACCTTGGCTAATACCGATGCTGGGGCAGTCACGACTAATACCGCGGACTTTACGATGGCTCCTGGTCAAAGCACGACCTTAATGACGATGGCCAAGAGCGGTAAATTCCAAACCGACAATCCGGATACCAGCACGAGTGGTGATCCGTACACGCAAGTCGGTCAAGGTAGCTGGCAATACCGCTTCGGTACAAAAGCCAGTGCTGATTACAGCATCGGCCTAAAAGTCCCAGCAACGACTAAACGCTACGTCGGCCAGTATCGTACCCAACTAACATGGTCACTAGAAGTAGCACCATAGACAGAGTGGTTTTTCATCCGGGTAAGTTCTGAGCATTAGCCTAGTTCCGTGAATAAAGTCCGATTTATGGACTTTGTTTGCGAAACGTAGCTAAGCACAGGAAGCTGTGAGAACGAGCACGTTTCAAAAAAGAGCGTGACTCAGCCGGTTAGCTTCTGAGTATAGCCTAAAATACCGAATTATGACTGTTCTTTAGTCGTGATTCGGTATTTGTAGCTAGACGGAAGAAGTTAGCTGAGGAGCACGTCTCCATCAAAAAAACCATCAATCCTTTCAAAGGGTTGATGGTTTTTTAAGGTAAAGCTTAAACAGTGTAGTCTGGATCGATGATTAAAACGGGTTTAATCGTTTTACCATCTCTTGAATCTTGATTGGCTTGGTTAATGTCTTCAAAGGCGTAGAATTTTTCAGTCTTATCAAAGGCGAATTGACCTTGACGGTAGAATTCGATTAGACGAGGCACGTCGATTTGAGGAATTGAATCGCCCATGTTCACGCCGACGACTTTTTTATCGTTGACACATAAGTCGTTCCAAGTGTCTAAATCAATGTGATTAGGCGTGACTGCGATGGTTGCAGAAGTCCCACCTTGGCAAAGTGCTTGAATTGAGGCTTCCATGACACTCGTAATCCCAGTCGTATCGACACAGAAGTTAACGCCCCGGCCGTTCGTTAAGGCGCGAATCGCTTCAACGGCATCGGTATTGCGACTGTTAATGACGTCAGTTGCGCCTAATTCTTTGGCTAAGGTTAAGCGATCGTCAATGATATCAACGGCGATGACTTTGGTACAACCAGAGATTTTACCAGCCATCATTGCTGCTAAACCAACTGCACCAGTTCCGAAGACGGCAATCGTGTCACCAGGTTTTGGTTTCAAGGTATTGAGGACGGTCCCACTACCAGTCACGTAACCGCAGCCTAAAGGCCCGAGTTGGCGTAAGTCTAAATCATCGTCGACTTTAACGGCATTGCGTTCACGAACAACTGTCGTGGTTGTGAAGGAAGATTGGTCGAACATATCAGCGACTTGATGACCTTCTTCAGTAAAGTGGGCACTGCCATCGGGACGAACGCCGGATAAATTATTATCAGCGTAGTTCAAACATTGGGTAGGGATCCCTTTCAAACAATTGTCGCAAATGCCGCAAGCGTAGAATGAGAGGACGACGTGATCGCCGACTTTTAAATTTTGAACGTTTGAACCGACTTTTTCAATAATCCCAGAACCTTCGTGACCTAAGACGATTGGATAAGCAATCACCGCATCGCCTTTGCGAAGGGCTTCATCAGAATGACAAATCCCACTAGCGACCATGTGGACTTGGACATCATCGGGATGAAGAGGCGCTAATTCAATGTTATCTTTAATCACAAATGGGGCACCTTGGGTTTCAACAACTGCTGCTTTAATTTTCATATTCGTAACCTTCCTAATTTTAAAGATTTATTTCACAAGGTTATTATGGCACTTATTGTAATCGGTTTCAATAGAAACCACTATCGGCAATCGGATAGGTTAAAAAATGGGACAAATCACCTGTATATTTGTTATTTATTTACCTAATATTAATGATTGTTAACGAGGGGAGATGGACTATATTTAAGGGAGTGGTCCAGCGGCAATTAATTTTTAGAAATGAGGGATTATGATGGCAGACAAAAAAATTAAGATTGATCCAACTGAATTTGCACTGGCAGTTGTCAGCGGTTCAAATTTAAACGCAGCAGATGATGTGCGAGCTAGTAAAGATGGCTTAAAACGGTATTTATCGGCTTATTTACTAATTGAAGAATTTAATCAATTAGAATCCGGTCAGTTTAGTTTATTGAAGAAATCAGATTTAACGTTACTGGTTAAAGCACTTGAAGGCATCAAATTCGATTAATTAATGTTCGATTAAAAAATGATTATCCGCGAAATATTCGGATAATCATTTTTTTGTGGTTAAATTGGGGCTTACCAACCGTGTGATTGGCCACAAAGATGACATTTGTCACCCGCAAATCATGACAAAAACGACTGCCAACGAACCGAGATTCCTCGTATACTAAACTTATCCAAACGAGGTGATCATGATGATTGAGATGCAACAGGTAACGATGCAGTTCGGATCTAAAGTGGTTTTAAAAAAGGTGTCACTAAAAGTGCAACCCGGTGAGATTATCGGATTGGTTGGCGCAAATGGTGCGGGTAAAACGACACTGATTAATTTAATATTAGGACGGCTGCAACCGACAAGTGGTCAGATTTCCGTTTTACAAGCAGCCCCCAGTGAAAAACGCCATTTTAATCGGATTGGGGCGATGTTGCAAGACGATAGTCGGATTGCACGGTTAAAAGTCAGTGAAGAATTAACGATGGTCGGTCAGTATTATCAACAACCATTACCAGTAGCAACTTTATTGAAGATGGCGGATTTAACCGAGCAGGCCAATCAAATGGTTAACCAACTATCGGGCGGTCAGTTGCGGCGGATGACGTTTGCTTTAGCGATGGCTGGTGATCCAGATTTAATTTTTCTCGATGAACCCACGGTCGGGATGGACGTGACGAGTCGCCAACATTTCTGGCAACAAATCGATCAATTGAAACAAGCCGGCAAGACGATTATTTTAACTTCCCATTATTTAGAGGAAATTGAAAAAGTGGCCACCCGAATTTTAATTTTGAAAGACGGTCAATTCCAATACGACGGTGATTTTCAAACGTTGCAACAACAATACCGCAGTAGTCAGATACAATTCAAAGCCGATCAATCGATGGCCAACTTGCAAGACTGGCCAGAAGTGCTGGCCTATCAAGAACACGCACACCGAATTAGTTTACAAGTGACAAATAGTGATGTCGTTTTGGCACGGTTGAGTCCACAGATTGGCCAAACGATTCATCAAGTGCAGGTTCAAGCTGGTTCGTTGACCGATATCTATAATGAAATCATGGGGGCAGATACTGATGCAATTATTAATGGTTCAAAGTAAACTCGATTTTAAACGCGCTTATTTAAGAAATCCACGCTTTTTTATCTTTTCATTATTGATGCCGATTGTTTTCTATCTACTCTTCACCAAAGTGATGATGACTGGCGAAATGCCGGCTAGTTTTGCGGTGCAATATATGTTGAGCATGACCACTTATAGTTTAATTCTTAGTAACGTCTTTACGTTATCCACGCTATTAGCGGACGATCAAAAAGAGGGCGTGCTCGATTTGATTGACCTGTCGCCCGCCAGTCGCGGTTACTATTATGGCGCTAAATTAATCAATATCATGCTGATTAATGGCTTATCGGTGCTGGTGATTTTTATAACGGCCGCCTTTAGCAATCAGATCGTCCTTGATTGGACGGTTTGGTTACAGACTGCGGGTTGGCTGTGGTTGGCGAGTGCGCCGTTGTGTTTAATCGGCCTCAGTATTTCGTTTTTGAACGATAGCAATTTAATTCAATTAGCGGCTAATCTAATCAGCTTTCCGTTAGCGATTCTTAGTGGGCTGTGGTGGCCGATTTCGATGTTACCGAAGAATGTGCAATGGGTTGGCAAACACTTGCCGGTCTATCCAATCAATCAAATTGGCCAAGCCTTGGGTACCGGTCAGAGCGTTGCGTGGGGCAGTTATGGCGTCACCATGATTTGGACGCTCGTTTTAGGCGGCCTTGTAGTATACTTAAGCTACCATAAACGAGGAGTCCGGGCTTGATGAATTTTTTTAAAAAATATATCGCACTACCAGAGCGATTCGGTTATTTTCCGTATGTCTGGTTACTGTTTTTATTCTTTCCAATCAGCTACGCCTATCCGTATCGAACACTAAAACAACAAATGATGATGCTAATCATCCTGATTTTTGTGGTGGCCTATCGCAATAGTTACGCTTCCACTAAATGGCGATTTGGTTGGATTTGGGTCCAAATCATCACGAGTATGATTTTAGCGATGATGATTCAAGCGTTGTATTTGAACATCTATGTGGCGTGGGTCTTCGGATCGATTCCGATGCACCGCCGGCAATTCCGCTGGTTTTACGGGGCTTACATGGGCTCAATCATAATCCCAACTGTTTATTTTTATTTCTATTACGGTCAACAGATGGGTGGCTTTGAATGGGTCGGGATTATTGTTTACGGACTATTCTGCGCACTATCGCCTTTTGCGGCCCATTCAATTCAAGATTTTAACCGTAAAAATCGCCAATTAATGCAAACGAATGAACGATTGACAACGATGATTAAACAAAATGAACGGCAACGAATTGCTCGTGATTTACACGATAATTTGGGTCAATCCTTTTCGATGATTACTTTAAAGGCTGAATATGCCCGCCGGTTGTTGACCAAGGCACCGGAGAAAGTACCTGAACAGTTATTGGAAATTGAACAGGCTTCCCGGCATAATTTACAGATGGTCCGCGATATTGTGACAGATTTACGCCAAGTCACAATTGCTGAAGAACTGATCCAACAGGAACAAAACTTGCGTGTGGCGGGGATGTTATTATTTACGAAGAACGAAGTCTTATCGAAGTCGTTATCCCAAACTAATCAACAGGTATTGGCGCAATGTATTCACGAAGCGGTTACGAATATGATTCGCTATAGTCGGGCTAGTGAATGTGACATTCAGTTTGAACAGCTGGCGACCCGCTTTCAGATGAAAATCAGTGATAATGGCCGTGGATTGCGGGATAGCGATCAGGTTAAAAGTAACGGGATTCCGGGGATGCGGGAACGGTTAGCGACTTTAAACGGGGAACTGATGATAACGAGCAATCGGAGTGGGACTTGTTTGACCATTGAAATTCCGGCAGAAGGAGTACAAGCATGATTAAGGTTTATTTAGCAGAAGACCAACAATTGTTGAATACCGCTTTAGCGGGGATTCTGGATTTGGAAGATGATCTGACAGTTTGTGGGACAGCGACGGACGGTCAAACGGCTTGGGCGGAAATTCAAGTTTGCCAACCCGATGTTGTCTTACTCGACATTGAGATGCCACAGTTAACGGGGTTAGACGTGGCGGAAAAAATTCAGGCAGCTCAATTACCCCTGAAAGTCATCATCTTAACGACGTTTGCCCAACCGGCGTATTTTAAACGGGCGATTGGCGCGGAAGTCGCGGCTTATCTGTTAAAAGACGGGCCGAGTGATGCGCTCATTCAAGCGATTCATAACGTGATGATTGGCCAAACCATTTACGCGCCCGAATTGGTGGTGGGGTTAACGCAACAAGTTCAAAATCCGTTATCCGAACGCGAATTGGCAGTCTTAACGGCAATTGCAGCCGGGCTCAGCTCCAAAGCGGTTGCCCAAAAACTATTTCTGAGTGACGGCACCGTCCGTAATTATGTCTCGACGATTCTCAGCAAATTAGACGCGACGAACCGGATTGAAGCAATCCAAATCGCCCGCCATCATGGCTGGTTAAATTAAGTCGAAGTGCTCACTCAAGTTGGTCAGGCTTTGAGGATTAACCTAAAAATCAGCGTTATGATTTGTATTTTGAATCATGACGCTGATTTTGTAGTTAACCGGAAAAGGCTACTTGAGAAGCACGTTAAAAAAATGAGTGCGTTGAGTTGCGGTCAGCAACTGAGCATAACCTAATAATTGCCCATATGATTTGAACTTTAATTATATGGCAATTTTGTAGCTAGACGGAAGAAGCTAGCTCACAGCCACGCCCCAATTTATTATGTTGAGCGTTTTAGTTTACTTTTTATAATATTTTTTATATAATTCACTTACAAATTATAAGGAGTGATTAGATGATTAAGCATAATGCGCGGTTAAAATTGGGGTTAAGTGGATTAGTGATTTTAGCCGCAATGGTATTTTTACATATCTCGACCGTTCAAGCCAAACAGGTCTTGAATTTGGGGGCGACCGCACCACTCGATACAATCGATATTTCAACCTCGACAGGTTACGGACAAACTGGGAATATCTACGAAAGTCTGTATCGGTTGGGGACTAACGGTAAAATTGAACCGGGTTTGGCGAAAAGTAGCCAGGTTTCGGCTGATGGTCTGACGTGGACCTTTAAATTAAGAACGGCCAAGTTTAGTAATGGCGATCCGATTCACGCACAGGATTTCGTCTATTCATGCAACGTACGGTGACGCCGGCCACTAAATCACCGTATACCAACCTCTTTAGCAGTATCGTTAATGCACCCGCGATTGCTGATGGTAAAATGGCACCAACTGAATTAGGGTTAAGGCGTTAGATGACCAAACGTTACAAGTCAACTTGACGACCCCAGTTGCCTACATGAAAACGTTGATGGCTTATCCGTTATTTGCACCGCAGGACCAAAAAATCGTCGAAAAATACGGTAAAAAGTATGCCACCAAAGCGCAATATATGGTTTATTCCGGTCCGTTTAAATTAGTCAATTGGACGGGGACCAACGATAAATGGCAATTTAAAAAGAATCCAGAATATTGGGATCACAAAAAGGTTAAATTACAAAAAATTAACTATACCGTCTTAGAAAATACGAGCACGGCATTGTATCTCTACCAAGAAGGTAAATTAGATTTAACGCAACTCGACAATCAACAAATTGATAATTATCGAGATGATGCCGGCTTCCATCGGTATCCGTATGCGTTAACGAATTATTTGAAATATAATTTTAAGAGTACGGACGCAAAAACCAAGCAAATTTTGAACAATCAAGATGTCCGGTTAGCCATTTCCTTAGCGATTAATCGTAAGACGTTAAACAACCGATTGTTCGGTTCCAAAACGAATCCGATTACCGGCTTTGTCCCGACTGGTTTAGCCAACTCACCAGTTAAGCAAGTTGATTTTGCCAAATCACAAGCAGTCGCGGATACCGTCGATTACGAACCTAAAAAGGCGACTGAATACTGGCAAAAAGCGTTAAAAACGTTGAATACTGACCAGGTTTCGTTGACGTTGACCCTCAATTCTGATGATGCCAACGGTTCTTACGTGGGTCAATATTTGAAAGGCCAACTTGAAAAAGCGTTACCTGGTTTCAAATTAACTTTAAAGACTGTTCCAAGCCAAGTCGCTAGCAGTCGTGACAAGAAGGGCGATTATGATCTGTTATTAGCGGGTTGGGGCGCCGATTTTAAAGATCCAACATCGTTTTTAGAAGTGATGTTACCCGGCAGTGCCAGCAATACGGGTGGTTTCGAAAATGCCGAGTACTCAGCAGCGATGGCTAAAGCGATGACCACGGATGCCAACAATCCGAGTCAACGCTGGTCCGATTTAGTCACGGCCAGCCAAGTCCTGAGTAAAACCCAAGGCATCACGCCGTTGTATCAAAACGATACAGCTTACCTAAAGAAAACGAATGTTAAAGGCATCGTGCACAACACAGCCGGTGCGCAGTGGAGTTATAAGACGGCTTATATTAAATAATAATCAAGAATGATAATCACACTTTAAAGACTAAATTGAAATGGCCATTGCCCAGAATTTTTGGATAAAGGCCATTTTTGATTTGGAGGGGGCAATGGTTTATACAATAATCTGTTTTAATTTACAAATTAAGATTGTGAATTAGTTATATTTTGATTAGACTAGTGAGTAAGCACAACGCTGATTATTAAAATAACTAACAATTGTTAGAGTGAGTCGGTGAAAACCATGATTTTGACGGATACTTGGGTCGCTTATCTACAAGATTTTGCAGTTATTGAAGGCATCTTTTTATTACACCGCTATATTCAAAAACAAATTAATTTTAAAAGAAGCATCAAGGATTTATTGATTGCATTACTATTTGCGGGATTGTATTTACTATTCGCTGACGCGGCGCTGTTAATCTTAGTATTGGGCCGACTAGTCTGGCACTTCTGGCGTCAAAAAAGCTATCAAATTAAAAATACGGATACAGCGACGTTTATGGTGGTTACTTCGGTACAATTAATGCTATTTTCGGTGGCGATAGCTTTCGGTCAATTCTGCATGTCAGTTGTTGAATCTAATTATAGTGCGACTATTTTGGCGTACCAAGCCAATGAAATTGCGTTGATTGGGACTGCGATTGCGGTTTTATTTGATTTAATATTTTGGTGGTTACTCAAGATTAAACGCACTGAAGTAGATCAAATTAATCAAAAAATTACGAATTTTGCATTAGAACGCCAATTTTTTTGGTTCTCGTTTGGTTTATTTTTAGCACTTGAAAGTATTTTAACAATCGGCAATTTACAGGAAGTCACGGCGACTATTCAATTAGCGATTATCGTCATTTTTGGAATTCTGATTGGGGTGACTTGTTGGCAAGTGGTGATCTTTTTGAAAGCTTACGCGCTTCAGCAAGAGGCCGCCGATCAATTTGAACGTAATCAACAATTACAGGATTATCTCGTTAATATTGAACAACAATATACTGAGTTGCGACGTTTCAAGCATGATTATCGGAATATGTTGTTATCGTTAGAGAGCTTTGCCCAACAGGGAAATCAACAACAATTTAAGGCCTATTACCAAGAATTATTAGCGCAACAGCCGATGAGAACTGAGTTGCAAGGGGCCATTATCGCGCAACTTGATTATTTAAAAAATGAACCGATTCGTGGTTTGATTATCCAGAAGTTTTTAGCGGCCAAACAAGTGGGAGTGACACTCAACTTTGAAATGACGGCACCAGTCACGTTACCAGCGACCAATTTATTAACGGTCATCCGGATTATTGGCATTTTATTGGATAACGCGATTGAACAAGCAACTCAGGAACCGGATCAAAATGTTAATTGTGCGTTGATTCAATCGACCGGTTTGGTTGAAATCACAATCGAAAATCAGGCGACTCAGGTTGCTGATGTGCAACAACTTTTTCAACTCGGCTATACGACAAAAGGGACCAATCACGGGACTGGCTTGGCCAACGTTAAAGAGTTAGTCGCCAAACAGGCCAATCTTTTTTTTGAAACGCAAATTAAAGCCCAACGATTGCGGCAAACTTTAATGGTTACGGAGGAAAATTAACGTGTTTCCAGTTTACTTATTAGAAGATAACGAACAACAACAAGCGACTTATCAACAGATTATTGAGAATACGATTATGATTAATGAATACGCAATGACCTTGGTCTGTGCGACGGCGAACCCTGCGGCATTATTGCGGACGGTTGAAAATCAGCAAAAAGGGTTGTTCTTTTTAGACATGGAAATTGGGGCCAATTGTCAAGCGGGGTTAGAATTAGCGCTGACGATTCGTCAAAGAATACCATTTGCGCAGATTGTTTTTGTCACAACCCACGAAGAATTAGCGTTCTTAACGTTGGAGCGGAAGATTGCGCCACTCGATTATATTTTGAAGGATCAAGCGTTATCGCAGATTAAGCAACAGATGATTGATGATATTTTATTGGCCGAAAAGCAAAATGAAGCGGCGGCGTATCATGAAAAAGATTTATTTAGTTATAAAATTGGGCCGCGCTTTTTCTCGTTACCGTTAGCCGAAATTATCTGTTTGTATACGACGAAGGATAATCCGGGCCACGTTAATTTATTGGCTACTAATCGGCAGGTCGATTTCCTGGGAAATTTAAACGCGTTAGCAGAACGCTACCCTATGTTCTTTCGCTGTGATAAGAGCTACTTGGTCAATTTAACGAACGTTGCGGATTACGATAGTAAGTCTCGTCAATTAGAATTTGTTGACGGTAGTCAGACGAAAGTATCGTTTCGAAAGTCGCGGGAATTGGTGCTTAGATTAAAACAATATCAATCAAAAGGTTAACGTTTAACGGGTAAAATTGAACGTTAATCTTTTTTTCAGCGCTTTTTTAGTTGGCGGTGCATAATTAACTTAAAAGGAAGTGTTCGAATGTTTTATTTAAAAATAGGGACGAAAGATGCAGTTTTAATGATTGCGATTTTCATCGGACTCGTCTTGACGGTTGTCTATCATTGGTCACCGATTGAATTAATTGTGACCGAACTCGCGATTGTACTGGCTTTTTTCGCTGGTTTGTTGAAGCCGGATAAACGGCTTAAAAAGTAATGGATGGGAGAATCGCAAAATGACTAAATTAGGGATATTGGTTTATCAGAGTCTACCCTTATTAATTGGTAACGCGGGGGTGTTTAACCACAAAGAGCGGGCTTTCGTACAACAGCTAAATCGTGAAATCAAAGCACTTGATTTAGATTGGGAGATTCGTTTAGACGAGGCAGAAGGGGATATCCAAGTAATTGAAACGTTAAATCCGCAAGTTTTAATTCTAAAAAATGGGTTACAACGCCAGTTTTACGCCGGCGATTTTGACAAACAACGGATTTATCAACTTGATGCGCTTGAATTAGCGACCAAAGAGACGCGCAAACTAATGGCTTTTTTAAAACAACATTAAGATGTGAATTAAGGAATCAGCCGGAATTAATGGCCGATTCCTTTTTAAATTGAACGTTAATCGGGCCAAACGTGACGATAATAATGCAATCAACGTTAAAGGCGTTATTCGTGAAATAATAGAGGGGTCTTTATTCGAGCTAAGGGCAAAGGCTATTTGCTAAAGGAGGAATTAAGTCACGAATGAAAAAGTTATTGAGTCGTAAACGTAGTTGGTTAATTCTGGGAATACTCGTTGTTTTGGTGGTCATTGTTGGTGTCGGACTCAATCGAGCCAAGAAACAAACGGCGACGGCTAAGAAACAATATACAACCTATCAAGTGAAGCGCGACAGTGCTTTATTATTGAAAGGCAAGGTCGCTGCCAAAGAAACCATTACGGTCGAAACGGGGGTCAGTAGTACCGGTACGTTAAGCGCTATAAATGTCAAAAATGGGGAACACGTTGAGGCGGGAACGGTTTTGATGACTTTTCACGATGATCAAGTGCAAAGTCAATTGACCGAAGCCAATCAAACGATTGCAAAAACTAAATTAGCGATTCAAAATGATCAAAAGGCGATTGCAACGCTTAAAAAAGCGGCGGCGCAACCCGTTGCCACACCGGCTGATGGTGAAACGGGTAGTGCCGCTAGTTCAGATGGCGCGGCCGCTGATCAACTACAACAAGTGCAAAATACGTTGGCTGCCGATCAATTGACGCTCCAACAAAGTACCGATAGCCTTAATCAGCTGAATGGTAAGTTAAATCCAGAGGTGACGGCTAAAATTGCGGGGACCATCAATATTGATACTGCCAGCAATAATAATAGTGGTGTGCCAAGCATGCAAATTATTAGTGATGGCCAAGTGATTGACGGTCAAGTCACGGAATACGATTATCTTAAATTAAAACCGGATATGGCCGTCACGGTCATGCCGGTTAGTAATGCCGACCGCTTTGCGGGTAAGATTATGACGATTGATAAAACGCCGCAAACAGCGGCACCGACTACCGGTGGGCAAGGTGGCGGCAGTGAAGTCGCTACTTATCGGTTCACTGTACAGATGACGACTGAATTAACGAACGGCTTTAACGTTCAAATCCGAATTCCACAAGAAACGGTGCGTCTACCGGCTAAGAGTCTTGTTAAGGATGGACAAGACCGTTATGTCTATGTTGTCAATCAGCATAAGGTTCATCGTCAAAAAGTTGAAGTTCAAAAGGAAGATGGCTATTGGCGCCTACTATCTGGCGTGACGCTCAAATCGCGGATTATTGCTAATCCAAGTCAGCATTTGAAAGAGGGTCAAGAGGTGCAAACCGATGTTGATTGAGTTAAAAGCGGTCAATAAGTATTACCAAAATGGCGATCAACAGTTTCATGTTTTACAAGATATCAATTTAAAAATCGATCAGGGTGAGTTTCTCTCCATTATGGGCCCGTCTGGCGCGGGTAAGACGTCGTTGATTAATCTGATTGGTTTGATTGACCGGCAATATACCGGCGACTATTACTTCAATGGGGAATCTTATCAACAGGCTAATGATAATGTATTAGCCCGAATTCGGAATCGGAGTGTCGGTTTTGTTTTTCAGAACTTTAAATTAATTGCCAACAATACGATATTAGAAAATGTCGAATTACCGCTGCTATATGGTGGCTTGAGTAAACGCGCGGCCCGGCCAATCGTTGAGCAAGCGCTGGTTCGAGTGGGCTTAGCTGACAGTAGTCATAAATTACCCAGTGAACTTTCGGGTGGTCAACAACAACGGGTGGCGATTGCTAGGGCTTTGGTGCATCAACCAAAATTCATCATCGCCGACGAACCAACTGGTGCGTTAGATACCAAAACATCGGCGGAGATTATGCAGATTTTCCGCGATTTGAATCAACGCGAAGGGACAACGATTGTCTTAGTCACCCATGATCCACAAGTCTCATTATATGGGGATCGCTTAATTAAAATTCTGGATGGCGCAATTATTGCGGATGAACCGGTCAAGGAGGGATCACATGCGATTCAGTGAAGTTTGGCGGACGGCCCTGCGTTCGATTCTGAAGAATAAACGGCGAAGTATTTTAACGATGTTGGGCATTGTGATTGGGATTGCATCGGTCGTCGCAATTCTCGCAATCGGGGATGGTTTTTCGAATTGGGTCACCAAGAGTATTACGAATAATAAAGCCGGTAAAGTGGAGACCCAGATTATGTATAGTGCTAATGATACGGCCAACACGAGTAGTCAGCCGTTTAATGAACGGGATTTAATGCTCGTTGGCCAAGTGACTGGGGTGGCGAAAGTCAAACAAACCAGTTCAGATGACGATTACGCCCAAATTAGCTTAGCGGTTAAAAATAAAACAAAAAGTGTTTTGGTCCACTATACAGCCGGTAAAAGTAGTTCGGTATTAGTCGGTCGGCGTTTACGCGCGGTTGATAATCAGATTGGTAACCAAGTGGCGGTGATTGACGCCGATTTGGCGAGCAGTCTGTATGGTAGCCAGGCTAACGCGTTACACCACGGGGTTGAAGTCGATGGCCAACTGTATGAAATCGTGGGGATTTCTAAGGCGGTCAATGATAGTGTTAATTTTTCAGCTGCGATGAGTGGTGAGATTCCTGCGAATATCACGATTCCGCGTAAGGTGCATCAATCGTACACCCAAAGTCAGCGGACGGGGGATTTGTTGACGTTGTCGCTTGCTAAAGGGAGTAAAGCGAGCAAGGTTAACGAACAAGTGCTACACATTCTAAAAACCCAAGGGAGTATGCACCAGCAAGGCGACTATCAAAGTAATGATCCAACGGCGCAAGCCGATACATTTGGTAAAGTTTTAAATGCGATTACGTATTTTGTATCAGCGGTTGCGGGTATCTCACTCTTTATCGCCGGAATTGGGGTCATGAATATGATGTACATTTCTGTCGCCGAACGAACCACCGAAATTGGGATTCGGCGCGCAATGGGCGCTCGACAGCAGGATATTCGTCGTCAATTTTTATTGGAAAGCGCGACGCTCACGATTTTAGGGGGCTTCGTCGGTTATGGGCTAGGGGTTTTATTGGCATTGGCCATCAGCGCATTACCGATTATGCCGTTTCACGCCAGCTTTAGTTTTGGCGGATTCGCCTTAGCCTTTGGCGTGTCGACAGTTGTTGGCTTAGTCTTTGGGGTTATGCCAGCCAACGCAGCAAGTCGCAAGGATTTAATTGAAATTATTCGTTAAGTAGAGGGGTTATGAAAATGAAAAAATGGTTTAGTCAAGTCACAGCTCAAGATACTAAAATTTGGGTTAGTTTATATTTAGTGGTATCACTAGTTGGCCTAGTCTTTGGCGCGTTTATCATGGTACCGGCAGTCATTAAAACGGCACCGGCAATGGTTCGCTGGGTGACTTTTTGGAGTGGTTCAGTCGGAATCGTAATTGGATTATTCGTTGCAACGTATTTTGGGTATTTATTGTACTGGATTGCCCGCAAGATTTTGAAACAAGAACCGGTCGATAAAGTATTGGTCAAACGCAGCTTTTATCTGACGACGAGTATCAATGGTGTTGTAATCGGCCTGCTTCAACTATTATTGACGGTGTTCGGGGTAGCGGTCGATAATAAAATCATGTTGGTTGCGACTGGCTTGTTAGGCGCTTGTTTTTCCGCGTGGTTAATCGCAGAATTTTTCAAGCAACTACTAAAAAGAGCCCAACTCGGCCAACTCGTGGCCGGAATGGTCTTAGTTTTAAGACTGTTGCCAATCGCTTGGCAACTTTGGCGAGGTTAATTGGACTAAGGAAGGCTATTCTTTTAAAATCAACTGCGATTAGTTGTAACTAATCAGTTGGTAAGTTTATACTGTAACAAAGGGGATGCTTGGCATGTGGTTTAGAATATTTGGGAGTATCGGTATCTTGATTGGCATTATCGAACTATATTTTTCTAAACAGGCTTTTCAGCATCTTAAGGAACGGGGGAACCGAGAAACGCCACCATTTATGTTGTACGGATTATGGTCCAGTGTTGCATTTGGGATTATGATTATTTTAATCGGATTGGCTGGTATTTTGAATAAATTTTAGGGATTTATCAAGGTAGACAACAGTTAATAGAGACGTATTAATGAGGCCAATTCTGTACTGATTGCTTAGCGCGTCGATGTACTTTAAACAATAACAATAAAATAACAAATTTAAAACGCCAATCAGCCGAAAAATGATTGGCGTTTTTTTGAAATAGGGCGGCAAGTGAAATTCATATGAGAGATTATTAACGGTTAAATGAAAGCGCTATAATAAAAAACTTATTAATTTTGACAAGCCGTCCAAATAGGATTACAGTTATTGTGAAGTTAAATACAAGGAGGCATTAAGTGATGAAAGTTGCGATTAGTGATTGGTTAAAACGAAGAGAATGGCGATCGTCACTCATACTCTAAAAATAACAAAGTAACACCCAAACGATTTTAATTAGGAAGAGGCGGATTGGAATGGCAACTAATGACTTAGTTTCAAAGACAGCAGATATTTGTAATATTCAAGATATTGAAGAGGCTCGTGCAATTATTAAACCTTATGCTCGCGAAACACCATTAATTCAATCAATGTTTTTAAGTCGGAATGTGACTAAAGGCAATGTTTTCTTAAAAATGGAAAATATGCAACTAACGGGTTCTTTTAAATTCAGAGGGGCCAATAATAAAATTAATCATTTAACGGCTGAACAGCGCGAACGCGGGATTGTGACGGCTTCAGCTGGCAATCACGCACAAGGCGTCGCGTTAACGGCTAAGATTCTAGGGATTGATGCGACCGTTGTCATGCCTGAAGAAGCACCATTGGCGAAACAACAAGCAACGGCTGGTTACGGCGCTAATGTTGTTTTACACGGTGAAACTTTCAATGATGCACGGCTCTACATGGAACAATTAGCCGAAGAAAAGGGCTTAACGATTGTACATCCTTACGATGACCGCGAAGTGATGGCGGGTCAAGGGACGATTGGTTTGGAAATTTTAGATAAGATTTGGAATGTTGACACAGTCATCGTACCCGTTGGTGGTGGTGGTTTAATCTCTGGCGTGGCAACTGCTTTGAAATCATTCAACCCATCAATTCACATCATTGGGGTTCAATCTGAAAATGTGCACGGCATGGATGCTTCTTATGAATTGGGCGAAATTACGAGTCATCATGATGACTTTACGTTAGCTGATGGGACCGATGTTGCGATTCCTGGGAATTTAACATTCCCAGTTGTTCAAAATTTAGTCGACGAATTTGTTCTTGTGACCGAAGATGAAATTGCAATGGCGATGACGGACTTGATGCAACGGGCTAAGATTGTCACAGAAGGAGCCGGCGCTTTGCCAACTGCCGCTTTAATCAGTGGTAAGGTCGATCCTAAATGGCTTGAAGGTAAGAATATCGTCGCACTTGTCTCCGGTGGTAATGTTGATTTAACGCGTGTTTCTGGAATTATTGATCACCTCTTCAAACCTGCTGATACGAGCAAAGGGGTCGTTGGTTAGTTTCAAATTAGGAATCGGTTGAAAGGCGTGTTATATTCAATTGTTGAATGTAACGCGTTTTTTATTGGTAAAATTAATGAATTGAGGTGTACCGGTATGCAAAACGAAACTGAACTAAAAAGAAATGTCGGCTTTTTCCCGGCGTTATCCGTAGTTATGGGAACCGTGATTGGCGCGGGTGTTTTCTTCAAAGCGTCTAGTGTTTCAGCTGAAACAGGTTCGACTAGCTTGGCCATGCTCGCGTGGTTCTTAGGTGGGGTCATTACAATTTGCGCCGGTTTGACCGGTGCTGAACTAGCTGCAGCGATTCCCGAAACGGGTGGTTTAACGAAGTACATTGAACATATCTATGGGGATTTCTGGGGTTTTCTTGCCGGTTGGGCACAAGCTTTCATCTATTTTCCAGCCAATATTGCAGCAATCTCGGTGATTTTTGCAACCCAACTGGTTAATTTATTCCATCTCCAACAGAGTTATATTGTGGCGATTGCGATTCTGGCTGCAGTTTCAATTTTATTAATTAATTGTTTAGGCGCTAAGGCTGGTGGCTTATTACAATCAGTCACGTTAGTGGTCAAATTAATTCCGATTGCGGTGATTGTTCTTTTCGGATTAATGCAACAAGGATCAGTCGATTTCTCATTATTCCCAGTCGTTGCAGGACCACATCATAACTTTTTAACCGCCTTAGGCAACGGTTTATTGGCGACATTATTCGCCTATGATGGTTGGATTCACGTCGGTAATATTGCCGGCGAACTTAAGAATCCGAAACGTGATTTGCCCGGTGCGATTTCACTGGGAATTGGGTTAGTCATGATTGTTTATTTATTGATTAATGCCATCTTTTTAATGACGTTACCCATTAATCAAATCAGCGGCAATTTAAATGCCGCTTCAGACGTTTCAACGATTTTATTCGGTGCGATTGGTGGCAAGTTGGTCACAATCGGGATTCTAATTTCGTGTTACGGTGCCGTTAATGGTTACATCATGACCGGCATGCGGATTCCATACGCCATGGCCGTCAAAAAAGAATTACCTTTCAATAATTTCTTCATGAAGTTAACCAAGGAAGGGGCACCTTGGGCAAGCGGTGTGATTGAAGTCGTAGTGGCTTCAATTATGATGATGTTAGGCGCCTTCGATACGATTACCAACATGTTGATTTTCGTGATTTGGACCTTCTACTGCATGGCGTTTGCGGGTGTCATTATCCTCAGAAAACGTGAACCTGATTTGTACCGACCTTATAAAGTGCCACTATATCCGGTGATTCCATTGATTGCGTTAATCGGCGGGAGCTTTATCTTAATCAATACGTTATTTACGCAAACCTTCTTGGCAGCCATCGGGATTGTCGTGACGTTACTTGGTATTCCGGTTTATTATCATACGAAACAACGAAAATAGTTTAAACTGACCCGGTTCAATCCTCATGAACCGGGTTAATTGTTGCAAAAAATCTATATTGTAATAATTATTATCTGCGTTATAATTAGGTTGTACAAAATAGATAAGGAGTGATCAACGTGAAAATTATTGTTGTCGGTTCATCGCACGGTGGGTTCGAAGCTGTTCAAGAAAGTTTACTAGATTATCCAGATGCTACAATTCAATGGTATGAAAAGGGCGATTTTTTATCTTTTCTATCTTGTGGGATGCAGCTCTATTTAGAGGGTCAGGTCAAAGATGTTAATAGTGTTCGTTATGCAACACCTGAAGGCATGCGGGCTAAAGGCGTTCACGTCTTCACCCAACAAGCCATTACTCAAATTAATCCGGGTCAACATACCGTTGACGTGCACGATTTAAAACAGGATACAAAACGTCAAGAAAGTTACGATAAATTAATTCTAAGTGTTGGGGCGGTACCGTTTGAATTACCAGTACCGGGCCACGATTTAGCGAATGTTGATTCAATGCGCGGTCGTGATTGGGCGATTGAATTGAAAGCTAAGACGGTTGATCCAATGATTCAAAACGTTGTCGTGATCGGTTCTGGTTACATTGGGATTGAAGCGGCTGAAGTTTTTGCTAAGGCCGGTAAGAAAGTCACGATTATCGACGTCTTACCAAGATTATTGAGTTTATATCTCGATCAAGAATTTACCGATCAATTAACGACCGAGATGCAACAGCACAATATCTATGCGGCGACTGGTCAAGGCGTAAAAGCTTATCAGGGTGTCAATGGTCGGGTGACAAAAGTGGTCACCGATCAAGCCGAATACCCAGCTGATTTAGTAATTGAAGCTGCTGGTATACGTCCGAATACTGGCTGGTTAAAAGATGTGCTTGATTTAGACCAGAGTGGTCGGATTCAAATCAACGAATACTTGCAAACCAGTCAACCTGATATCTTTGCGGTTGGGGATGCAACGATTGTGAAATATGCACCAACTGAAACAACGATGCCAATTGCGCTAGCGACAAATGCACGACGGCAAGGGCGCTTTGCTGCTAAGAACTTAATCAATGCGAACCAACCCGTACCAGCTGTTTCAGGTTCATCAGCGTTAAGTGTGTTTGATTATCACTTTGCTTCAACCGGGATTAAAGAAGGCACTGCGGACAAGCTAGGGGTTAAGACCCAATCCGTTTTTGTCGAAGATTTATACCGGCCTCATTTTGTGCCTGAAGCAGACAATGCACCGGTTTATTTCAAATTAACTTTTGATCCTACTAACCGGCGGGTATTAGGGGCGCAAATCATGTCGAAAGCCAACGTGACAGCCAATATCAATGCGATTTCATTAGCGATTCAAGGTCAAATGACAATTGACGATTTAGCGTATGCTGATTTCTTCTTCCAACCTGGTTTTGACCGGCCTTGGAACATCATGAACGTCGCCGCTCAAAAGGCACAACGGGAATTAGCTTAATCAAAATAAGATATTAAATAAGTAAGCCCCAAACTAATTAGTTTGGGGTATTTTTATGTATTTTTGGAATAAAATTTGACGTTTGTGTCAGATAGAGAGACGTTTAGGGACAAAGCGTTAAATCGATAAATTAGCGTGCTACAATGCGCATGACGGATTCTGGAGGAATGTAGTTAATCAAATTGATTAGGAGCTTATTCATGAAAACCAGTACAAAGTTCGCGCTAATCGGAATTATATTTGCACTATTATTAATCAGTGGTGGCGGATGCTACCATATGAATCAATTCAAAAAAGAACTAATGGTCAAAAAATGGCTTATTGAAATAGCAGCACCACGGATTGATGAATTTTATAAGTGGAACTATCTCGGTGTTAAGACGACAAAGGTGACAGTCTTAGAGCGTAATCCGGTTGATGGTAGTCCCTATGGCGAAGTCGAATTAACGTTAGACCATAAGAAAAAAGCATCAGCAATGATAGCGCTGACGGGAACTGACTTATCTTTTGGCACATTCAGTGAAAGGTCTACTCCAAGACCTGACTTTAAAGTAGCAGAAGCTGGGAATGATGCTATAAACCATAATGATTATATACTCCAAATAAAAGATATCAAAAAATTGAAAAAAAGTGGCTACACCGAAAAAATTTCAGGTCAAGAAATTAAGTATTATCTATTTAAAACTTACCCAGAAAAGTTTAAAGGGATTGGACACTAGTTGACACTCAGTTTTATTGACAATAATCGCTTGAGCATGGTCAATCAATTTCAAATCAAATAAAAAAATACGATGCACGCATCGTATTTTTAGTTGAAGCTATGGGGGTAATAAAGATAAACTTACTTAGCGATGCAGTTAGTCCGTCGTCAACCGTTCCGATTGATCAGCGATGAAATGTTTCCAAATATAAAAGCCAATCGTGACAACGGTATAAGCATCAAACAGTATTAAGAAACTTGTGAGGTTCGTGATGCGACCAAATAAATGGACGTGCCACCAAATCAAACCAATCGCAACAAAATTGAAACGGTGAATCCAAACCGATACTTGATGTTTAAAGACAACTTGCAGTTTTTGTTTTAAACGGGCGACAAGTGGCCAGCGATTAAAAACACCTGATAGGAAGAAAACTGCAAATAAGAGTTCAAATACCGACAAATGCCAAGCGATATTGCCGATATTTTTGACCCATAGATCAACTGTCGCCATCGAAAGTGAGATGATGGCGTGAAAGCAGATTAAGACCGACGCTAAAACACCGAGCATGCCGTGGACAAAATGCATGGCGGGCAACCCAATCCGTCAATCCAGCCATTGCGGTTTTGTTGATAGCAAAACAATACTCAACCACCAAACGTAAGCGATGATGCCAAAATCGTAACCTAACAAGGTGCGTGTGGGTTCAAGTAAGGTTAGATTGAGCAACAAAACGAGTGGTAGCGGCAGAACTAGTAAAATCATAAACCAAGTGCTATATAAAGCTAGGGGGTATTTCCTTAGCATATCAATTTCCTCCATCCGTGGTACGGGTAGTATTATACAGTAAGGGGTAAATATTGCCTTAATGATTTTAAAAAAAGCGAAATACCAAGGATGTTGGCGTTGTTCATTAGTGATAATACTGACAGCGTTAATTAAAATGAGGATGTGTTAATTGTTATTAAAGTAGGTTTTATTATCTATAATAGAAATAAAGTGAAAATTAATGAAACAAAAAAAGCCGTCGTAGCAAATGCTACAACGGCTTTTTAAACGATTATTGATGCGCCACCCGGGAGTCGAACCCGGATCTCAAGAACCGGAATCTTGGGTGCTATCCATTACACTAGCGGCGCAAATGTCTAATCAAACGTACTTAACAGTACAATATGTTATTTTAGCGGAAGTTAGCCACAATATCAAGTCTAATTTGATAAAAAGCGTGATAAATCAGTCTTTAAAAAAACATTCGGAAAGAAAACGTATTCATTGGTTTCAAAGCGTTGCACTTATTTTATACAGTTGTTATAATAGTCTTGTTCGAAAGGTGAGTTGCTAGTTTTAGTAGGTTTCCTTTTTATTTTTGCCAACCATGGGTCGCTTAATGACATAGACGGACATATTACGTCCCACTAGAAAGTAGGCGTTAGCAATGCGCGATGAGTTATCTGCAATAGAGGCTGTTGCGCCCGATTTCGTTGAAATCATTAAGAAACGCTACCAGGTTTTACAACATATCGATTGGGCAGCACCAGTTGGACGACGAACACTTGCTTTGCAATTACAAATGAGTGAACGCGTCATCCGGACCGAGACGGATTTTTTGAAAGCACAAGGTTTGCTAAATTCGTCGAAATCAGGTATGGTTTTAACCGTAAAGGGTAGTGAGACTCTGGAACAATTAAGACAGGTTATGGATCAATTCTTAGGTTTACGCCAAACTGAACGTGAGTTGAGTCGGGTGTTGGGAATCGAACATTGCTTGATTGTTTCTGGTAACAGTGATGAACAACCCAAAGTCCTTACCGAAATGGGCAAATTCGTTAATAGTACGTTGCAGTTGTTATTACCACAAGGTCAAAGTGTTGTGGCGGTAATGGGTGGGACGACGATGGCGAAGGCGGCTCAAGAACTTTCAACTGATTTATCGAAAGAGCGTAATTTAATTTTTGTTCCGGCTCGGGGTGGTATTGGTGAAAGTGTTGATATTCAGGCAAATGCGGTTTGTGCTGAAATGGCCAAACGAACTGGTGGCAAACACCGAGCATTGTACGTCCCTGAACAGGTAAGTGAGAAAACTTATGCCCCACTGTTAGAGGAACCAAGCGTTCAAGAAGTGTTACAATTAATTGAACGTAGTCGTGGCGTTTTGCATAGTATCGGTGAAGCCGTTACGATGGCGGAACGACGAGACATGTCAGCTGACACCATTGCGATGTTGAAAGAACGTCGGGCGGTTGGTGAAGCATTTGGTTATTTCTTTAACGAGCACGGTGAAGTGGTGTATAAGATTCCGCGAATCGGATTACAGATTCGAGACTTATTAAAAATTTCGTGTGTCTTAGCGGTTGCTGGTGGTCAATCCAAAGCAATGGCGATTAAGGCATACATGCATCTCGCACCTAAACAGACGTGGTTAATCACGGATGAGGGTGCTGCCAACATGATTTTACAAGGGGCGACCCTTTAAAATAAATTTTTATTTCCTAGAGGAGGAAATCTTTATTATGACTACAAAAGTAGGTATTAATGGTTTCGGACGTATTGGTCGTTTAGCATTACGTCGTATTTATGAATTAAGCAACACTGACTTGGAAGTTGTTGCAATCAATGATTTAACATCACCAGACATGTTAGCTCATTTATTAAAATATGATACAGCTCATGGTCAATTTAACCATGAAGTATCAGCAACAGAAAACAGCTTGGTTATCGACGGCAAAAACATTCCAGTTTATGCTGAAGCAGATGCTAACAATATCTCTTGGGTTAAAAATGACGGCGTAGACTTAGTACTTGAAAGTACTGGTTTCTACACATCAGCAGAAAAAGCACAAGCTCATCTTAATGCTGGTGCTAAAAAAGTTCTTATCTCAGCTCCTGCTGGCCAAATGAAGACAGTTGTTTACGGTGTTAATGATGACACTATCACAGCTGAAGATAACATCATTTCTGCAGCATCATGTACTACTAACTGTTTAGCACCTTTAGCTAAAGCTGTTAATGATGCTTTCGGCATCAAAGCTGGTACTATGACAACAGTTCATGCTTATACTGCTACTCAAAAATTACAAGATGGTCCTGATCGTGGTGGAAACGTACGTGCTGCACGCGCTGCTGCTGCTAACATCATCCCTCATTCAACTGGTGCTGCTAAAGCTCTTGGCTTAGTTGTTCCTGCTTTGAAGGGTAAATTAGATGGCCATGCACAACGTGTACCAGTTATCACTGGTTCATTAACAGAATTAGTTGTAACATTAGAAAAGAATGTTACTGCTGACGAACTTAACGCTGCCGTTAAGAAAGTTACAGAAGGTAACGCATCATTTGGTTACAACGCTGACGAAATCGTTTCTTCAGATATCATCGGTACTGAATTTGGTTCAGTATTTGATCCTACACAAACACAAGTTGTTGGTGAAGGTTCAGGACAAGTTGTTAAAGCTGTTGCTTGGTATGACAACGAATCAGGTTTTACTGCTCAAATGATCCGTACATTAGAAAAATTTGCTAAATTAATCTAATTCACTTTTAGTGAACACTGATTACTATCGCAATTAATAAGGCGGGAGGGGGTAAACTCCTCCTGCCTTTTTTTATGAAAATTTAGGAGGTCTTGTTCAATGGCTAAACAAACAATCGAAGACTTAAAAGATGTTCAAGGTAAAAAAGTATTAATGCGTGTTGACTTTAATGTCCCTATTAAAGGTGGCGTTATTGGCGACGATAACCGGATTGCTGCTGCTTTACCAACAATTCAATATTTAAACGAAAAAGGTGGCAAGTTAATCTTACTATCACATTTAGGTCGTATTAAGAGCGATGCTGATAAGAAAGAATTAACACTTGCACCAGTTGCTAAACGTTTAGGTGAATTATTAAACAAAGACGTTAAATTCGTTGCTTCAAACGAAGGTTCAGAACTAGAAACTGCTATCAACGCTATGGTTGACGGTGATATCTTAGTAATGGAAAACACTCGTTTCCAAGACATCGATAACGACTTTGGCAAACGCGAAAGTAAAAACGATCCTAAGTTGGGCGAATACTGGGCTTCATTAGGCGACATGTTCGTCAACGATGCTTTTGGGACTGCTCATCGTGCCCATGCTTCAAACGTTGGGATTGCTGAAGCAATGAAAGCAAACAACAAACCCGCTGTTGCTGGTTACTTATTAGAAAAAGAAATCAAATTCTTGGGCGAAGCTGTTGATACACCAAAACGTCCTTTTGTTGCTATCTTAGGTGGCGCAAAGGTTTCTGATAAGATCGGCGTTATCGAACATTTATTAGCAAAAGCTGATAAAGTAATCGTTGGTGGTGGGATGACTTATACATTCTACGCTGCTAAAGGTTTATCAATCGGTAACTCATTAGTTGAAGCTGATAAAGTTGAATTAGCTAAAGAATTAATCGAAAAAGCTGGCGACAAATTAGTATTGCCTGTTGACAACATTGTTGCTGACAAGTTTGCTAACGACGCTAAGACAGAAACTGTTGAAGGTAACATTCCTGATGGCTACATGGCATTAGATATCGGACCTAAAGCAATTGCTGACTTTAAAGATGTTCTTAAAGATGCTAAGACAGTCGTTTGGAACGGCCCAATGGGTGTGTTCGAAATGGAAAAATTTGCTAATGGGACATTGGCAATTGGCGAATTCTTAGGTAACTTATCAGGCGCGACAACAATCGTCGGTGGTGGTGATTCAACTGCAGCCGTTAAGAAATTAGGCGTTGGCGACAAGTTAACACATATTTCTACCGGTGGTGGCGCATCACTTGAATACCTAGAAGGTAAGACATTACCTGGTATCGCTGCTATTTCAGACAAATAATTCAAAATTAGAGGAGATTTTCTCATGCGTAAACCAATCATTGCTGGTAACTGGAAAATGAACATGAACCCTACTCAAACAACTGAGTTCGTTAATGCTATCAAAGCCAACTTACCTAAAATTGCTCAAACTGAATCAGTAATCGGTGCACCTGCCGTTGACCTACCTGCTTTATTAGCAGCTGCAAAGGGTACTGACTTGAAAGTTGCTGCAGAAAACTGTTACTTTGAAGACAACGGTGCCTTCACTGGTGAAACGTCACCAAAGACACTTGCTGAAATGGGTGTTGATTACGTTATTATCGGCCATTCAGAACGTCGCGAATATTTCCACGAAACTGATGAAGATATTAACAAAAAAGCACACGCTATCTTCAATAATGGTTTAACACCAATTTTCTGTTGTGGCGAAACTTTAGAAACTCGCGAAGCTGGCAAAGCTGAAGCATGGGTTTCTAACCAAGTTACTGAAGGTCTTAAAGGCCTTTCAGCTGACCAAGTTAGCTCAATGGTTATTGCTTACGAACCAATCTGGGCAATCGGTACTGGTAAAACTGCTTCTGCTGACCAAGCACAAGAAATCTGTGCTGTTGTTCGTCAAACAGTTGCTAAGTTATACGACCAAACAGTTGCTGACAAAGTTCGTATCCAATACGGCGGTTCAGTTAAACCTGCTAACGTTAAAGAAATCATGGGTAAAGATGATATCGATGGTGGCTTAGTTGGCGGCGCAAGTATGGACCCAGCTTCATTCTTAGAATTAGTTCATTTTAACGACTAATTTTTAGCGAATTCTTATTTACGAATTGCTAAAAATTGGCTAAAATAGAGATGTGGGCTTTGTCCGACATCAAACAAGCGCTAATCAGACGATTAGCCAAAAAGGAGAAAATTACATGTCAATTATTACTGATATTTTAGGCCGCGAAGTTTTAGATTCACGTGGCAATCCTACTGTCGAAGTTGAAGTTTACACTGAAGAAGGCGGCTTTGGTCGCGCAATCGTTCCTTCAGGTGCTTCAACTGGTGAACATGAAGCCGTTGAATTACGTGATGGCGACAAATCTCGTTTTGGTGGCAAAGGTGTTTTAAAAGCCGTTGCTAACGTTAACGACATTCTTGCTAAAGAAATCATGGGCTTTGATGTTACAGATCAACGCGGTATCGATCAAACAATGATCGAATTAGATGGTACTGAAAACAAAGGCAAATTAGGCGCTAACGCAATCTTAGGTATTTCACTTGCTGTTGCTCGTGCTGCTGCTGATGAATTAGGTTTACCATTGTACGAATATTTAGGTGGACCAAATGCCCACGTTTTACCAACGCCTATGATGAACGTTATCAATGGTGGTGCTCATTCAGACAACAAAGTGGATTTCCAAGAATTCATGATCATGCCTGTTGGTGCTAAATCTGTACGCGAAGCTATCCGTATGGGTTCAGAAACTTTCCAAGCATTGAAGAGCCTATTATCTGCTGACGGTAAAGTTACTTCAGTTGGTGATGAAGGTGGTTTTGCACCTGATTTCGCTAACAACGAAGAACCTTTACAATACTTGATCAAAGCTATCGAAAAAGCTGGTTACAAACCTGGCGAAGATATCTCAATCGCTATCGATGTTGCTTCTTCAGAATTATGGAACAACGAAGATAAGACTTACAAATTACGTTGGTCAACTGGTGAAGAATTCACAACTGCTGAATTCGTTAAATACCTTGAAGGCTTAGTTGCTAAATACCCAATCATTTCAATCGAAGATCCTATCGATGAAAACAACTGGGAAGACTGGGCATCAATCACTAAAGTACTTGGCGAAAAAGTACAACTTGTTGGTGATGACTTCTTCGTTACAAACACTGATTACCTACGTAAGGGTATCAAGATGGGCGCTGCTAACTCAATCCTTGTTAAAGTTAACCAAATCGGTACTTTAACAGAATCATTAGAAGCAATCGAAATGGCTAAAGAAGCTGGCTACACAGCTGTCGTTTCTCATCGTTCAGGTGAAACTGAAGATACAACAATCGCTGACTTAGTTGTTGCTACAAACGCTGGCCAAATCAAGACTGGTTCAATGAGCCGTACTGATCGTTTAGCTAAATACAACCAATTAATGCGTATTGAAGAACAATTAGGCGATACTGCTGAATACAAAGGTATCAAATCATTCTACAACATCAAAAAATAATTGATTTTTTGAAAGGCTGGTCATTTGACCAGTCTTTTTTTATTGCCGTTGATTTCAGTTGTAATCGCTACCGAAAATTGGCATAATGAGTTTAGATTAATTAGAGGAGCGAATCATTATGCAAATTGAACATGTCGGTTTATGGGTTCATGATTTAGAAGCGATGAAAGCATTTTATCAGATGATGTTTAAGGCTAAAGGCGGTGAGCGGTATGAAAATCGCGCTAAAGGATTTCAATTGTACTTTTTAACGTTTGAATCGGGGGCTCGCTTGGAAATCATGCATCAAGTCGATCAATTGGTGGATCGAGCAGTGCAAGGACAATATGCGCATTTAGCAATATCAGTGGACAGTCGTGAAATGGTTGATCAACTGGTCGTACAGTTTAAAGCACAAGGGTTGCCCTTGTTGAACGGGCCACGTGTGACTGGTGATGGCTATTATGAAGCAGTTGTTGAAGATCCAGAACATAATTTAATTGAATTAACGGTCTAGATGAACGACTCATTCAGAATGAATGGTCGTTTTTTTTGACGCATCCGATAAATTGCAAGATTAATATTGCAAAAAGATGAGTTTGCAAGCGGATACAAAATAGTTAAAATAAAATTATCGTCAAGGGCCGAAACGAGGAGTTGCAAAAAAAGATGAACAAACGAAAACAAGCTATTATTCAGTATATTTTGGCAGAGCACAAAACGCACTACGTTGACATCGCTGCGCACTTGCAGTTATCAGAACGGACGATTGCGACTTATTTGGATCAAATTGAAATGGATTTAGTGGGTAGTGGGGTGCAGTTAGTTCGTAAACCGAATGATGGCATTTACTTAACCGGTGATGTTGGCCATTTAAGCAGTCAATTAGAGACGACGAATCAGGAATTACCGCAAACTAAGACAGAGCGGTGTTACTACCTTTTAGCAAAATTATTATTGGGAACAGAAGCCATCACCGTGCAGAATCTTGCAGAGGCCCTTTATGTGAGTCGTAGCACGGTCGAAAACGATTTGAAACAAGTTAAGCAATATTTACAGCAATTTGAATTAACGGTTACGGTGACCCATGCTGGGTTGCAGTTGGCTGGTGACGAGCAACATCGCCGTCAAGCTACGACCGAATTAATTAGTCAATATTGGGGTAAACGGACGCAGGCACTGGAACAGGATGGTCAACTGATTCAGAATAGCCAGTTACCTGAAAAGTTGCACCATTTGTTTACGCCAGCGGTGATCGAAACAACCTTAGCAGCGCTAGGTGAACTGTTAGAAAAAACGCAATTGTTGTTGACCGATTATGAATTTCAATCGTTAGCAATCCATCTAATGATTACGTTTGAACGGTTGTTGAAAAACCAGTTAGTCGCGCCAAGTCAAAGTGTGACAGCTCCGATTGTACCAGAAACGGCGATTTTAGTTGCTATTTTAGAACGTCGCTTTAACCAAACGTTACCATTATTCGAGCGGGCCAATATTAATTTGCATTTAGTCGCGGTTAAATCACGACATTTAGATCCGCAATTAGTGACGACTAATGAACGTCAACCGGCTAGTCTAGCACAATGGTTGCGACAACAACTTGTTCAACTAAAGGTCGATGATGAGTTGATTCACGGGTTGGTCTTACATTTAAACTCGGCGTTGAAACGACTGCGTGTCGGGTTAACGATTCGTAACGCCTATACCGAAGAAATCCGGCGTAACTTCCCACAGGCTTTTGATCAAGCGGTTCTATTGCGTCCAGCGTTGCAAACGGATTACCAAGTGGCCTTAAACGATGATGAATTAGCTTTTATTAGTTTACATTTTGAAGCCTTTTTTGAACGGCATACGACTGATCAACGAGTGAGCGTGGTCGTTGTGTGCAGTAGTGGCATTGGGACGTCACAATTGTTAGGTCAGCGTTTAGAGAAGCAATTGGCACACCGTTTACGGATTACCCGGATTATTGCACTCGGCGAGTTGATGGCCAGTCCAATTAGTGAGGATTTAGTGATTAGCACGATTGCAATCAAAGGTTTAACAGTCCCGGTTGTCGAAGTCAGTCCATTACTCAATAAACATGACGTACAGATGATTCAACAGATGATTGACCAACAACCCGTTACCGGGAACCCCTTGACGCAATTGTTGCAGCCGGCCCATATTATCATTACCGATGAGCCACTTGATTATCAGATGGCGATTGAACGATTAGGTCAGTCGCTGATTCAAACTGGTGAGGTGATTGCTGAAATTATTCCGGCGGCCATTGAACGCGAAGTTCTAGATAGTACAGCGCTGGGTAAAATTGCAATTCCACATGCCAACCCGCAGTTTGTGAAACAGGCGGCCATTGGCTTATTAATTGCCCCGAATGGGATTATTTGGAAGAACCAAGAAAAGGTCCACCTCGTTTTCTTGATGGCGTTAAACGAACGTGTACAGCCCCAAATGCGGGATATCTATGGTGTGCTTAATCAATTAATCGATAACCAGAGACTAACCAAATCGATTTATCAAGCACCAGATGTGCACACCGTATTAAAGTTGTTGAATCAAATTTCAAAATAGGAATGGAGTTTTAATAATGCAAGAATTTGATGTTCAAAATATTTTTACAGATCAAGTGGTGACCGGTGATAAAACCGCCGCACTAGATCAGATGGCACAATTATTAGCCACACAAAACGGCTTAAATCAGGCGGAACTGGCGGCTGGTTTCCAAGCAAGAGAAGCCGAAAGTACGACTGGTTTTGGGAATGGAGTGGCAATTCCCCACGCCAAGCTTGCAGGTTTAAAGCAACCGGTTGTTGGTTTGGTCACCTTTGAAGCGGGCGTCAATTGGGCGTCATTAGATGATCAACCGGTTAATATTGCGATTGCTTTAATTATGCCGTTAGATGATCCGAATAAAACACATCTAAAAGTGCTCTCTAAATTTGCACGTAAATTAATGGATGATGAATTCATCGGTGACTTACAAGCCAATCGACACGATGCACAGGGGTTATACACCTTGATTAATAACACAATTGATTTTAATTAGAAGGAGTGAGTGATATGAAAAAGTTTGTCGGGATTACGAAATGTCCAGTCGGCATTGCCCATACCTATATGGCGGCTGAAAAATTGCAAAAAGCAGGGGAAGCACAAGGGTATGAAGTTAAAATTGAAACCCAAGGCGCTTCAGGGGTTGAAGATGAATTGAGCGCACAAGATGTTGCGGATGCTGATTTTGTAATTATCGCAGCTGATGTAGCGGTTGATGGTGAAGAACGCTTTAACGGTAAACAAGTATTGTATGCTAAAACAGCGGATGCCATTAAAGATGCCAACGCATTAATTGAAAGGCTTTGACGGCCGGTATTTATGGTCAAAAACAAACGACTGTCGCTCAATCTGATCAGCAAGAGAGTCATGAACAAAGTCCGATTATCAAGCAATTATTAAACGGGGTTTCACACATGATTCCGTTCGTTGTCGTTGGTGGGTTATTCATCGCCTTGTCGATTGCAATCGGTGGTCACCCAACTAAAGCCGGAATGGTGATTCCCCCCAATACGATTTGGAGTAGCATGAATCAAATCGGCGGAATTGGATTCACGTTGATGATTCCAATCTTGGCGGGTTACATTGCTTATGCGATCTCAGGTCGTGCTGCTTTAGCACCAGCTATGATTGGTGCCATGGTCGCTAATAACACTGATATTTTAGGCACAAAAGCTGGGACCGGTTTTATTGGCGCAATTATTGTCGGGTTTGCAGCTGGTTATTTGGTTAAATGGTTTAATTCTTGGCCCGTTCCGAAAGATTTACGGCCAGTCATGCCTATTTTTGTGATTCCGCTATTAGGGGTTGGGATTATCTCGGCGGTCTTGATTTTAGTATTAGGGCCCCAATTTCATGGTTAATGACGGCGTTACAGGATATGTTAACGGCGCTATCGAAGAATCCGGAAACAAGTATCGTTTTAGGATTAGTGATTGGTGCGATGGTGGCTGTTGATATGGGTGGTCCAGTGAATAAAGTTGCATTTTTATTCGGGGTTGCTTCGATTACAGCGGGTCATCCACAAATTATGGGCGCGGTGGCTTGTGCGGTTGCTGTACCACCATTGGCTTTAGGCGTGGCGACATTTGTTCGTCGTGATTTATACACTGAAGAAGAAAAATCAGCCGGAATTCCAGCGATTTTAATGGGCTTAATTGGGATTACCGAAGGGGCAATTCCGTTTGCCACAGCCAATCCTAAACAAGTTTTCCCAAGTATCATTGCCGGTTCAGCCGTTGCGAGTGCGGTCGGCATGATTTTCAAAATTACCGATGCCGTCCCACACGGTGGCCCAATTGTCGGGGTGTTAGGGGCTACTAATAATATCGGCTTATTCTTTATCTCAATTCTATCAGGGGTGGCCGTTGCAGTGGCGCTATTAACAATCTTTAAGGTGCGTAAAGCGCGCAAAACAGCTTAGAGAGCTTTCGAACAAGCTGTGATAGAACTCGGTTATCAATTGCCTATCAAGTTGAGAAGTCGCCTATCCGAAGAAGGATAGACGACTTTTTATTTTGCCTGAAAATCGTTAAAAATTCACTAGACCTGATATTTAAACAAGTCTCTGGTATAATTAGCCTTGTTCATTAATATACAATTCTAAAAATAGTCATTAATTATGCAATAAAACTGGTATAATCAAGGTAATTAATTAAAGATGTGAGGTGGCAATCGTGAAGAAAGCGGACCGGCAAACACGGATTGAACAGATTATTAATCAACAGGTGATTGCAACACAAGAAGAACTATTAGAGACTCTCAAAAAAGAGAATATTGAGGCGACTCAGGCGACGATTTCACGGGATATTCGTGAAATGCAAATCGTTAAGGCTCGTGATGTGAATGGCGAACTCCGCTATACCGTTTTTCATGCGGATGAACGGACTCAAGTTCAAAAATTAAAAGATAAATTACGCGAAGTCGCACTATCCGTGACACAAGTACAGATGATGAATGTCATTAAGACGCTCCCTAGTAATGGTAATTTATTAGCGGCCTTGATTGACGATATTAATTATCAAGAAGTCGTCGGGACACTGGCTGGTCATGACACGATTGTGGTGATTAGTCCGGATGAAGCAAGCGCGACAAGATTAAATCAACAGTTTTCAGAAAATTTAGCAACGCCAGTTAAGGTGGAGCTGTAAGCAACTAAACCTAATTAACCACCAGCTGAAACTTTCAAATAAAAATGGTATAATAGATTTTCATTTAATTGAAAGGCTGGCGGAGAGAATGGATTTGGTATTTGCATGTACTTACAGCGTCATTGCGCTTGGTTTATTTGCGATTATTAATCGTGTGATTAATCAACGAATTAATCGCAAACTTGAAGAAAATAAATAAGCTGTGACAGAACTCGGTTATTAATTGAGTATCAAGTTAAAAATGCGGTCTATCCCGAACTAAGGATAGACCGCATTTTAAATTTGAACGGAAATTGATGAGTTCTGGTGCGCGTCAAAGAAGAATGCTCGCTTAATATCAAAATACTAAGACTTACGTATAACTATTTATTGAGGTTGATTAAGATACGGATCAAATGCGGTTGGTAATGGGGCAATGACGGTTCGCTGATGGTCCGTGAAGGGTTCAGTATAGCGTAACGTCTGACCGTGTAATAATAGACGGCTCGTGGTATCTGACGGGTTGTAGAGTGGATCACCGAGAATCGGGTGATCAATCCCCGCTAGATGAACGCGAATTTGGTGTGTTCGACCGGTTTCGAGATTAACCGCCAAAGTGGCCGTGTCATTCTGCCGGGTTAATAACTGGTAATGGGTAATGGCGGATAGGCCGTTGATGTAATCAGCCTGCCGTTTTCGTTGATTATCGGGATCAATCCCGATGGGGAAGTTGATGGTGTCGTGGTCGAGTAATAATTGTTGGGGATCATTGACGACAGCGATGTATTGGCGCGCCATTGTTTTTTGACTCAATTGCCGGTTTAAAATACCAATTACGATTGGCGTTTTACCAATCATGACGGCCCCGCTGGTCGCTAAATCAATGCGGTGAACCATGTAGGCGTGTTTACCTTGTGCGGCTAAGTATGTAGCAACCTGATTCATGAGCGTGCCATTTTCGTGTGGTCGGTTGGGATGGGTTTTAATGCCGGCCGGTTTATTGACCACTAATAAGTCAGCATCTTCATAAAGAACGGTAAACAGTTGGGCTTGATCTAAATCATATTCTTGAGTTTTGACCGAAACGTCAGAGAAAGTCATGTCAATTTGGTCGCCGGGTTCAACGAAGCGGTTGAAGGCGCGATACTGACCGTTGACTAAAATATTCTGATCAACTCTCAAGAAATGTTGCATTTTTTGGGGAATCAGCCAATGATTGAGTAAACCGCGGACTGACATCGGGCTAAAGTCTGTTTCTAAAGTTACTTTTTTTTGATAAATTGTCATTGGGGAAACCACCTTTAAGCTTCCAGTTTAGCGAATTTAGCGACGAATGTAAATTTTAAAAGATTATAAATGTTAACGGCAGCTACTAGTTGTGATTCGGGAATATGCTACAATTAATAACATCAAGTGAATTTGATCAGAAGAGGGATTGTATGAATAAGCAAGCATCACCGATAAAATCAGCGTTTAAAAGTTTCTTTAAACGACTATGGCGCATGATTAAGTTTGTCTGGTATCGTCTACAACTGACTCGCTGGTTAATTCTAGCGGTGTTATTACTGATTTTCGTGATGAGTAGTTTCCTAACTTTTAAAGCGAAAACGGCCAATGTCGGTGATATTAAAGCGAATTTACAATCACCATCGATTGTTTATGATATCAAAGACAGTCGGGCGGGTTCCTTGTATTCGCAAAAAGGGACCTATGTTGAGTTAGAACAGATTTCAACCCCGATTCAAGATGCGGTGATTTCGACGGAAGATCGAACCTTCTACAGTAATCTTGGGTTTAGTATCAAGGGGATGGCGCGGGCAGCGGTCAACCTAGTGATTCATCACGGGGAAATCTCCGGTGGTGGGAGTACGTTGACCCAGCAGTTAGCCAAGAATGCGAAATTAAGTCAGAAGCAAACTTTTTCACGGAAGTTCGAAGAATTATTCTTAGCGATTCAGATTACGAAAACATACACTAAAAAAGATATTTTAACCATGTATTTAAATAATGCCTATTTTGGCAACGGGGTTTGGGGCGTCCAAGACGCCTCTAAACGCTACTTTGGCAAGAATGCCAGTGAGTTGGACGCTAGCGAAGGGGCCGTGATTGCGGCGATGTTGCGAAGTCCTAGTTATTACAATCCGGCGGAGCATTTGGATAATGCAACGTCGCGCCGTAATCTGATTTTAGGCCTGATGGTGGATAATAATAAATTAACCCAGGCCCAAGCAGACGCTGCTAAGAAAGAAACCTTAGTGGTTAAAAATACTTATGAACAATCAGATAGTTATAAATATCCCTATTATTTTGACGAAGTTGTTAATGAAGCGGTCAATCGATTTGGGATTAAAGAAGAAGATTTAGTTAAAAATGGGTACAAGATTTATACGGCATTAGATCAGACCCAACAAAGTAAGATGGAAACGACTTTTGAACAAAGTTATCTCTTCCCAGATAACGCTGCTGACGGGACGGTTGTTCAAGGCAGTTCCATCGCGATTAATCCAAAAACCGGTGGGGTATCCGCCGTCGTTGGTGGTCGGGGTGATTACACGATTCGCGGTTACAGTCGCATCACGCAGATGAAACGTCAACCGGGTTCAACGATTAAACCGTTGGCGGTCTATACACCGGCCATCGAAGACGGTTACCATTACGATTCGTCTCTAGAAGATAAGAAACAGAGTTACGGGACGAATAACTATACACCGACTAATCCGGATAATGTATACAGCGGTTCAATTCCGATGTACCAAGCGATTGCCAATAGTACTAATGCGCCGGCCGTTTGGTTGCTAAATCAAATCGGTTTGAAACGCGGGATTAAATCAGTTGAAAAATTTGGGATTTCAGTACCGAAAAGTGACCAAAACTTAGCGATGGCACTCGGTGGCTGGGAAGGTGGCGTTTCGCCATACCAAATGGCCAGTGCTTACACGGCGTTTGCCAATGATGGCGAACTATCTGAAACGCATTTTATTCGCAAGATTGTTGATGCCAGTGGCGCGGTCGTCGTTGATAATACGGAGAATTCGAAAACCCGGATTATGACCAAGAAGACGGCCAAAGAAATGACGAGTATGATGCTCGGCGTTTACAATAACGGGACGGGGAAATACGCGAAACCAGACGGGTATCAAGTCGCTGGTAAATCTGGGAGTACCGAAGTGCCTGCTAGTTACGGCTTTGGGACTAAGGATCAATGGTTGATTGGTTATACACCGGATATTGTTGTGGCGACTTGGATGGGTTATGATAAAACCGATCAAAGCCATTTTATGACCAACACGAGTATCGATGGGTTAGCGCCGATTTTTAAATACGAAATGCAAGCATTATTACCGACGACTGCCCAAACCAGTTTTGATACAGAGGACGCGCAAACCCTTGCTAAGAAAGAATCCACCAAAGATTCGAATCAATTAGTCGATTCGATTCAATCTGGATTTAAAAATGGGGTAAATAAAGCGAAAGATACGGCCAATCAATGGTATAATACCGTGAAAGGGTTTTTTAATTAAATAAAGTAGCTAAAGGAGTCAGTTCAAATGACAGTTAATATTCATGATGATGCCAACCAAATGGCAGTTCACTTACAAGAATTACCCCAATTTTTAGGGTTGCAAAATGCTTTTGCAAGTTTGAAAAAAGATGAAATTGCTTTTGCAATGTTCAAAAAATTTCAAACGCAACAAATGACATTACAACAAAAACAAATGCAAGGTCAAGATTTAACGGATGACGAAATCAAAGAAATCCAAGAACTTGCTCAAAAAATTGGTGACATCGACGCCATCAAACAATTAATGGAACAAGAACGTCAATTAAGCCAATTAATGGACGAATTAAACCAAATCATCTCAAAACCAATCGCAGATATCTATCAAGGATAGAGTGCTTTCTCAAGCGGTTAACGCTTGAGCATAACCAAAAAAATCCCTTATGGTGTTCTTTAACCATAAGGGATTTTTGTAGTTAGGCGGAAAGCGTTGCTTGAGAAAGCACATTTCAGTATAGAGTGCTGACTCAGTCGTTTAGCAACTGTGCACTCAGCAAAAAATCCGCCGTCACCCAATCTAGGTTATGGACGGATTTTTTGATGGCATCATTAAGAACGTTTGTTCGATGATGCTTTCTAAAGACCTATTGCAATGGTATAATGAGCCTATTAATAAAATCGATTTTTAAGAATTGAGGCGTTATTCAAAATGAAATTTATCCATGCTGCAGATGCCCATATCGATAGTCCCTTTATGGGGCTCAAACAAGCGCCAGCGACTTTGTGGGAAACGATTCATCAATCAACCTTTACGGCTTTTAAAACACTGATTCAAACCGCGATTGATGAACAGGTCGATTTTGTGCTGCTGGTCGGTGATTCATTTGATCAAGAAGCGCAGAGCTTACCAGTTCAACGATTTCTACAACAACAATTTGAACGCTTAGCGGCCGTCGAGATTCCGGTTTATTTGAGTTACGGGAATCATGATTATTGGGATGAACAACAGGTTCATTTTGAATTTCCGTCAAACGTGCACGTTTTTAAAACAAACGTTGAAACGATGACGTTAACGACTAAGGCCCAAGAAACGGTGACGATTGTTGGGTTTAGCTATGGGCAACGTTGGTTAACGGCCAATCAAGTCGATCAATTTCCACCACGTGCCACCACTGATTATATGATTGGAACGATTCACGGTAGCCAACAAGCCAATCCTGATGAGGACCATTATGCACCGTTTACGTTAAGTCAGTTGAACCAATTGCAATACGATTATTGGGCGTTGGGGCATATTCACAAACGCCAAATTCTACAAGAACGGCCATACGTTGTTTATCCGGGTAATTTACAGGGACGCCATAAAAATGAACCCGGTCAAAAAGGCTTTTACGTGGTGAACGCGGATGCAGGTCAATTCAAGTTAGATTTCCGACCAACGACCGTGATTGAATGGCAACGACAACAATTTGAGATTCAACCCGAAATGTCATTGAATCAATTACAAACCCAAATTAGTGCGCAATTACAACAAAGTGAGCAAGCAAGTTTAGTCAGTTTGGAATTAACGCACGCTCAGAATTTATCGGCCGACTTATTGCAACGGATTAATCACGATGAATTGTTGCTGATTCTACAAGAACAATTGACCAACAGTCAACCGCTGCATTGGCCGTACGCGTTAACCTTAAAATTTGATCAACAACAACAGTTTAGCCAAATCGATCAAACGTATTGGCAAGCTGCCGCCGCTGAAATCTTCACACCAGAGTATATTCGGGATAAAGCGCAACCGCTGATGAAAGAAGGCTTTATTAGAGATGCCGTGACGGATGAGCAATATCAAGCCGATTTAAAAGCCTTGGTTGAGACGATTCTACAAGAAAAGAAGTTGGGGGAATAAGTCATGCGAATTAAAACAGTTACCATCTTCGGTTTTGGCAAATGGCATGACCAGGTCATCGATTTAGCGACCGATTATCAAGTTCTTTTTGGTCAAAACGAAGCTGGTAAATCAACGTTAACGGCACTGATTAAAGGCATTTTGTTTGGCTTTGCTTCGGGCAAACAACGTTACGAACAATATAAACCTAAAAATGGGGCCCAATACGGCGGTGAATTATTAGTTCAATATCAAGAACGAGAACTTGTGATTCGGCGGATTGATGGCAAGTTTGGTGGTGATGTAACGGTCATTGATCAAGGGAATGAATTTGGCGCCGATTATTTAGCGACCTTATTAGCCCCGGCCGATGAAGCGTTGTTCACCCAAATTTTCGAAACCAATCAACAGGATCTTAACCAGATATTCGGTTTAAAACAGGCTGACTTCTTACAACACCTGTTGACGATTGGGGCGGTTGGTAGTCACGAATGGTTGAATTTTGCTAAAGCACTGGATAAAGAAGGTCAAAAAATTTATAAACCTTCTGGTCGGAAATGGCCATTGAATCAGGCTTTGAAAAGTTATCCAGATTTAGTCCAGACCGTCAAAGAAGCCAGCACCGGCTATCAAGCGTATGAGCAGAATGCGCAAATATTACAACAAGCCACGGCTAAACGGCAAAGTTTAACGGCTCAGATTGAACAGTTACAAGCGACAATCAACCAGCAACAACGGTTGATTGAACGTTGGCCGCATTATCAAGAATGGCAAGGACTCCAGAGTGAATTAGCACATGCGACGGCCTTTGACGCAACCATTTATACCCAATACCAAGCCTTAGTCGAACAGCAACGGGCGGTTGAAACAGAATTAAAAAATGCGCAAGCGACGATTGCAGAGGTCCAAGAGACCTTAGATCAAACCGGTGAGTTTCGTTTTTATCAAGCCAATCAAGCCACTGTCACACCGCTGTTTGACCAGCTGTCGGCGCAACAGCAACAACTTGAAGTTTTAAAACTCAAACAAGCGCAACTCACGAAGTTAACGACTGAAAAAACACAATTGGTGGCTCAACATCAATGGGGAGCACAAGTGCCTGCCATATTGACGGCCGACCAAGTTGAACAACTGCAAGAAGCTTCCGACCAACAACAACGATTAGCGACTGAACAACAAGTCTTATTGTCTAAAACAGAAGGGCTGCAAACCCAAGTCGCCACCCAAGAACAGTTAGTCAATCAATTAGAAACCACAACGGTGCGGCCAACTCGTCAGAACCAAACCATTTTCTGGGGCGTTGGTGGGATCTTGTTATTGACCATTTTCTTACCAGGCGTGTTTAAAGTAGGCGCGATTGTCGGTTTACTCGTGTTGGGTTACGGTTGGTACCAACGACAACAAGCCCAACAACAACTGACTCAGGGTGTTGAACAAAAAGCGCAGTGGCAACAAGCACTCGCCCAATTAGACGCACTGAAAGATGAACAACAAACGCAAGCAGCGGCGTTAACCGCTAGTCAAGCGCAGTTACAGGCATCTCAACAACAAACCACCGCTATTTTGACGGAAGCCGGTTATGCGACTGAAACTTCGGTGTCGCTTGTGTTGAATCAGCAAAATGATTTGAAACGGGTCGCACAATTGACGACCGAAATTAAGCAACAAACGGTGGCGGTTGAAACACTGCAAAATCAATTAACGACTTATTACCAACAATGGCAGTTTGCACAAGAATGGGTCGGCGCGCTCCAAGGTAGCGATGCGGTTAACTTAACCCAGATTGATCAGTTTAAGAGCCGGGTTGCACAATTACAACAATCACTGGCTCAAAGTAATGAAAGTTATCACTATTATCAACAACAAGTGATCCGATTAACGGCTAAACAAACGACATTACTCGAGGCCCAAAAGCAATTACTAGCCAGTGCTCAACTAAAAACAGCGGCCGAATTAGAGGCGTGTTACAAAGCGGAAAAACAACGGCAAGTCGCTCAACAACGCTGTTCAGATTTAGCGGCTGAATTAGATCAAGCGTTACCTGAATTGCAAGCCGTTACCGATTTAGCGCAGTTAGAAAATGATTATAAACAACAACAAGCGCAATTGGCAATTGCTAATCAGGCACTGCAAGAACAACAACAAGTCATTGCGGAACTGAGTGTCACTCAACAAAAGCTAGTCGATGACGATCAATATCAACTGTTACGGCAAGAACAACTACAAGCAGAAGCCAACATTACGGATTTAGCGCAAGCTTGGTTGGCTAACCAATTGGCGATTGACTGGATTCAAGCCACCTTAAAGGCGGCTTCGCAGGAACGTTTTCCACGAATATTGGTTAAAGCAACGACTTACTTTGCCTTATTAACGCAAAATCGATATCAGCAAATTAATTTTGAAGAAGAGGTGATGACGGTCTTGCGCGCCGATCAAGTGTTATTTGAAGTCGGTGAGCTATCACAAGGGACCGCCGAACAACTCTACATCGCATTACGGTTCGCATTTGCAGAAGAGATTGCCGATGTGGTATCGTTACCTTTATTAATTGATGATGGTTTTGTTAATTTCGATGACCAACGTCAAGCGGCCATCTGGGAATTATTACAGCGTTTGAGCGAACATCATCAGGTAATTTATTTAACGGCCAATCCCCGAACAGAAACCGTCTTCGGAGCGGCACATTGGTTAAATTTAGAGAAAGTAGGTCAGATAGATGCCCACTAAAAAAATATTTGATTATCAAAATGACGAACCGATTGATTTGTTTGTCTTAATTAAAACGGCAGATGTCCGGGTTGCCAAGAATGGGAAACAGTTCATTGCGTTCACTTTCCAAGATCAATCGGGTCAAATCAGTGGTAAATACTGGGACGCTTCCGATGCGGACGTTACCAAATTTACCGCGGGCCAAGTGATTCATTTACAAGGGAAACGGGAATTGTACCAAAGTAATCCGCAAGTTAAAATCTATAAGTTGCGTGAAACTACGGCAGATGAACCGCAATCAGTTGAACAGTTCGTGCCGAAAGCACCGGTTCAAGTCGAAGAGATGCAAGAAGAAATCAGCCAAGTATTATTTGAGATTAAAAATCCGAATTGGCAACGACTTGTCCGCCATTTGTTACAAAAACACCAACCAGAATTCTTTAGTTATCCAGCGGCTAAAACCAACCACCATGCTTTTGCAGGTGGCTTGGCTTATCACACCTTATCGATGTTACGCCTAGCGAAGACCATTGCGGCTCAGTATCCACAAATCAATGACTCCTTATTATTTGCGGGCGTGTTGTTACATGATCTAGGGAAGACGTTAGAATTATCAGGCCCAATTTCGACCGAATACACAGTCCGCGGTAACTTAATTGGCCATATCGTCTTGGTCGACGAAGAAATTGTCCGTGCTTGCGATACGCTCAAGATTGATACCAATAGTGAAGACATGTTGCTTTTGCGGCACGTTGTGTTAGCCCATCATGGTTTGTTGGAATACGGATCGCCCGTTAGACCACAAGTCTTGGAGGCCGATGTGTTACACCAAATCGATGAACTAGATGCGAGTATCACGATGATGACCCAGTCTTTGAAACATGCGGAACCCGGGCATTATACGGAGCGGATGTTTGCAATGGATGGTCGCCAATTCTACCGACCAGAACACGATGAAGCGTTAGAAGAATAGTCCAAAAAAAGGCGTCCGACAATTTGTCGGACGCCTTTTTCAATGTGCTTATTTAGAAGATGAAGAAGATGATGCTTTACTATTCACGCCGTAGCTTGAAAGTAAGTCAGATAAGTCTTTATCTTTGATTGAAACGTTAGCTTTCTTAAGCACCTTAGTGATGATCTTGTTCATAACAGTTGTATCAGTCATCCATTTAGCATAAACTTGGCTCGTTAATTCCTTCTTGTGATCAGCCATCTTACCCTTACCAGGGTTCTTGATCATGCGGATAACGTGGTAGCCATAGCTTGTCTTAATAGGCGTTGTTGTGTATTCGTTAGTCTTCAACTTGAAGGCAGCAGTCTTGAAGGTTGAATCTAATGATGTATCAGTGCTATCAAATGTTGGTAATTTACCGCCATCTTTTTTAGTACCAGTATCAGTTGAATATTTAGCTGCTAAAGTTGTGAAGTTCTTAGTGGTGTTGTCTTTAGCAAGTTCTGCAATGACTGTTTCAGCAGTTGCTTTCTTTTCAACTAAGATATGTTGAACTTCAACTTTTGGTTCGTATGATTTCCATTGTGTTTTCAAGTTAGCATTTGTGACTTTTTTGTTAGCTTTTAAAGCTGCTTCAGTTAACATTTGAGTCTTGATTTGTTTCTTGAATGATGAAGTTGTTAAACCACTTTGTGAGAGAACAGAGCTGAATGATGAACCATATTGTTTCTTGTAAGTGTTATAAGTTGATGTGACTTTCTTATCAGACACTTTGCTGCCGTATTGTTCTTCAAGGGCTTTTTCTAAGATCATGGTTTGCAATTGTTGCTTACCAGTCGTTGTTTCCTTAGTTTCCTTGTAGTATTCGGCTTGAGTGACTTTACCACCCTTTAAAGTTGCGATTGTTGTGCTACCACAACCTGCTAGTGAGACTACCATTAATAAACTGGCAGCGGCTAATAGCCATTTTTTCATTATCTGACACATCCTTATCAAGTATTATGAATAAATTCGAACTGAATTATGAATTCAACAATTAATATAACACATAAACTAATTAAATTAAATCAATGCCCTGAATCTTCACAAAACTTTCAAATTTAGGTTTTTCGTGAAGATGGCCGCAATCCGTTGAGGGGCTTAATGATTTTTAAGTTAATTAAATAACAATTACTGGGGTAAATTTTTTTCGAGACGTTCTAGTGATTCGTTGATTTGAGCAATTCGGGGTGCCGCTTCAAATGAAAATGATTGAAGGGCTTCGCTAATGTCGGCGACGGAATCGACCGCGGTCGTCTTTAATTCGGTGGCTAAGTTGTTAGACGCTTCTTTTAATTGCGTGGCACTCGTTTGTACATCTTGGGCGCCGGTCGTGATGTCGTTTAAATAATCAACCACCGCTTGTTGCCGTTGGGGACCCGTTTTTTTAGCGGTCAGTAGTGCATAAGTGGTGCCCAATAGGCCGCCGATTAATAACCCTTTTGAAAATCCCATTAGTTAACCTCCAGTTGGGCCTGAATGCGGTCCGCAATCGTTTTGAGTTGTGCCGGTGTGTAATCGGCTGAATGATCTACAAACTGCATTGAAAAGCCGTCTTGTGCGCCGTAGCGCGGAATCAGATGAATATGTGAATGGAAAACGGATTGATAAGCGACTTCGCCATTGTTATTACAGATGTTGAGGCCTTTAATCGCCGGGTCGCTGGCTTTAATCGCGTTGGCAATTTTGGGCAACCGGCTAAAGACCGTCGCGGCCAATTCAGAATCGTATTCAAAAATATCAGCGACGTGTTTTTTAGGGATTAGCAACGTGTGTCCGGGTGTGGCTTGGGTTAAGTCTAGGAAGGCCTTCACTTGGTCATCTTCGTAAACAACCGTACTAGGGATTTCGTTACGAACAATTTTACAAAAAATACAATTATCCATGATGAGTCACTCACTTTCATATCGTCTAAATCTAGGTTCATGCTATCATAAAGTGCCTATTTGCGCTACTGTTAGCTTGCTAGCGACACACTTTAAAAAAATCGTTAAGATGATACACAGTATGTAGTGTTCATGGTAAGATATGGTTGCAGACCTAAAGCGATAAAAATGAACGAGGTAATTAAAATGAGTTTAGAAATCAAACAATTAACCGGGGGTTACGCCCACGTACCGGTTTTAAAAGACGTTAGTTTCACCGTGCCAGATCAACAAGTGGTTGGTCTAATCGGGTTAAACGGGGCGGGGAAGTCGACGACCATTAAACACGTTATCGGGTTATTGACGCCACAAGCTGGGACAATTACGTTGAACGGGGTCACGTTACAATCGAACCCGAATCAATACCGGCAAAAAATGGCGTATGTTCCAGAAACGCCGATTTTATACCCTGAATTAACATTAAAAGAACATCTGGATTTAACGATTATGGCGTACCAATTAGATCCCGAGAAAACTTGGGTGAAGGCGAACCAACTATTAAAACAATTCCGATTGGATAATAAGCTTGATTGGTTCCCAGTCCATTTTTCAAAAGGGATGCGTCAAAAGGTGATGATCGTCAACGCGTTTATGACCGATGCCGATTTATTTATCATTGACGAACCATTCACTGGTTTAGACCCGTTAGCGATTCATGATTTATTGGACATCATCGCGGATAAGAAAGCGCAAGGGGCAGCGATTTTAATGTCGACCCATATTTTAGCGACCGCTCAACAATATGCTGATTCATTCGTTTTATTGAATCAGGGACGAGTACGCGCAACGGGCACATTGGCCGAATTAAAAACTGAATTTAAGATGGCGGACGCTAACTTAGATGATATTTATTTACAGATGACGAAAGAAGGCTAAACATGCAATCATTATGGCAAGAACGCGTGCGACGCACGTCAATCAACAAGTTAAATATTTACGGTTGGTCTTTAATGACCATTTTGTACTCGCAATTATCTTTTTATTAGGGGCTTTGGGTTACACTTACGCCAATGCGATTAAGGCAATTGATCCGACGAGTTGGTGGCTAAAACCGGTGATTAGTTTGGTGTTACTGGCCAGTCTTAGTTTTGGTCGGTTAGCCACGCTACTACATGAAGCGGACAGTGTTTTCTTACTGCCTCAAGAATCGCAATTACCGAGTTATTTGAAGGCGGCGCAACGCTACAGCATGTGGTTACCGTTTAGTTGGTTAGCCATGATCACGTTATTAGTTGCGCCAACACTCTTAGTCACTAAGACGGTCCCGGCTTGGATGTTACTCGGTTTATTAGCCACGCTTTGGTTGATTAAAAGTCGACGCTTTTCAAGCCAAATTGGTCAGTGGTATCAAGGAACCGGTACGCAACAAACTGGTTTATGGTTACTGATTGATTGGGTATTAGTGGCGAGTCAATTGTGGTTGGGTTGGTCAATCGCTGGCTTAGTGATTGCGGCGGGGCTTTTGTATTGGCAACGGCAACAACAAACTAAGATTCAAGCTACGCAGTTATTTAATTGGTTGACCGCAGTCAGTGCTGAAGATTCACGCATGGGTCGAATTTATCGCCTGTATAATCTCTTCACCGATGTGCCCGGCTTAAACAGTCAGGTTAAACGCCGTCGCTATTTAGATGGTCTGATTCAGTGGTTGAGTGCTAACAATCCAAATCCATTCTATTTCCTATATCTACGGGGCTTTTTACGGGGAACGGAATTTAGCGGTTTATACTTAAGATTAGTCATTATTGGTGGCATTATTATTTGGTTCAGCCAAATTTGGTGGTTAGCATTATTGCTAGGACTATTATTAATCTATCTCGTTGGTTTTCAACTATTGCCGGTTTATCAACAATATGATCAAAATATTTTTACGCACCTTTACCCAGTCGCGCAAACAACCAAATTGCAGGCCTTTAAACGACTTATTTGGCGATTAGTCGCAATCGAAATTATTTTATTGAGTCTTTTAATCTTGATTCGTTTTGGCTTAAATGGGCAGAGTTTGGTCAGTATCGTTGCTTTTGGGGGCTTAGGGTATGGCTTTGTTCAATTCTATCTACCACGGCGTTTAACAAAATAAATGTTAGAAACAACGGTTAGTGACTTGACGTAAGGCGTTTGACTATTATATGATTATCCTAGTTATCGTCAGTTGAAGTGTCGCAGCACGTGGGAAAGTGCTTGATCTTAGTGTAAAGGAGTCGAGGCCGATGAATTTCGACTTGGAGACTGGTTGGCAAGTTCAACCAGCTGGTGGGGACACTGGCACCGCCTTTTTGGGTGTCCGTGCGTCGGAAAAAATCTTTTTAAAACGAAATACATCGCCATTTTTAGCGGCTCTTTCAGCAGAAGCCATTACGCCTAAGCTGATTTGGACCAAGCGAATTGCGACGGGGGATGTGCTAACCGCCCAAGAATGGTTGAACGGTCGGACTTTGAAACGGGCTGAAATGAACAGTCCGCAAGTGGCCAAGTTATTGGCACGGGTTCACCAATCATTATTGTTGAAGCGGATGCTCAACAAAGTGGGCGGTCAAACATGGCACGCACCAGAAATGTTGCAAACTTACTTTTACGATCTACCCCAAGATTTACGGCAACATCCGTTATTGGAGCAGGTCGTCCAAACATTAAAACAAACAATGGCTGATTTGAAGACCCCTTCAATGGAAGTCTGTCATGGCGATTTGAATCATAAGAATTGGTTGTTATCAGATATTAATCGCTTGTATTTAGTCGATTGGGATTCAGCGATGCTCGCTGATCCAGCAGTCGATTTCGGAATGATTTTATTTCAATATGTTCCACGTCAAGAATGGCAGAAGTGGCTTGAAACTTACGGATTGGACGTGACCCCAGAATTAATGGCGCGCGTGTTCTGGTACGGTAGTTTGAACTTACTTCAAAGCATTAAGCACCATTATCAACGTGGTCGTTTTACTGAGATGAACCATGACATATTGCGTTTGAAAGAATTAGTTTCTGAAATAAATTAAAACATGAATGCCAAAAGTTGGGCGCTGGTCCAACTTTTTTAATTGGTATCAAATAAGGAGTGCGTTATGCGTTTAAGAAATAAACCATGGGCTAAGGATTTAATTGAAGCCAATCCCGAAAAGATTTTAGTGAGTCCCGAAACGATTGCCGGACACTGGCAATCTCGTTTTGCTAAAGAACAACCCATTTATATTGAAGTTGGTTCCGGTAAAGGTCAATTTATCACTCAGATGGCGCAAAAATATCCGGACCGGAATTTTATCGCCGTTGAAATTCAAGAATCAGCGATTGCCGTCATTCTCCAGAAACAAGTTGAATTGCAATTGCCTAATCTTCAATTGTTATTGGGGACTGGCGCGTCATTAACGACTTTCTTTGCGGATAATGAAGTCGCCGGTGTCTATCTCAACTTCTCCGATCCATGGCCTAAAACGCGTCATGAAAAGCGCCGGTTAACCTTCAAGACGTTCCTTGCTGAATATCAACAAATCATGCAAGCGGATGGTTATCTGCGGTTTAAGACGGACAATCAAGGATTGTTTGAATATTCATTGTGCAGCTTGAATGCTTATGGGATGTTGTTGGATGACGTGTCACTAGATTTACACAAGAGCGACTTAGCGATTGAAAACGTCCAAACTGAATATGAAGAAAAATTCAGCAAACGTGGCGATCGGATTTATCGTTTAGAAGCCCATTTTAAATCAGATAAAGCATAAAAAAATAAACGAACCATCCTCAATCCAGGATGGTTCGTTTATTTTTTAGGGCTGTAATTGTGAAAATTCGATGACGACACCGGTTTTAGCATCGACCTTAAAGTGGAACTGATTGGTGCCGTTCGATTGTTCGGTAATCACGCCACCTTGATAAACGGGAAAAGTCCGTTTATTTTGCGAAAAGAGGTGGGGACTTTCTTCAATCCAAGCACCGACGATTTGGCCTTCGTGTTTCAAACCAGCCTTGACGTCTTCTAGAATCTGATTTAATTTAATGGCTTTTTGTTGGTTTTTGTACTGACGAGCGCTGATGGTTGTTGCTAGCGCAAGTCCAAAACCAGTTAAAAGATATTTGACAACTGAACTATGTTTTTTCAAAGAAAAACTCCTCAATAATTTTATCTTTGTTTAGTATAGCATAATTTTTAGTCAACAAGAGTGGACTTTTGTTGGCAAACCGCTTATATTAAAATGAGAACAAAACTTGAAGGGGTGCATAATGAAAGATTTTGCAACGATGGATGATACTAATTTAACCCATCTCATTACCAAAGGAAAACACGTCCTATTCTTTACCGCAACATGGTGTAGCGATTGCCGGTTTATTAAACCAGCAATGCCAGAAATTGAAGCTGAATTTCCAGATTATCAATTTATTCAAATTGATCGCGATCAAAACATTGATGTTTGTGAAGAATGGGAAATTTTTGGAATTCCTAGTTTTGTCGTGATTGCGGACGGTCGTGAAATTGGGCGTTTCGTCAACAAGGATCGGAAAACAAAACGGGAAATTACTGAATTTATCAAGTCATTGAATTAGTCTAAAGGAGTTTTTAAATGTTAATCGCCAGTATGAATCAAAAAGCATTTCAAAATATTTTAGTGGTCATGGTTCAACCCGATGCTGAACAACAAGTTTCAACTGAAAAACAGGGGATTGTCCGGATCAGCGATCAAAATGATCAGACAATTGGTTATAATTTTTTAGCGATTGATCAAATTTTACCCGAATTACAGTTTAACGGGACGCAAGTGTTAACGATTGCGGACGTAGCAGCTTTGAATACGGCGCTATCTGCAGCAGGCTTTCCAGCTGATTTAGTGGCTGATGAAACACCGCATATCGTGGTCGGTTATGTCCAAGAATGCGATGTGCATCCAGATTCAGATCACATGCACATCACCCAAACGGAGATTGCACCGGGTCAAACGGTCCAAATCGTTTGTGGCGCTAGCAATATCGCACAGGGTCAAAAAGTCATTGTGGCAACCGTTGGGGCGGTCATGCCAGAAGGTAAAATTATCTGGCCAGGTCAATTACGGGGCGTTCAAAGTGATGGTATGATTTGCGCAGCACGCGAGATTGGCGTGGTCAACGCACCGGATAAAGGCATCATGGTCTTGCCTGATGACTGGCAAGTGGGTCAAGCAGTCACACCAGAAGCGGTTGCGACTTTATTGAAATAAGCACGAACTTACGAATTTGTTAGGTCAATTTAGAAACAAAATATAGTATGATATACAATAGCAATTAATCGGTTAAGAGTGCCTGTTAATTGTTATTTAGTTTTGATATAAACGGGTGTGAACCAAGAGGATAAGAGGGGCTAAACATATGTGTGGGATTGTCGGATTTGCGGGCGGACTATTTGATTTGCCAAAGAAAAAAGAAGTATTGAACCATCAAATGGACATCATCAAGCATCGTGGCCCTAGTGGCGCTGGTGAATTTATTGATGACCAAGTGGCTTTAGGATTTCGGCGCTTATCAATTATCGATTTAACCAAGGGCGATCAACCGATTTATAATGAAGATCACAGCAAATTGATTTTCTTTAATGGTGAAATCTATAATTATCGTGAAATTCGGACTGAATTAGTGAGCTTAGGCCATGAATTTACAACGGATTCTGATACTGAAACAATCTTACATTCTTATGAAGAATGGGGTAAAGACGTACTGACTAAGATTCGCGGGATGTTTGTGTTTGTCATCTACGATCTTAAAGAACAATCGATTTTTGGTGCCCGCGATTTCTTCGGGATTAAACCACTGTATTACACAACGTTAGACGATGGGACTTTCATGTTCAGTAGTGAATTGAAAACCTTTATGGCCCATCCAGATTTCAAACCAACCTTGAATCAAAAGGCGTTGAAATCATTCATGATGAACCAATATAATGATTTAACTGAAACTTTCTTCAAAGGGGTTTATCGTTTTCCAGCGGGTCATTACTTTACTTATAAAGATGGTCAACTCGATATTGAAAAATATTGGGATATGCAGTTTGCGCCTTCTCAATTATCATTTGAAGAAGAAGTTCAAAAAATTGATGCGTCAATTGATGAATCCATTAAAATGCACAACGTGGCTGACGTGCCCGTTGGCGCCTTCTTATCTGAAGGGGTTGATAGTAGTTACGTCACCAGTATTTTAAAACCACAGGAAGTCTTCAGTGTTGGTTTTGATGATCAAACTTATAACGAAGTGACGGCCGCTCGCGCTTTAGCGGAAGAGCTGGGTTTAAACTTCAATGAGACACGGGTTAATGCGGATGACGCTTTTGCCGAATTTGATAAGATTCAATACTATTTGGACGAACCAGATGGTAATCCATCATGTGTGCCATTGTGGTTCTTATCCCGTTTTGCGCGTGAAAAAGTGACGGTTGCGCTATCGGGTGAAGGGGCTGATGAATTATTTGCTGGGTATGTCAATTATGGCATGCATTCGCATAATTCAACGATCAAAGCCTTCACGTCTACTCTGAAGAAATTGCCAAAAGGTGCGCGGGCCCATTTAGCCAAGACGGTTAAAAAGATGCCAGCCTTCCCAGGTCGCGTTCATTTATACACGAATTTGGCCAACCCCAAAGAATTTTATGCGGGACAATCCGTGATCTATGATATCGAAAATCCCAGTATTTTTGGCGCGGATGAAGCGAACAGTTATTTGAAACCAGCTTATCAAAATGCTGAAACGATTCAAGGTAACTATCAAGCCGATTTTGAAAACGTCAAAGAGGCCGATCCCGTTTCACAAATGCAATACATTGATCTACACCACTTTATGTTGAACGATATTTTACAAAAAGCGGATAAAATTTCAATGGCGCATAGTTTGGAATTACGGGTGCCGTTCTTGGATCCCGAAGTCGCTAAGACGGCGGGCCAAGTGCCAACGGATTATTTATTGAATAGCAAAGATACGAAATATGCTTACCGCCAAGCAGCCGCTAAACATTTACCTGCTGCTTGGGCGAACCGGCCTAAATTAGGGTTCCCAGTGCCAATCAAACAATGGTTGGAAACCGATAAGTATTATGAACAAGTTAAAACGCTTTTCAGCGAAGCATTTGTGGCTGAATTCTTTGATCAACCGAAGTTATTGGCCTTGTTAGACGCGAATAAAGAACAACGGATTAATGGTCGTCGTAAAATTTGGACGATTTTCACGTTCTTAACTTGGTATAAAGTGTATTTCATGAATATTGAAGACTATTTAGTGTTAGGTTAAGGTCTTAAAAACAGGAATAATCGGG
>NZ_BAMJ01000010.1 GCF_000615805.1 Latilactobacillus fuchuensis DSM 14340 = JCM 11249
CCCGTTTATTTTTGAATGAGGCCTTTTTTAAGTAGGAATTGATGCGCAACGTCACTGGCCTTTTGGTGTTTGACTTGCACTTGATAATTCATCTGTTGCATTTCACTCGCCGTAATTTTACCGGCCAGTTTAGCCAGTGACTGCCCGACTTCTGGATGGGCCTTTAAGAACGCGGTCTTCATCACCGGCGCGCCTTGATAGGGTGGGAAGAATTGGCGGTCGTCTTCGAGGACGACTAAATGATAACGCGCGACTTCCGCGTCGGTCGTATAACCGTCGACCACATCAACCTTGCCATCCGCAATCGCCTTGTAGCGAATGCTCGGTTCCATAATCTTAGCGTCTAACTGTAAGCCATACGCCTTCTTCAATCCCGGATAACCATCAGGTTGATGATAAAAATCAGGATCAAAGCCGGCCGTAATCGGTTGCTGCAAGGCCGCTAAATCCGAAATTGTTTTAAGGTTGTAGCGTTTCGCAAACGCCGCACTGATCGCTAAATCATAACCATTTTGATAGGCCATCGGTTTTAGATAAGCATCTTAAATTGTTGCTGTAAAGCTGTTTTGGCCGTTGTATAAGTTTTGGCCGGATCTAGATTCGTTTTGGTGTTGGTTTTGACCAACGTTTGTAACACCGTGCCGGTAAACTCGGGATAAATATCAATCTGGTCGGCCTTTAGCGCGTTGAATAAGAAGGTCGTCCCACCAAAATTAGGTTTGACCGTCACTTTGTAATTCGGTCGATCGGCCAAAATTAAATCTTTGTACATATTCATTAAGATTTCAGGTTCACTACCTAGTTTACCGGCAATCGTGATTTCGGTCGCTGATTGGCGCCAAGCAATGACACCAGTGCCCACGCCGATTAATCCAACGAAGACGGTTAAACCGACCATGATTTTTTTGAACGATAAGGTCCCTAGCCAACGGATTAAAGCACTGACCGTTAAGGTAGAATGGCGGATAACGCCGCGCCAATCACTAGTAACGCATTATTATTGGATTGAATCCCAACCAAGATATAAGTGCCTAAGCCACCGGCACCAATTAACGCGGCCAGTGTCGCCGTCCCAATAATCATCACTAAAGCAATCCGCAATCCCGAAATAATCAACGGCATCGCTAGCGGAATTTCAATCCGCAATAGTCGTTTACGACGTGGTAAACCAAACGCGATTTCCGCTTCTTTTAAAGCGGGATCAATTCCGGTCAGCCCAGCGTAAGTATTTTGGAAGATCGGCATCAACGCGTAAAGCACCAACGTAATCACGGCGGGCACCGTGCCAATCCCGACCAACGGAATCAACAAACCCAATAATGCTAACGACGGAATCGTCTGTAAGACACTCGTCACCTGTAACATCAATTCAGCAAGTCGCTTGTGTTCCGTTAAAATAATCGCCAACGGAATTCCGATGACGGCCGCAATCAGTAACGCGACTAATGAGATTGCTAGATGTTGCCCCAGTGCTTGGACAATTTCGCCCGATTGAGTGGTTAAAATATGCCAGATTTGAGTGGCCATTTTAGACACCCCGTTTCGCAATAAAAGTGGTTAAATCAGCCATCGTCAGCAACCAAGTTTGTTGTGCGATTTGCACAAACACACCGGTGGGGTAATCAACCAACTTCTGCGCCAACTTAGCAATTGAATCGGTTACCTGAAGTTGGACCGGTTGGGAATCAACGAGCTGACCTAGTCCACTGTCTAATAAGGCTTGAACCGTCTCGGCATCTGCGGACCGCTCAATATCAAAAAACTCGCGAACAAACTCATTTTCAGGTTGATTGAAAATCATTTCAGCCGTCCCGACTTGTTGGATGTGCCCCGCGCGCATCACCGCAATTGTTTGGCCGATTCGCAACGCTTCTTTCATATCATGGGTCACAAAAATAACGGTATTATGTAATTGTCGTTGCAATTTAACGACCAAATCTTGTAATTGCGTTTTAATGACGGGATCCAACGCACTAAACGGTTCATCCATTAAAATCACTTTAGGGTTGTTCGCCAGTGCTCGAATAATTCCGATTCGTTGTTGTTCCCCACCCGATAATTCACTCGGATACCGTTGCGCATACTGCGCTGGCGCCAAATCGACTAATGCTAATAATTCATAAGCCCGTTGCTGCCGTTTAGCTTTGGGCCATTTTAAAACTTCCAGTTGAATCGTAATGTTGTCTTCAATCGTTAGATTCGGAAAAAGCGCGATATTTTGTAACACATACCCCGTATTTAAGCGCAACGTCTGTAAGTCTATTTGATCAATTGGCTGCCCATCGATTAAAATCGATCCGTTTGTCGGTTCAATTAAACGATTAATCATTTTGAGCGTGGTCGTTTTGCCACTACCACTCGGACCCACTAAAACAAAAACTTGATTGTCCGGAATTGTTAGCGTTAAATCATTCAAGGCAAGTCCCGCGTCGTACGCTTTAGTCACTTGTTTAAATTCAATCATCAGCTGTCTCCCACTGCCTAATTAGTTAATAATGTAACGACATTATAACACTCTAGCAATTTATAGCCCAAACATAAGTTCTGAAATAGATATCAACTTCCGTTAAAATCAAAAAATCCGCTTATCCCTAAATTCAGGATAATCGGATTTTCCAACTTGATAGGCAATTGATAACGTGCTTCTCAAGTAGCCTTTTCCGGTTAACTAGAAAATCAGCGTTATGATTCAAAATACAAATCATAACGCTGATTTTTAGGTTAATCCTCAAAGCCTGACCAACTTGAGTGAGCACTCAACTAAGCTTGTTTGATTTCTTTTTTGAAATGAATTTGAATCCAAATGTTGAAGATTAAGACAATCACTAATAGGACGGTCGCAATCAGCATGATATTATGCAGACCTTGATACATAATACTGCGCATCTTCGGCAATAATTGGGCCGGTAATTGGCCGACGCTTTGCGAATCACTCAATTTATTCATCATCGCCATCGTAATCTGACCGTGCGATCGCGCCACACCACGCGTTAAGGCGTGGTTGAGAATCACCCCATAAATCGATGACATGAACGTTTGACTCAAAATCCGTAAAAGATAGGCAAATGACGTGGCAATTGGGACATCCCGTTCTTCCGCATCATTTTGAACACTGACTTGGAGCACATTAAAACTCATCCCGAGACCAAAGCCTTCAAACGCGCCCATTAATAGTAAGAACCAGAACGGGGTCTGGTCATTGACCATCAGCATCCCACTAAAGGCAATCAAAAACGCCACCGTCCCTAAAGTCACAACCCGGTATTTGCCCAGCCGCGGTTCCAGTCCTGGTCCGGCAAGTGACCCGATTAAGTTGGTCACCGCGCCCGGAATCTGGGTCATTCCGCCTAATAAAGCACTTAGTCCAAGCAACCCTTGCGCCCACATTGGAATATAAATGTTAAAGGCGATAAACGCGCCCCACAAGACGACGAACAGGATGAAATCAATCACTAAGCACCGATTTTTAAATAACCGATTCGGCACAATCGGATCAGCCGCACGATCTTCAATCCGAAACATAATGACTAATAAAATAATGCCCGCGACAATCAAGCCGAGGATTAACGCCAACGAACCAGTGCCGATTAATTGAATCCCCGTTAATAACGTGACTAAACTGACAATCAACAAGCCGGCGCCGAGATAATCGACGTTGCCTGATAACCGTTTTTTCGGTGTTTCTTTGAAGAAGAAACGGACACAGACAATCGATACCAACGCGATTGGCACGTTGATGTAAAAGACCCAATGCCAACTAAAAGCATCGACAATCCAGCCGCCAATTAATGGCCCCACAATCGACGCCGCACTATAACTGGCTGTTGCGTAACCAATCACTTGCGCCCGTTTGCGAATATTTTGGTATAAATCCGCGTAAATGATAAACGGCAAGGTATTCATCCCGCCGGCCCCAATCCCCATCACGGTTCGTGCGACCAAGAAGAAAATAATATTGCTAGAGGACGCTTGGAAAATCGCGCCTAACGCGAATAATAAAGTGGCTAATTGATACGCGCCCCGATTGCCAATTCGTTCCCCTAGCTTGCTCCATAACGGTGTTGCCACCGCCATCCCGAGTAAAAAGACCGCCACAATCCAGCCCATATATTGAATCCCGTGCAAATCACTGATGATTGCCGGTAACGCCGTGTTAATAATCGTACCATCGAGTCCCGCCATTGTATTGGATAACAACAACGCGAACGTGACGATAATTGTATTTTTCTTATTCATAACTCGCCCCTGTTTCATTATATTTATTAATTATAGCATAAGGTTTTCTGAAAATTTAAACCCGCTAAATGAGTATAAACCCTAAAGTGAACTCGAAGGCAAGTTAATGATAAAAATAAATCCAAATGCTTCACGTGAAACATTGTTTAACAATTGATGACTTTTTAATTGACTTTCAGTTTCCTTAGAATTATAATTTCCATAGAATAAATTAATCCAAGGAATGGTGACTCATATGACAACAATCGTTTTATTAGGTGGCAACGGCTATATCGGCCGTGAAGTCACGCAACAATGGCTAACACGCGACCCATCAGCGGACTTTTACGTCGTTTCCCGGAGCGGTCAAAACCAATTACAAAATTCCCGTATTCAGAATATCGCAGCGGACGTCACCGATTTTGACGCCGTTAATCAAGTTATCCCGGAACAAATCGACTACATCGTTGATTTTGTCGGTCGGCCCGCTAAAACTGATGCGGAACTAATCACCGTTAACCAAAAGCCCGCTGAAGTCATGCAAAAAATCGCCGAAACGCATCAAGCGCAAGCAATGGGGATGATTGGCGGTCAACTCGGCCCCAAATCTTTCGTAACACTCAAAGCCAAGCTCATCAAGCAATTAAAAACGTCACCAGTACGCTTAGCAACGGTTAATCCAACCCTCGTCTACGGTGCGGGTCGCAGCGATTCAATGGCTAAAATGGTGCCACTCTTAAAATTCTTCGGCCTATTCAGCGCAACGTTTAAACCAGTCACTGTTAGCGCAGTGGCACAAGAATTACTCGATCAACTCATCTAAAGGAGTCTCTATATGCGATTACCTAAAAATTTTGAAACTAGCGTCTTCGTCCTACTGATTCTGGCGACCCAACAAGACCATGCCCCGCTAAAAAGCACGCGGCTTAGCGAACTGTTAGAAGTCTCCGATTCATCATTAAAGAAAACCTTGCGAAAACTCGTCGTCGCTGATTTAATTACATCGAATGCGAGTAAAGATGGCGGTTTTACGTTGAACCAAGCGGTGACGACCATCACTCTCGCCGACGTTTTGTTGGCCGTTGAAGATCAACAACTACTAGATTACCAACCGTCGCAACTGACGACCCGCTTATTCCGCAATCCCGAACACATCGAGCAAAGCGAATCTTTGATTCAAGCCACTCTGAAACAAGGCGAAGCGGCGTTAACCGATGCACTCGGCCAACTCGTTTTAGCCGATTTATTGGAAGCTAACGCGTTTCAAACTGGCGTTGTGGACTGGCGTGAATAACCCAAAAGAGTTTGTAACATAAGCCGTCATACTCTGATATTAAGCGAACATTATTTTTTTGACGCGCGTCAGAACTCATCAATTTCCGGTCAAATCAAAAAATCGTCTATCCTTAGTTTCGAGATAGGCGATTTTCCAACTTGATACTCAATTGATAACCGAGTTCTGTCACAGCTTATTTTTTCATTAGACATTCATTTTCCGGCTGGCCATCCATTTGATGCTAGCTGGATCGGCGTGTGAGAAGAATTGACTCTCACCGACGTTCAACGTCGCGATGGCTGCTTGATCTTCGGTCGTTAATTCGAAATCAAAGATGTCCAAGTTTTCGCGCATCCGTTCGGGTTTCGTTGATTTTGCGAGTGTGATAATATCTTGTTCAACCACCCACCGTAAAATCACTTGCGCCACTGATTTATGGTATTTAGCCCCAATTGCTTGTAAAACAGGATTGGTAAAAATCCCGTTCTTACCTTCTGCGAATGGTGCCCAAGCTTCAACGGCTACCCCTTCGGCTTTAAGCGCTGCGATATTGGTGGTTTGTTGTTGGAATGGATTGATTTCAATCTGGTTAATTTGTGGCGTGACTTGATTAAATTCAGCTAGATCAACCACCCGATCGACTGCAAAATTCGAGACCCCGATGGCGCGAATTTTGCCACTGGCTTGGAGTTCTTCCATCGCGCGCCAAGCACCGTAAACATCGTTATAAGGTTGGTGAATCAATAATAAATCAACATAGTCTAAGTTTAAGCGGCGTAATGACCGTTCAAACGACGTCATCACACCATCGTAGCTGACGTTTTCAACCCAAATCTTAGTGGTGATAAACAATTCCTTGCGATCAACGCCAGATGCTTGGATGCCTTTGCCGACAGCCGTTTCATTCATGTAACTTTGCGCCGTATCGATATGGCGGTAACCCACTTGAATCGCTTCTTTAACTGCTTGTTCGGCTTCGATTGGATCCGTGATTTGAAAAGTCCCAAACCCTAAGGCTGGCACTTCAACGCCATTATTTAATTGAATTTTTTTCATTATATTGCTCCTGTTGTTTAAAATTTTTTTGCCACAATGCTTCTTGATTTTCAGCGGTCAGCTCACCCGACTCGAACTGGGCGATATGCTCGTCGTACGTTTCAATTTTATAAGTTAATAGATTTTTGACTTCTTGCATTTCGGCTAATTTAATTTCTAATTCAGCCAATTGATCCTTTAACACTTGTTTCTGCGCGGCTTCAACCGGTTGTTGACCCCGTAATTGGGAAAGGGTCGCAAATTCAATCAATGATTCGATCGACAACCCGGCGGCTCGCAGACGCGTCACTAGATAAACCCAATTCAAATCCTTCGTTTGATAATCGCGGTAACCACTTTTATTACGGGGAATCGGTGGAATAATCCCGACCCGTTCGTAATAACGCAGCGTATCCGCGGTTAAGTTAAAGGTTGCTGCAGCTTGTTTAATGTTCATCACGGTCACTTCCTTAATTAAATTGGATCCCTTTAAAGCTGATTATACTTTATTCTGCGCTAACCAAGCGGTCATCGCGCTTGAATTCGCTTGGTAACGCCAACCGGTTCCTAGTAAAGTCGGTTGCACCCACTGACGTAAAACCGCCATTGAATCAGTAATCGGCGTACTAACACTGGTTGTAAAGGGGATAATTTTCTGATTGGTCAATTTGGCTTGTTGTAAAAAGGCTTCAATGATTAACGGCGGTTGTTGCCACCACGTTGGAAAACCCAGTAGCACCGTGTCATATTGGTTTAAATCAGGCCACGTGACTTGTAAATCCGGTAACTGATGATGCTCTAATTCGGTCTGTCCGCGCGCCACCGCAGCGTCGTAACTTTGTGGATAAGCAACCGTCGGGGTTAACGCGACTAAATCAGCCCCGGTCGTTTTTTGAATGGCCTCGGCCGCCTTTTTAGTCGTCCCACTCAATAAAAAATAAATAATAATGGTCTTTGTCATCTAACCAACCTCCATTCAATAGGTTCACTATAAACCTTGGAGTTGACTTTAAGGCAAGCCTTTTATTAAAAAAAATAAAACCACACCATCAATCGGCGTTAACCATTGATCATGCGGCTCTATTCCAGATTTAATCTAGATAATGATTTAATTGTTGATAAATAGCTTGCATCTTGGTTTCAATCGTCGTTAATTCTTCAGAATAGGTTTTTAAATCGGTGCTGTATTGAGCCACCACATCGGCGCCAATATCCGTTTTATACCGTAATTTGTGTTCAAGACTCGCCCACATTTCCATCCCAATCGTCCGAATTTGAATTTCAACGTTGACGACTTCCGCCCCGTTTGATTGAAAAACCGGTACCGCGACGACGATGTGTAAACTCCGGTAGCCGCTCGCTTTTGGCTTTTGAATGTAGTCTTTGCGTCTCACTAGCGTTACGTCAGATTGATTCAACAACATTTTTTCAATCAGATAAACATCATCAATGTAATTGGTAATCACTCGGATCCCAGCAATATCAAAAATATTATTTTGAATACTTTCGATTGAACGTTCATAACCTTTGCGCCTTAACTTCTCCAGCAGGCTGGCAACTTCCTTCATCGCTCTTCCATGTGATGAATCGGGTTGTGATCATAGTTGACTTGGAATTCACTGTCCAAATTTTCTAATTTGGTGCCAATCTCGTTGGCGCCAGCTTGGTATAACTGATAAAGATGTGCGAGTTCTTGCATTTCTGCGACCCGGATTCCTTCGGGGGGATTATCGACGGAACCTGCTAATTTTTTAAAATTCATTTGATTTCTGCGTTCAAGAATCATTGTCTATCCTCACCATTCTTTTCTATGCTTAATGCCGTTATTCTACCATAAATTAAGGACAGTCCCTTAACAATTAAACTAACTTAAATATTGTAAAAAAAGGGGCTGTGACATAAGTCGTAGTGTTCTAATATTAGACGAATATTATTTATTGACGCACGCCAGAACTCAATTGATAACGTGCTTCTCAAGTAGTCTTTTCCGGTTAACTACAAAATCAGCGTTATGATTCAAAGTACAAATCATAACGCTGATTTTTAGGTTAATCCTCAAAGCCTGACCAACTTGAGTTAGCACTCAATTGATAACCGAGTTGTGTCACAGCTTGTTCTTCTAAATATTTTATTTTAAATTTTTTGACGTATTATCCGCAATCACTTGATCATGCGCCTTCGTACCCGCATAAATATCATCCGTTAAGATATTGCGACGATATTTAACCGTCCGGTAAATATGCAAGATTAAAACGGCGACGTTAATCAATAGCGCAAGACTGCTGACCGTCATCAACGCGGCACTACTATGACTACTCTTAACGGCAAAAGCTGAATCCGTGACGAACGTTGGATAACTCATCGTAAACATCATCCAAAACGCCAAGGTTTGAGCGCGGGCTTGTAGCCAGCTCCCCTTTTTAACGAAGAAAGCGGCTAACGTACAGGACACTAGCAACGCCCCGCCAGCGTAAAAGGAATGGTCGCCAACGCAGTTATAAACGTAAGCAAAATTCCAAACATCGTACGCGATAATCCACGGCCAAATTTGGTCCGGCCAGATCATATCCTTTTGCTTATCATGACTAATCATGATGCCGAACCAACCAGAAATCGTGATGATATTGATGATTCCGGCGATCCCGTTCATGATATTCCAAGCGCCACCATTCATGACCACGCCATCCACTAGACCGTGAAGGCCAGCAACTTGGAAATCGCGAATCACGGCTTCCATAATGTTAAACGCTAGAATCGCAGGTGGAAAAACCAGCGCCCATTTGTTGGCTTGTAACTTAGGACTAAACCGTAATGCCAAGAAGCCCAGACAACCCGCTAAAGCTGAATAGACTTTGACCCAGTGAAACCAAGTCCCCGTACTACTATCGGGGCCGGCCGTTGTCGGCCATACAAACAACGTTAAAATAATGGGTACCCCAATAAATAAAAGCATTGCGACCCATTTATTCGCGCGGGCTGCTTCGTTTAGTAACATCAATGCTGCGACGACTAACACCCACATTAGCCAATCGATTGCTGAAATCTGTTGAAATAAGAACATCTTACTCGCCTCCTAGAATAATTGCAGTGAACCTACTCCTTCACTGTAACCGGATACTAGCGGGTAAGCTATGGACAATCAGGGGCGTTTGCCCAAATTATTAGGCATTTTACTGTAAGATGTGCAGAATCGTCCCGTTCAACATCCGTTGCATGCGTTGGTAAAATTCCTGTTTTGGTTCTTCAAGATTGGTGACCAACCACTGCGTCATCTGCGTGGCCAAGGACCAACCATAGAAATTGGCGATTTCATCTTGTAACGTTGGCGCACAATCAGCCTTCAAATCAGTCACGACCCCGGCCACCATCGTAAAGGCGACCCGGTATAAAAAACGACTCAATAAATCCCGATTCATCGAATGAAAGGTATTCAAACAAAAGTGCCGATTGGTTTCGATATAGGTCACTAATAAATCTAAGCCTTTTAACCAGTCCTGGCCTTGCTGATAAGCCGCTAACTGCGAAACAATCTCACGATTATAGATCCACGCGACCAATTCATTGATGTCGGCAAAATGGTAATAAAACGTATTGCGCGCTACGTTGGCGTGGTGCGTTAGTTGGTTGACCGTAATATGATCAACCGGCGTGGTCGCCATTAATTGTTTTAACGTATTGGCTAAATGCTGCTTCGTATCGATGACTATCACCTCTTAATATGCTCTGTCATTATCCTAACATGTTAAGAATCTCAAAAGATAGTTAATAATTAATTATTGTAAGGGTTTTATCTATGACATTTAACCAATCGGCGTTATAATGTAGACGTTAAAAGTAGCTGATGAGAGGAAGTGAACAACATGAAAAAATTTTTAATCGGTAGTTTAATCGTGACAGGCATTGCAGCCACTGGTGCATGCTTGCTTGCTAAGAAAATGGAACTATTTAGAGACGATTCAGTTGATTACGAAAAATTCGAAAGTCGTTAATTTTTAGTGGATTACCGCTAAAGTTAACAAGGGGGCTATTCTATGATTAAGAAAAAAGCAATAATGATTGGCGCTGGACTAGCAAATATGGCCGCAGCTGTTTACTTAATTCAAGAAGGTGGTTGGTCAGGCGATGCGATTAAATTCTATTCAATCGACGACCACGGTTCAAACGATGGTTCAACCGTTTCCGACCAAGTCGATGAATATTGGAACCAGAATCATCCACTCGAAAACACGCAAGGGTACGTCGCACGTGGCGGCCGGATGTTAAATTACCGGACCTATGTCGATTTAATGGATTTATTAGACCGCATTCCATCGGCGACTGAACCGAACATGACTGTTGCTGAAGACACCCGCAGTTTCGATGCCCAACACCGGACTTTTGATAAAGCACGCTTACTCGAAGGCAGCAAAGGAATTCTCGAAGCTGGCCATTTAGGTTTCAACACCAAAGACCGGCTCTTGATGACCAAATTGATTATGATGCCCGATTCTGAAGAAGAAAAATTGGACAACGTGTCGATTGCTGATTACTTCAAGGACGATCCACACATGTTCCAAACTAATTTCTGGTATATGTGGGAAACGACTTTTGCCTTCCGGATTCAAAGTTCTGTCCAAGAATTACGGCGTTACATGCATCAAATGATTTACGAATTCACTCAAATCGAACACTTAGTCGGGGTTAACCGGACCCGCTACAACCAATATGAAAGTATCATGTTACCCATCATCAACTATCTCAAGGCGCAAGGTTGCGAAATTATTTTAAACCGGCGCGTCACTGATATGACCTTCAAAGATACCACGATGACCGATGAAATTACGGTCACTGGTTTGACGATGACTAACCTCGATACCGATGAAGTCGAACACGTCGCCGTTGACGACGATACCGCCGTCATCTTCACCAACGGTTCGATTACTGATTCCGCAACCCTCGGTGATTACAACACACCCGCTGCTGAAAACATGGATTACGGGGCAGCCGCTGGTCTTTGGAAGCAAATCAGTTCTCAATTCTACAACTTAGGCAATTCTGACAAATTCTTCGCTGACCGCAACGCCAGCGAATGGGTCAGCTTCACCTTAACGACTAAAAATCATATTCTCTTAAATGAAATCGAACGGATCACGACCCAAGCACCTGGGAACGCCTTAAACTCATTCCTATCAACGCGCCCAATTACCGCGCTAGGTCATAAAGACGTCAATATGTCGATTGTTGTTCATCATCAACCGCATTTCACTACGCAAAAACCAAATGAAGCCGTTATTTGGGGTTACTTCTTGTATCCACGGCGGACCGGTGAATTTGTCGATAAACCATACATCGAAATGACCGGTAAAGACATGCTTCAAGAATTAATTGGCCAATTAGCCAAAGTCGATCCCGGCCCCGTCAATATCCGCGAAAAAGAAGCCGAAATCATGGACAGTGTCATCAATAACATCCCTGTTTACATGCCATACGCTTCAGCGCTATTCAACAACCGGGCTAAAATCGATCGGCCAGAAGTCATCCCTGATCATTCAACCAACCTCGCCTTCACTGGTGAATTCGTTGAACAACCTTACCAGATGATTTTCACCGAACAAAGTGCCGTTCGCTCTGGCGAAATTGCCGCGTACCATTTCGCCGGTGTGCCAATGGCTAAATTAGTCGAAACACCACGTTACGATCGCGACATCAAGACCTTAATGCGTGCCACTAAGAAAATGTTTGAATAATAGGTGGTAAGAGCAGTGCCTAACCGGTAAAACGGACGGGACACTGCTTTTTTTATGCTATACTGAAAAAATAAACACTATCATCAATGATTAGGAGCACCACTTAATGACTCAGAAAATTCTCCGCAATTTCACGTTAACCATCGCCGTTTTGACACTATTACTGACACTATATTCTTTTTTTAATCCCCGCTTTTTCACTGCGGTTTCGGTCTTAATCCCATTAGTGGTGCTGTTAACGCTGGTCGTCACCCATTGGGATGATCCCGAGACCCACCAAGCAAACAGTTTTGGCCGCCATCTACGACTAACTTTCGCAGTGGCCTACAAACATTTCTCAAAAACAGAATGGCTAATCTTACTACTCGCACTGATTTCACTCGTGGTAAAGATTGGTGAACTGTTTTTCTAACAGTTGATTAACCCTAAAAACCTGGTCATCATTCAGCGAAATGAATGATGACCAGGTTTTTGTGTTGTTAATTAATCCTCTTTTAACTGATGAATCTCATTTTTTAGTGCCTTGAAGTAATCTTCATCAACTTGAGTCACCTCATGATGATTTTTTTGATAATGCTCATACGCCTGATTAACTTTTAAATTAGCCGTTTGCCGACTAACCGCCCCTTTATTTTTCAAAATATCAGCGCGTTGATAATCTAAATAACGATCAATTTCAGCTTGCCAATCCGCCATCGTCATTGCGGTTTGGGTCTCCGCTTGGTATTCCGCTGTATCAAGATACCCCGAAACAATTAGATTTAGGCGATTTAATTCCTGCTCATTCAAATAGTTCTTCGATACCTTTAAATCTGATTTTCGTGGATAATGTCCTTGATAATTCGTAAGTCCTAAATCATCCTTTTGCGCATCTAACCTTGAAAAAATTAGTTCTGGTGCCGTTTGACCGGTCACAGCAAACAACATTTTATTTTGAACCGTTTGAAAAAAAGTCTTCGCAACGATATTTGAGCCATCATAATCAACACTGGTTGCAAATATATCGAGCACCTGTTGGTAAAAAAGACGTTCGCTTGACCGAATATCTCGAATCCGTTTTTGTAGTTGTTTGAAGTAGGTCACATTATTGGTTAATTTCTCAGTATCTAAAGCGGCCCCTTCAATTAAGTATTCCTTTAGAATCGTCGACGCATACCGCCTAAATTGCGCACCCCTTGCTGACCGTACGCGATAACCAATAGCTAGAATCATATCAAGATTATAAAACGTTAATTTTCGCGAAATCTTTCGAATACCTTCTTCTTGAACTGTCAACTGTTGGTTGACAGTTCGATTCTCGTCTAATTCACCGTCTTCAATAATTGCTTTAATATGTTTGCTAACGTTTTGTTTAGTCGTCTGAAATAATTCAGCAATTTCAAGTTGCGATAACCAAACCGTCCCATTAGTCAAATGCAGCTCAATTTTTGTTAGACCGTCATCGGTACGATAAAGAATAACGTCGTTACTCATTAAGTTGACCCCTCTCCGATATAGAAAACCACTATTAATTTCGATTATAGCACAACTTAAAGGCCCTTATAAAAAGACCCGCTAACTTGAAAAAACACTTCAAGTCAACGAGTCCACTTAGCATTAGTAGCCGGATTCGACCACTATTCTATAATCTATTTTTTAGAGCGTCACATTTTTACCGAGTGCATAACCACCATCAATACTAATGATTTGCCCAGTCATATATTTAGAACTATCGGACGCTAAAAATAAGGTCAGGTCCGCAATTTCAGCCGGTTCGGCATAGCGATTAAAGACCGTTTCTGCCGCTAATTTAACGTTTAGTCCGGTTTCAAAATCGACCTTAGCCATTTCAGTCCGCACTAAACACGGTGCAATCGCGTTGGCCCGAACACCTTGGCGACCATATTCCCAAGCAATCTCTTTCGTTAACCCATTGATCGCGTGTTTGGACGTGGTGTAACTAATGCCCCCACCGCTGGCCGACAACCCTGCATACGAACTCATATTAACAAACACGAGTTGGCCGGTTTTGTTGAATTAAATGCTTGGTAATCGTAAAGACCGCGTTCAAATTTGTTTGTAAAATATCAGCAAAATCAGCCTCACTGGTTTCCCCAATTGGCTTAAAATCGTCTAATACGCCAGCAGTATTGCAGACAATATCAACCTCACACTGCTGCATAAACGCGACTAAAGCATCATGATCACTTAAATCGAGTTTGACTGACGTTAAAAGCGCATCAGTCAACTGACTTTCTCGGCGATCAACACCAATGACCTTGGCGCCTTGTTTTAAAAAAGCTTCACTTGAGCCTGCCCAATGCCACCGGCTGCCCCAGTCACTAGGACCCGTTTATCTTTTAAATCAGCGTAAACGGCCATTACTCAACGAGCTCCCAATCGTTCGCTAAAACCTCACATGAATTCGGTTGGAACATTGAATAGGCTGGGATTTCCTTTGTTTTGATTAACATGAAGGGATTGATTTCTTGGCCCTGCCACTGTTGCTCCTTAACCTCAAATACAAATTCTTCGGCTTGACTCCAAGAGGTTCTCCGGATTTTTTGACCCTTTTTTAATTGCTTCAATGCGTCACTAAATTCCATTATAATGCCTTCCTTTTTCCATTAATAAAGTCAATGCGCGTCGTTAAAAATTGGATCACCACCGCACCAACGATCATTGATAAAAATTCGCCCACTAAGACCGAGCCAAACGTTAATAAAAATGGCAGTTTGCTAATCATCATCAATTCCAATGACACTAGCAATACGCCTGGAATCTGACATAGTGTGGCGATTATGTAACGCGTTAAATTATTCGGCGCCTTCCGCGTTAATAAATACGTTAAAATCGTCCCGATTGCCGTCCCTAATGTGCCAACGATGACATCAATAATACCCAAGGGACTAAACAGATTAACCATTAGACAACCCAAAATGAGTGCATAAATATAGCGCTTGTTGAATGCCGCTAAATGATTAAACATCTCAGCAAATCTTAATTGCACCACGCCAAAACTAAGCGGCGCAAACGCTAACGAAATTACGACGTATAGCCCCGCAACAATTGCGGGGAGGGTAATATTATAACTCTTACTTTTTTCAGTTCTCATCATTAAAGACCACCTAGTTTTTTTTAGAGGCAGGAAGTTTCGAACTGCCTTATTTCATCCGTTACCGATAGACGATAAGGACTCGTTAAGTGTAGCCATGTTTTAAAGAAAAAGCAACCTGTAATTATAAAAAATTCTATTGTCAAAAAGGCCCCATCAACTTGAACAATCATTCAAGTTGACGGGGCCTTATACTAATTGACAAACGATGTATTCTTGGCTTTCCAGTCTTCGAGTTTAATCCCGACCCAGAAACTGTAGATACCGATTGTGATGATTGATAATAACAGCCATTTAAGCCAATTACCAAATAAACCGACTGCGCTACCGCTAAAATGCAGCCGATGACCTTCAATCACCGTATGGTTAATCTTCCAACCGTAGACCAGGCAAAGCGCCCACGGATAACAAATCCCCAACGTACAAACAGTAATAATCGTGCCGATAATTGTCCAACCAATCAATGACAACAACCCACCGTCGAAAAAAGAATCCCGCCCAAAACGTGTTTCCAAAAAATCACTCCTCAAACATTAAATACAGTAAAACGCTATTTCAATTAATTTTATTGCCAATATTGTACCGCAGAGTAAGCCTTGCTACGTTGTAATTCTTCAACTTCTCGTTCACTAATCATACTATTCTCTGCCATTTTACGAGTATAGTCGAATTTAGAATTCTTTAAAACAAGTAACACATCGGCATGATTTTTCATCCGAGAATATTCAGTTTTAGTAACAAGCAGTTTATTACCTATCAAATTTTCGTTTTCAATATTTTTATTTAGGATAATTACTTTAACCTTGTCTAAATCAATCTTATCAATTTCATCGGCATAGAAAATGTCCTTTAAAATATGCTTACTTGCTTTTTCAGTTTTAATTTTTGTATATTTAAAATCATCCATAAATTGCTTATCAGTTAAGAAATTATCAGTAATTTCAGTATTAACCTCTTGAATCGTTGTGATTTCATGGTTATTCACTTTAATTGCGATATTAGAAAATAATTTTTCATATTTATTAGCAACTAAACCACCAACCGTGAAATTTCGTACAATAAATGAATAGATTTTATGCAATGTGGTTAGAATATCTGCTTCATTATATTTATTCTTTACCAACGCGAGGATAAGTGGGTAGAACGTCTTGCCACCTAGATCTAGCAGTGTTATCAGTAATGAATTAATCGTTTCATTCTCAAAATAAATAGCGTTTTTAGGGTTTGTGATCGCTTCATAGACGGGTGCTAGTTCGTTTAAGTCATCCACTAAATTAAAGGCCGCGTTTGAGGTTGTGATTTCCTTATAGATCACTTTATATAATGACTTCTCTGTTACGAATTGTTTATCTGAATTCCAATATGCTCTAATGAATTTTGTCATTTTATTAGAATCATTACCAAGACTATCCGCCATTTCGTCCCATCCTACTTTAACAGCATCAATATCATTTTTAGCAGTCCGTAAAATATGATTCTTTAATAAATCACTCGCATTTAAATCACGGCCCCGAGCATTCAACGTTTCAAAAATAACAAAAGCTGCAGCTTCATCCGGCGTCACTAAAGTAATCACAAAAAAACTCTCCGTAAACGATTTGTACAATGAATAAATATAATCTCGTTTATCATTAGGATTACCGAAGTTCTTCAGTTTTTCATTTAATTTATGATTCAAAAGTTTATATGCCATATAAACGTTTTTAGCGGCCCCTTTTTTAGGCTTTTCATCACTATCAAACGCATTTCTCACTAAAATATTCTTAGTGAAATATTCACTTAAATCTTCACTTTGCTTTAAATGAAAGCTTTGATTTGTTCCAATCAAATCTTCTTGGATGTCTTTAGCACGAATATTAGCTTCGTCATCCTTAAATTTTTCAAAAAGTTCGATTAACTTGTTTCGTAATAATGCTACAAAAATAATGCTCGTCGTAACACGTTGCTGCCCATCAATTATGTATAATTGATTTTCAAATGAGTTCATGACAATTTGGCCGAAAAAATGGTAGGCTTGCTTATCATTATTAACTTCCTGTAAATCGCTCCATAATTCATCAAGTTGTTGGGTTTCCCAAGCATATCCGCGTTGATAGACCGGAATTACCATATTAGTGTTATCTTTCAATAAAGATGACACTGTTCGTTCTTGAATCGATAAATTTTGTGACATGATTGAATATCCTCCTCACAGATTTCATTGCTTACAATCCGAATTATAGCATTATTTCGGTAACTATAGATTAATCTTACTAACTTCCATTTTCATACTATTACATTAACCTAACATCCGTGCAATCCATTTTTTATTGATGAATTTTACAAAGAAAAACTCGGCGACTTACTACCTTTCGAATACAGGGTTAATACACCAAGAAAGTTATCTAAAATTATTGTTGTTCAGTTAAAGATTCAAATTACCTTTTCTTTTTATTAATCCCCAACAAATTTATCAACTCTATTTAGTAACTCTTCTGCTTCATTAGATGTTAAGAATGCTTTACTATAACAATTCTTTTCCCATTCTAGTTCAGGAACGTTTTTATTGATATACCAATCACCAACCATCGGATCTAGATGAACTACGTACCCGGCATATCCAAAATGCCTTTCAGTCTCTTTAGCTATTAATGCATGTAATATTAAATGCTCGATCAAATCACAATAAACCAGATTTTCTTTCTTTTGAGCGGAAAAAGGTACCTGCTGCTCAAGTAGTGCGTCTGAATCTGTTAACATCGCATATTGATTTTCAAAAATATGATGGCAGTATAGTCCTTCCTTTGTTCTCGTTGCCTTCCCCTTTGTAATATTCTTGATTTCACCGTTGAAAAAACGAAGATACGACTTTTCTCGATAATAATCATCTTGACTTGCCCCGTATTTGTTAAGCAGAAGATCAACGGCCTCTGTATAACCTAAATTCAATAACGAACAATAATAGTCAAATTCCTCAGACATATTCCTATTCCCCTATCTATACGATTTAACTAGCTAATAATCAATACGCCTTAATCCTTCGTCAAATTCAAATAAAGTTGATATTGCACTGGCTTTTCTAAGATTAAATTCATTGTAACGACTGGAACTTCCTTCCCTTTCTTATTTAACATCGTTTCTTGACGTAATGACTGCTGATCGATATTAACAAGTCCTAGATAATAGTAGTCACTACCTTCATCATCGCTTTTCTTCACGAATAATGGCATCTTTAGTGCACCGGACGCATTTCCTTGAACCATTGTTTGAACTTCTGGTGAATCTAATTCCCGTTGACTTCGAGTAAACATACGCATTATCTGGCTATTCAAAAACTCATCTTCATACTTGATACCATCGTCAATGTCTTGTGATTTTGTATAGGTAATAAATAACGGACAATTCCCATAAGCCGTTTTGTAACCATTAACGACTGCTGATAAATCTTTTTCCCATCCTAAGAGCCGGCACATATCTTTTCGTGTATATTTTTCCCCAATTGTTAACGGCTGAGTTTGATCATAACGGTCTGCTTTAAATAGCCCTGTTGCTAATGCATCATCAACTAGCTGATTAAAATACTCATTACTCTGATACGCTTGTAAGATTCTCTGATTTAATTGATATTCATTATTCGATAACACCACGTATGGTTCTACACCATATTTCTTCTGGTTTGCTTTTTGGTAGAAATTTAAATTTAATACCGACAACATCGCGTTCAATGTATTCTGATCCGTTCTAGCGTGCACTTGTTCGAGCGCTTGTTTAAAATCATCAGCTGATACTATGCCATCTTTTTCAAACAACAACTTCAATAATAATAGCTCATGAATTCGCATCCCATTCAATAACTCTTTAGACAGCATTCTCAAAATCATGTCCTCATAGACATCAAGATGTACTTCTTCTTTCATCTTCAACAAAAACTGATAATAGTTATAGATTTTTTTAATACTGCTGTTAACCAGAACCTGACCATCGATTGACCCATGCGTTGTAAAATCAAACAATAACGGCATTCTACCCAGGCGCTTCTTTAAATCCTGATAATCATCGCGCAACTGTTTGAACTCCGTTAAATTACTGTTATTGATCGAATCATAAACCCGTTGCTTCGCTACTTCGGTAAAATTAATCGTCGACATCCCAATAATTTGGTCGGTACTTAGCTTACTTCGCAAACTATTTTTATTTCGGGAATGATCACCTGTTAGAGCAATCGGAATTAAATAGTTATTCTTATAATTACCGATAAAATCAATGACCGTCACGAATTCCTTACGCGGAAATTTCCGCAATCCACGCCCTAATTGCTGAATGAAAATAATACTCGATTGCGTATTACGTAGCATGACGACTTGATTAATACAGGGAATATCAATCCCTTCGTTGAAAATATCAACCGTCACAATATATTGGTAGCGTCCTTGTTCAAAATCGCGAATCACTTGCTCACGATCATCAATTGAATCTTCACCGGTTAAAGCGATCGACGCATACCCTTTTTCGGTCATAATTCTAGCGACTTCGCGCGCCTCATCCTTACGACTACAAAAAATTAACCCGTGGACCGAATCACCCGAATAACCATAATAATTCAATTGTTGTTCGACATAATCCATTCGTTCTGTCGACACTAAGTGTTGTAAACTCGTTGTTCCTTCACTGATCTCACCATTCAATTCGTAATCGGTCACACCAATGTAGTGAAATGGTGCTAACATATCGTCTTCAAGCGCATCTTGCAGGCGAATCTCGTAAGCTAAATTATAATCAAATAATTCGTAGATATTAAAATCATCGGTCCGTTCCGGTGTCGCAGTCATTCCTAATAAAAATTGTGGTTTGAAATAATCAATCACCCGATGATAACTGCTCGCGCCCGATTTATGCGCCTCATCGATCATAATATAGTCGAATTCTTCCGGGTCAAATTTCGCGAGCGTCGCTTCCTTCGACAAGGTTTGAATCGTCGCAAATAAGTACCGCGCATCCCGATTAGACTCGTTACCCGATAAAAGGCCATAATCAGCGCTATCGCCACCTAAAACTTGCTGAAAACTCGTTTGTGCCTTCTTCAAAATCTGTTCCCGATGAACGATAAATAAGAACTTTTTAGGATTGACCTTTTGCACATCAAAAGCGCCTAAATACGTTTTCCCCGTACCGGTTGCCGACACAATCAACGCTTTTTGATGGCCTTCATGACGTAAGAAATTCAACGACTTCAAAGCATCTTTCTGCATGTTATTTGGCGTAATCGTACTATATCGAGCAGAGTCTTCCTCTTGAATATCTGCCACCAGTTCATTTCGGCGTCTGAAATCAATTGCCTGGTAATTTTCTTCGTACTGCGCAATCCATTCTGGCGTTAACGTTTGGGCCCGTTGCCATTGTTGTTCGACTTCATTGATCACTTGTTCCGTCAGCGCCGCATTTTCATAAGACGTAATCCGTAAATTCCATTCATAATTTCTAATTAACGCCGTCTCCGTTAAGTTCGAACTGCCAATAATCATCGATTGGTATTCACCCTTATCGAAAATATAGCCTTTTGCGTGAAATGAATCGGATTCTTTAAGCACCCGCACTGTCAGATTAGGAATTTTCAACAGCTCTTTGAAAACTTTTGGTTGGTTAAAGCCTAAATAATTCGACGTCAAAATTCGACCGCTAATCCCTTTTAAGGCAAGATCGGCCAACTTCGGTTTCAACATAGTCAAGACCGCTTCGGTAATAAACGCCACCGCAAACGTAAAGCTTTGACAACTTATCAGTTCTTCATCAAGATGCGTTTTAACGTGGTCCTCGTCCGTATTAAACAATAGCTTCGGTAAATATTCATCCTGTGAGATGTAGCGTTCTTTATCCACCAACCCGGCCAACGCCGAATTTTGAAGTGCTGTCTGTAATTGCGTCATTAGTTCTCCCTACTTGAACGTTAATTGACCTAAATCTTGTGCTTGGATCGCTTGCATGGCCGCCACATCTGCTGGTGCCCAAGTTAGTTGGTCTAACTCAGATTGATGACACCATTTCATCTGGCTGTGTGCCACTAGATCGAAACTTTCCTTCGTGAACTGTGCATAATAAACGGTTAAATGAACATTCCCAAAATCGTATTGATGCACATCGGTTGCAACTGCTGGCCCAACTAAAATATCAGCACCCAATTCTTCTTTAATTTCACGAACTAGCGCAGCTTCTGGCGCTTCGTTGGGTTCAATTTTACCACCCGGAAATTCCCATAAATCTCCAAGAATTCGATCAGTCGCACGTTTTGTGCATAAAATCTGATTATCTTTGATGATGGCGGCTCCGACAACGTGGATATCTTTCATTTCGTACACCCCACTTGATGATTTAGTTTCTTGATATAAATATAGCATTTTTGAATGGATTAATTAATGAGTATCGTATAAATAAAGAGCAGTAATCTATCAAAATTGATTAGACAACTACTCTTTATGAAAAATCTAATTTTTATCTATTACAACAGCATTTCCATTAGCTGTGACCCCAAATACATAAGGCATATATAACGTGCCGCCCTGTGAATTTACCGTCTCAGGATCTAGCGTTAGATAATCAAAATCGACGCCAATTATTGCATTGCAGCCTAAATCAAAGGCCTGTTCTTTTAGTTCAGCAAGTGCATTTCGTCTGATTACTGTTAAATTAGCCATCAAGGCATCCCCAACATTTGTTGCAGATTTAAATATCCCCTCACGTCCACGATCAACTTGAACAGCATCATCGCCTGATATATAACCTGAGTATTTAGTTACTGTATAACCATCAAAATTAAATCCAGAAGTAATTAACATTTCAGCCAATGCACGCTTTTTATATAACTCAGCAGCAATTTTTGCCTGTTTTTTCCTTTCTTCTGCTTCCTTCAATGCCGTTTCATTTTTTAATTTATCCGCTTGTTTTTGCGTCCAGTAAACTTTAAACTCCTCAACAATAGCGTTAGCGTCTTCATCCCTAATTTGTGTTCCTCCAAATGTGCTGGAAGTCATTTCGTACCGCCGGCTATTTTTAAGAAAATCATTTAATTCATCAGTTGATAATTGATTAGCCCGTGCCAATTCTTTTGTTTTCATAAGTATAATTCCCCATTTTATTATTAAAGATACTTATATATTTCCTTGTTAGAAGGATCTATATCTAAAATCAAATTTGCATATCGTTTTGCATTATCTGGATCCATCCTCATTTTATCAAGTAATATATCTATGTCGCTACTTAATGAAATTGTTGTCTCTTTTCCTGTGCGCTCATTATCTTCTAGTATATAGGTCGATCCACAATAGTTACATATAACTTGCCCACCACTTTTTGTGAAATCTTCAGCACCACAACTTTTACACTTTATTCCTACCATGACTCCTCCAAGTTATCTCAAGAAAGTCCCATTATCTCTCTCTTCTTAAGATTAAATTCATCCTCAGTTAAAATTCCGCTGTCTAGTAATGCTTTTAATTTCTGAATTAACTCTATTTGTTCATTTATATCAAGTTGTTTTTCTGTATTTTGATTCATATTTTTCATTAAATTCTGAGTCATATCAATTCCTAGTATAGTTCCTGCGCCATCGCCTAAACCATGTTCCTGAATACCATTTGCTATCTTTTGCTGAGCGGCTAAGTTTGCAGCTTTATCAGATATACCTTCGTATGCTGCAATCCCCATCTTATTGGACGAAAATTGTCTAACCAAATCTCGAGACTCCTCTGAAAATTGAATATTCTCAATTCCCACTGAATCAATTGTTAAGCCAAACCGTTTTTCCCAATTATTAATTTGAGAATCTTTAATCTTCTCCGCAATACCTATGCTTTGTGCAGGTAACTGTGAAATTCTATAATCCTTTGATAGGTCATTTAAAATAGCACCAAATGATTGTAAGAACTCAGAAATCAATTGATTTTGTGCTGTTTTTTCACTGAAAGAATAATAATCTGTATTCGGAGGAATAAATTGACGAATAAATATCATCGGGTTGCTTACTCGAATTGATATATTCCCATAGGCCAACACTTCTAGGTCAGTATCATAAAATATATCATGATACATTTGTGGCCCCCTTGTACCAAATTTAATCCCACGAATCTCTCGAAGATTAATGAAAGAAATTCGTTTAAATTCTCTCGGGATACCTCCAAATTCAAATCTTTCTTTTATTTGATTAAAAACTGAACCAACTTTATGCTCATTCTCGTCAAATACAGTATCTTCTCCATCTTGATACTCATACCCTCCTGGATCAGTAATAATTTGTTCTATTCCACCTTGGTTAAAAATAACCATAGCAGTATTCTCTGGCACATATATTTTTGACCCTGTTGTAACAACACCACTTGATCCTTTTACGTTTGATCCACGACCATTATTCATCTGGATTAGAACACCTGGTGCGACAACCGTATGTTCATCAAAATCTTCCGCTGTTATAATGTCTTTCCACTGATCAGATAAAGTTCCGTTGAGTGCCCCTGAAAAAGCTTTAGTCAATCCCATAAAATCCCTCCTCCAGTCTATATTCTATTCGATAAAATTATACCATCTGCAGGTGTTTCGTGCCTTCAAATATTAAATAAAATAATTAGTTATAAAATAGAACGTCATTTTATAAATTCACTATCTACCTCTGTTCATGATTTCTGATTATTCAATAAAAAGACTTAACTCACCTAGTATTAATTAGGTGAGTTAAGTCTTTTAAAAACCAATACTTCATAATCACTTCTACAAAATTGAAAATCCCAAGTCTTTAATATCCTGATTGAATCCAATAACAGTATCTAAAGAAAGTTGTTCTGCGTCCATTCCTAGCATCTTTAATTTATTCAAAATATCACTAGTCACAGTGATAATATCGACACCTAAATCATTCGCTTGAACAATATTTAATACTTCTCGCGTACTAGCCCATAATAATTTAGCATTCTCTTTTTCTGAAACTAATTTAACCGATTCTTTCATCAAAAATATCGGGTCAACGCCGGTATCTGCAACTCTCCCTGCAAATACTGAAATAATACTCTGGGTTCCTGCGTTAAGTACCGATAAAACATTTGACACCTGTTCAATCGTTAAGATAGCTGTCACATTGACTGCAATGTTCTCTTCTGATAGTGCCTTAATCAAGGGTATTGAAGATTCCCCTTTCGTATTCGTAATTGGAATTTTAACAAAAACATTGTCACCTAATTTTGATATCTTTTCAGCTTCTAATTTCATCGTTGGAAAATCATCGGCAAAAACTTCAAAAGAAATGGGCAAGTCGCCAACTTCGTGGAGTACCTCTTGAGCAAAATTCATGTAATCCGTAATGCCAGCACGCTTCATTAACGTTGGATTAGTTGTAAAGCCAGTTACCACACCTTGTTTTTTAGCAGCAATCATATCCGTAACGACTGCCCCATCTGCGTAAATTTCAATAGCTAAATTATTCATTATCAATACCTCCGTCTCTTTAATATGTTATAAAAAGGACCCTTCTTCACTGTGGCATTCAGCTTCCAAAAGGTCCTTCTTAATGATTCTGTTATTTAACCGATTACTTTCCAGTTACGATTGCCACACTTGAACTCGTCCCTAATCTTGCAGCGCCCATATTAATCATCGCTTCTGCATCCTTTAAGGAATGGATACCGCCTGATGCTTTAATACTAATCGTATCACCGACTGCGTTATACATCAGTTTAATATCATTTAAACTGGCACCTCGCGTAGCGAATCCCGTAGATGTTTTTACAAAATCTGCGCCTGCTTGCGCGACTAATTTACTAGCTGTCGTAATCTCATCTTCGGTCAATAGTGCCGTTTCAATGATAACTTTAACTAATACATCTTGCGCATGCGCTAACCTAACAACGGCTGTGATATCTGCAGTCACCTTATCTAGATGACCCGCCTTTAATTCACCAATATTCTGCACCATATCAATTTCTTGTGCACCATCTTTAATTGCTTGTTGTGCTTCCAACACCTTAATACCAGTAGTATTAGCACCCAATGGAAAACCAATAACAGTCGCTACTTTAACATCATTATCTTTTAGCCGTTCAGAAGCGTATACAACCCAATATGGATTCACCATTACTGACATGAAATTATAATCAATTGCCTCTTGAATTAACTTTTCTATTTGCTTTTGAGTTGCTTCTGGCTTTAATAATGTATGATCGATGTACCTATTAATTCCCATCTACTGTTTCCCCCAAATCTACATTTATCGCATTTCTTAAATTCATTAAAAATGTTTCATACTCAATTTTATCGTAGTCGTTTACATCTAAACTTATTAATTGCCCTACACAAAAAGTTTGATAACCTCGTTCAATCGCCCTTGCCTTAAAAACCGAAAAGCTAGGCAAACCATCAATTCCAGTTTGATCCGGCACTAAATCACCATAATGATAATGATTCATTTTTAGTCCAAGGTGACGTGGGCCTTCTAGATCTCGCTTGGTAGCCCGTTCATATAATCGCTGAAGATCAGCCTCAAGTCGAACTGTAACCACTTGATAGCCATATTTATGACTTATTTTTTCCAACTGATTTTTTTGAAGATAACTAAACGGATAATCCGCAATAATCATTTTTTCTTTAGCCATCAGATATCCTAATACTTGATAAAACCGTTGGTAGGCTATATTATCTAATTCACGTTTTTCATCAGGATTATCAAAGCCAATCTCATCATAAAGATGCTCCTTAATCCGGTCTAACGGAACGTTTGTTAACTCGGGGATACACTTCTTAATGATATTTTCGGTATAAGTTTTACCTGTTCCAGGAGCACCGGCCAATAATATCAACGTTTGATTATTCAATCGCATATTGTCACCTCTTACATGGTAGCTACTACCGATTTCTTATTTAAAAAGAGTCCCGTCTTATGATAGACAACATCATAAACCACTTGATTACATGGCATAATATTATTTCGTAAAGAATTATTTAACTCAGTATCTTCAAATTGTTTTTTTGCAGCCCGAGTCCAACCAACTAATAGTTCAGTTCCGACATTAAACTTCCGAATGCCATTTTCAGTTAACTGTGTATAATCGCTCTCGTCAACTCCCGTACCACCATGTATGACTAAGGGTTTAGTGATTAATGAATGCAATTCTTCAATTAGTGGGAAATTCAACTTAGTTTTAGATTGAAATTGTCCGTGATGCGTGCCAACACCTACTGCTAAAGCATCCACATCAACAGCATCTAAGAACGTTAAAGCTTGCTTAGGATCTGTATAGACACCCTCGGCAATCGTTACACCTTCTTCGGTACCGCCAATTGTTCCAATCTCACATTCAACTGAGACGTCCCTTGCATGTGCATATTCGACAACCCGTAATGCTTTTTCGATATTTTCTCTAAGCGGTAATGCGGAACCATCAAACATCACTGAAGAGTAGCCAGCATCAATCGCTTCTTTAATATCATCAAATGATTTCGCATGATCTAAGTGCAACACAACATCTACTAAAAGATCATCCGCCATAGTTTTACAAACCGCTACAAAATTTTTCATGCCAACATACTGAGCTGTCGATACACTAGTTTGGATAATAATAGGTGAGCCAGCATCTTTAGCTGCTCTAATCATATCCGGAACCATTTCCAGATTATGTGCGTTGAATGCACCCACGGTATAGTTAATCCGTTCAGCCTCTGTCAAAACTTCTTTTAAATTCTTATACATAATAGTTATTTCCCTTCTCAGTTAAAAGTTTGATTTCATAACACGTTTAGAAATTGCTAATAAATTGTCTGTTTTTGTTATCCATTTCTGAATACCCTCATTATTTTTTTCTTGCGCACTTTCTTTACGCTTGATTTCATACAAGTTAAGTAAATTATTATAGGCAGTCCCAAACTGTTCTTTTGTTTCTAAACTCATTTCAAAAGCACTGATTGCATCATCAATTGCACCAAGTTTAACGTCATTTTCTCCAAGCTGATCATATAGTTGCGCTAAGTCTATATCACCACCAGCTTTAATCTTTTTATTCACCACTTCATTCATCCGTTGAATATCTAATCTTTCATCTGCACTCAATGCTATTTCTGGAACTTTTTCTACAGTTGATTTAGATTTGAATAAATTTTTAAACATACTGCCACACCTCTCATAATCAATTTAAACCGCTTTAAGGATTGGCCCAATTATCCATGCGTACATCAAAGCTGCCATAATCGTATCTGAATCGGTCGCAGACGCATTTACAAATCCAAAACTCGTCAATGCCGTTACAAGTAGTGCTGGCAATAGTGTAATGAATAATCCGTGAACAATCCCACCAATAATCGCACCTCGGCGTCCTCCGACAACATTCCCAAAAATCCCAGCCGTGCCACCGGCAAAGAAATTAGTCAACATGCCTGGTAGAATAACAGCTAAACCAAAGACTGGCATTAAAAACATCCCAATGACCGTTCCAATAGTTGTCGTGATGAAACCAAGAATTACCGAATTAGGTGCATATGGAAAGAGAACCGGACAATCTAATGCTGGTTTTGCATTTGGTACTAATTTCATCGCAATCCCTCTAAATGCTGGTACAATTTCACCCAGTAGTAAGCGAACTCCTGCTAACAAGACAAAAACTCCAACAACAAATTGAATGCCTTGCATAAAAGCATTCATAATATAGTTAGTCGTTCCAGATCCGGCCCACTTAGGCCCTGCAAAAGCTGCTGTAATCATATAAAGTGGTACCATTATGACCGCAATAGATAGATAAGTGTCTTGTAAAAATTCCATTGATTTAGGTAACTTTAAATCTTCGACTGATTTTTTATTCTCACCACGTTCACCAAATACATAGGCGGTCCCTGCCTCGACTAAATAACCAATCGTACAAAAGTGACCTAGCGCAATTGCATCATTACCTGTAATTTTACGAACAAATGGTTGGGCCGCCGCTGGCATTGCGACCGCAAAAATCCCACCTATAATACTGCCTAACAAAACCGTCCACATACCACCTAATCCTGCTATTTTCCCGCCAACAACTGTCATGGTTGCCATCCATAATAAGGCTTGGCCTGTTAGAAAAATATATTTAAACGGTGAAAATCGTGCAATTAGTATATTTACGATAAAAATACCCAGAAAAGTAAAAGCAATTTCATTCCCTAATCCAAGCGTATTCATCGCCTGCCCATTAATTGCTTCAATACTTGGAACAACCCCATTCAAGTGAAAAGCGTGTTGAAATATCTTTCCAAAATAGGTTAGACTGCCAACAATAATCGCAGACCCCGCGGATAATACTTGAAAACCCAATAATGTTTTAAAGGTTCCGGTTAATACTGAACCCGTTGATTTCCGTTGTAATACCAGCCCTAACATCGCAATTAAAGCAATTGTAATTGCAGCTTGCGTTAAAATATTCTTAATAATAAAATCGATTACGCCCACGTTAATGACCTCCTCTATTCTTATTCCTTTTAGTTAGACAATTCTTTAATAACGGGTACTAATTTTGCTTCAATTTCTTTTTCATCAACTATATTGTGTAGATATACCATTTTGATTGCTGAATCTAATTCGTACTTTTCGAATTGCGTTTTAAAATTCTCTGCTGATACAATAATGTCCGTCCGTAATCCTGGAGATGATGAAATAGCTTCATGTTCAAGATCTTCCTCTAAACCCAATCTGTTCAATACATCTTCAGTGACCATTTGACATGCTAATGAGCTACCTAGTCCTGCACCACAAATAAAATATATTTTTAATTTTTTAGCCATTTTAATCTTCTCCTTCTTCTATTTCAGTATCAAAAAGTAACTCCTTGAATTGCTGGACATCAACCTGTTTGCTTAATTCATGAACCTTATCTTGATTATTAATCAACTGGACGATCGCCTTCATAACATTCAAATGCGAATAGTTATCAACGGCCGATAAACAGAAGATAATATCAACCGGATCATTCTCCGGATTACCAAAATTAACTGGTTTTTTTAACGTCGTTATTGAAACACCTAATTTATTGGCACCATCTTCCGGACGCGCATGCGCTAATGCAATTGATGGCCCAATCACGATGTAAGGTCCAAACTCTTTAACTGAATTAATCATGGCATCAATATATTTAGTGGTAATAAAACCTTGCTTCACTAATGGTTGCGCAGAAACTTCAATTGCTTCTTGCCAATTTTTTACATCTTGATTAAGTTGAATTTGATTATTCGTAATAATGTCTTTTAACATTGGTTGAACCTCCCTTTCGTTAATATTTAAATGATTCTCATAAAATATCTGCTGCAGCTGAGATACTAAATTTTTACTAACAGCGATTTCACTATTTTTGAGTTGTACTAAAACCTCGTTAAAAAGTTTTGTTGGATCAACAGAAGCACTTTTATATCTTGATAAATCAGCGTATTTTAATAAAAAGGCGTTTGCTTTTTCAAAATCTTTTTCAGTTGGAATCGGGCTTAATTGCATACTGGGTATACCTTCGATATCAATATCAACCGTCTTAAAAACTAAATCAATTCGAAGTTTCTTTAAGATGTTTACTTCAACAATACTTAAAACGGTCATGACCTCAACGGCAAAATATTCTTCTAACTTAGCAGCTAATAATTTACCCGTTGCCATCCCATAATTACAGACAATTGCAATTCGATATTTAACATTCCGTTGCTTACTAATTTCAACTTGTGCTGCTGAAAAATACATAGCAAGATAACCATTCTCATCATCCGAAAGTACTAAATCGTATTGGTTTTCAAGTGAATTTGTGTATTCACATACAGCCGTAAATATTTCAGGATAACTCTGTTTAATGGTATTTTTTAATGGATTAAATGCATTTAAATCCTGCTCATACCGAATTAATAAACTCGATATATGGTAATATACTTCTTCAAATAAATTCTCACTTTTAGAAAACGGCAATTTTAAACTCTTTTCCATTGATTCAATTAATGAAATACTAATAACTTGTGATTTCATCCAATTATCAAGCGCCATATCTTCATTTTTATCAAAACTCGCCATAATAAAAGCCATATACTTTATTTCAGCAGTATTATCAATTACTAAACTAAAATTAGCAATTAATGTATTAATATATTGAGATTGCCGTGAATTTAATTCAATATTTTCAGCACTTAATTCATCCTCTATAAAATGGCCGTTCTTGATGCGAATTATCCAAATTAGAGTCAACATTATCGCTTGATACCGATAATTATCATTTGCAATTAAATTTCCTTTTTCAAAAATACATTTAATTTTACGATCAATTAATTGTAGATTTTGATAAGGAAAATCAGTTCTCAATCGATCAATTAAATCGTTACTTTCAATCGATGTTTTATCAAAAAGAGTATTTCTATTGATCTGACGAATAATTAAATCACAAAACACCATTCTGATTGTTCGCTCATTACCAGCTACATGGGCACCATTTTTAAGATCGGTTGTTAGTTCTAGATTGTAGGGTTTTAGTAATGCTCTTAAATCACGCATATCACTGTCCATCGTACTTTTACTAATTATTAATTGTTCTTGGACGTCGATAATAAATACCGGTTCTTTTGATATTAGAAAAGAAAGTAATAAATAAAGTAATCGCTGTTGAGGATTAAGGTAATTCTGGTTTCTATCAGATAAAATAACTTGCAATGCTTGTTCTCGTTGCTGATCTCCTAGTAACTGATTATTAATCATTCCCTTTTTCACTTGAAATAACGGTAATTGATTGCTGGCCAGCAAATCATTAATTTCTCGTACTTCATTTCTAATCGTCCTTGGTGTCACTTTAAATTGAGTCGCTAGAACATCAATTGGATCCGAATCGATGTTTACTAATACGCTTAAAAGATTTTTTAATCGCTCTCGCATATTCCTTCACCCCACACTTACATCTTAAGTAATCGCTTACATTTATAAAAGTAGAACTTGTTTCTTTCAATTCATTGTACAAACTACACCTCTTCATTTACCCATTTTAAAGAAAATATATAAGCCTCCCTATTAGAAATATTATATTCTAGAAATCTCATATGAAAATATAACCTTTTCTAATTCAGATTTGTATTCAATTGGTACAAAAAGAGCCTATTCCCTCAAAACTTCAAAGGAAACAGGCTCTTTATTTAATCTATCTTGTCACTCCCACTCTACCGTAGCAGGTGGCTTGCTCGTTATATCATACACGATGCGATTGACGTGATCGACTTCGTTGACGATGCGGACTGAAACTTTTTGTAAGACGTCCCAAGGTAATCTTGAGAAGTCCGCAGTCATGCCATCAATTGAGTTGACGGCGCGAATGCCGACAGTGTAATCGTAAGTTCGGCCATCACCCATGACGCCGACACTGCGGATGCCAGGTAAGACGGTGAAATATTGCCAAACTTCTTTATCGAGGCCGGCTAAAGCAAATTCTTCGCGGAGAATGAAATCACTGTCGCGGACAATCTTCAACTTGTCTTCAGTGACTGCACCGAGAACCCGAATCCCAAGACCAGGGCCTGGGAATGGTTGGCGCCAAACAAGTGGATGTGGCATGCCCAATTTTTCACCTAATTCACGAACTTCATCTTTAAATAACGTCTTTAAAGGTTCGATTAAGCTAAATTGCATGTCGTCTGGTAAACCACCGACGTTATGATGTGATTTGATGGTCGTGGCAGTACTCGTTCCACTTTCGATGATATCGGTATACAAAGTCCCTTGGGCTAAGAAATCAATCCCGTTTAACTTCGTGGCTTCTTCATCAAAAACTTGGATAAATTCGTTACCGATAATCTTCCGTTTCTTTTCAGGATCAGAAACACCCTCCAATTTAGTCATGAAACGTTCACGCGCATCGACTTGAATGATATTCAAACCGAATTTGCCGCCTAAACTAGTCATGACGTCTTCAACTTCGCCCTTACGGAGTAAACCGTGATCAACGAAGATGCTGACTAATTGGTCACCAATCGCGCGGTGTAACAAGACACCAACGACTGATGAATCAACGCCACCTGATAAACCAAGCAAGACTTTTTTGTCACCGACCGTTTCGCGAATCTGAGCGATTTGCATGTCGATGAAATCAGACATTGTCCAGTTGTTTTCAGCACCACAAACGTTGAAGGCAAAATTCTTAAGAATTTCGTTCCCAAATTGCGTGTTTTGAACTTCAGTATGAAATTGAATGCCGTAAATCTGTTTAGCTCGGTTTTCAATGGCTGTAAATGGCGTGTTATCACTTTCAGCAACGGTGACGAAACCGGCTGGAATTGACGTTACTTTATCGCCATGACTCATCCAAACAGTTTGTTTTTCAGGAAGACCCTTGAACAAATCGCTGTCTTTGTCAGTCACGGTGATTTCAGCTTTACCGTATTCACGTTCAGTTGACGCTTCAACGCTGCCGCCATTTTTATAACTGATCAATTGCATCCCGTAACAAATTCCGAGAATTGGAATCCCTAATTCAAAAATTTCAGGATCCACTGAAAAAGCACCATCATCATAGACGCTCATTGGGCCGCCTGAGAAAACAATCCCTTTAGGGGCGATCTTCTTGATTTCTGCTGCGGTTGTCGTATTAGGCATCAATTCTGAGAAGATACCAAATTCACGAATCCGACGGGTAATCAGTTGATTATACTGACTACCGTAATCCAAGACGATAATTTTATCAAAATCTTGCATGTCTGTTTGGGCCAAACCACTCACTCCTTTTTTATAAAAGCTGCATACTACTAACGCTAATTAATTATTTATATTGTATTTATTTTACTGATAGTTTATGAAAACGTCAATGGATTGACAGCATTACTTTGAAAAATCTCATTCTAAGATCAATATTTCCGTAGAAATACCTTGTCAATCACGTGATGTTTCGTTTTATGCAAAATAACATCAGCCCGATTGCGGGTCGGTAAAATATAATCGTTCAGATTACGCAGGTTAATATCGCGCCAAACCCGTCGCGCCATTTTAAAGGCGCTGGCCCGGTCACTAATCGCGTACGGGTAATAATAATTGGTCGGATCATCCTTGGCCAAATCGAGTAACAAATCAAAGCGTTCCAAAAACCACTTCTCAATCAACGTCGGTTGCGCATCGACGTAGACCGAAAAATCGAAGAAATCGCTGATGTAAATTTGTTCGGTCGACGGCAACTGTAAAACGTTGATGCCTTCGACAATCAGGATATCCGGATCATCAATCACGTCGAATTCATCGGGCACGATATCGTAAATCTGGTGTGAATACTGGGGTGCTTTGACCGGCCCGATATTATTTTTGACTTCATTCATGAAATTAATCAGTTTTGGCATATCATAACTTTCGGGGAAGCCTTTTTTATCCAGAATCCCCTTTTGTTTGAGAACGGTGGTTGGGTACAAGAAGCCATCGGTCGTAATCATCTGGACCTTTTTATCCGGATAGACCCGGCTCAATAGTAATTGTAGTAAACGGGCCGTCGTACTCTTGCCGACAGCGACACTGCCGGCAATCCCGATGACAAAGGGTGTCTTGTGTGATTGAATATTCAGAAATGTTGATTTCTGGGTTTGTTGTTGTTGGAATTGATCAAAATTAATTTGTAATAAATGACGGAGTGGAATGTAGATATCGCTGACATCGGCCAGTGAGATCCGATCGTTCAAACCACTGATCTGTTGCAATTCGGCAGCGGTCACGTCGGTAAATTCTTGGCCGTGACCATGAAACGTCTGCCATTCATCCCGCGAGATTTCGTAATAATTCATCTCGTTTTTCATGCTGGTTATCCTCCTGGAAATTAACTAGGTGCTAAACGTTTTCATTCTACCATAGTTCGGCCAAAATCAACGCGAAAATCCCGAAAAAACAACGATTTGTCACTTTTATCTGTAAAAAGGCAAGCGCGGGCACGCGTTCAATAAAAACGGCGGTGGCATAAGTCGTCAAATTCTGATATTAAACGAACAGTCTTCTTTAACGCGCGCCAGAAGGCATCAATCTCCGTTCAAATCAAAAATAACTGATAGGCAATTGATAACGTGCTTTTGAGTAGCAACAACCTCCGCTTAACCTAAAATTCCCCAATTATCTTAAAATCAAGACAACTGGGGAATTTTCTGTTAATGCTCGGTTGCTACCCGCAACTCAACACACTTACTTCTTTAACGTGCCAACATCCACTGATTCCTGTGCTTAGCGACGTTTCGTAAACAAGCCCATAAACCGGCCTTATTCACGAAACTAGGCTAATGCTCAGAATCAAACCGTAGCTGTCGGCACTCAGTCGTTTAATCACGAGTCACTGTGTATAAATCAGCACTAACCGTTTCTAAGAGTGGTGATAATTCATCAGTTGCGAGCAACGTTAAGCGGTGCATCGCGCGTGAACAAATCGTATAGAGCAATTGACGTTGATCTTCGTGATTGTAATTAGCGGCACTAATTTGCCAACCAATAATCGCATCGAATTCCAAGCCTTTCGCTAAGAAGCTAGGGACAACCAAGGTGCCAGCCGCTAAGCGTTGATTTTCGGAACGAATCAACGTGACTTGCGTGCCGGCCGCCTTGAGTTGTTCAGTCAACGCCTGGGCTTGTTCCAAGGTCTTGGCGATAATTGCCGTCGTCAACTGTTCAGCCGTGTTGGCCGCTACTTGGCGTTGCACGTCCGCCACTAAATCAGCTTCTTGTTGACGCACAATTAAGTTTGGTTTGTCGCCAACCCGGTTGAAGGCTTCGATTTTTTGACCACCCTTTAGGAGGCCCTTGGTGAAGTCGGTGACTTGTTGCGTCGAACGGTATGAACGGGTCAATTGAACGACTTTCGTATTTTGCGCGTCGAATAATTGTTGGACCTGTTGTAAGAGATTCGAACTATTGCCTTTGGTGAAAATGGCTTGGTTTAAATCCCCTAATAGGGTGAATCGCGCCTTAGGAAAGTGGAGTTTTAAGAACGCCAATTCGTACGGCGTATAATCTTGAATTTCATCGATAAAGACGAAACGCATGTCGCGTTCGCCGTGTTTACCGGTCATTAAATCGTAGAGATGGAGATAAGGTGTGACGTCAGCCAAGGTGATCTTTTTGGCCTTTAATTGGGCCACAAAATTGGTGACGTGAGCTTGCCAATCGGCTTCAGTTAAACCGAAATCAGCTAACTTAACTAACTGGGGCACGACCCGCATAAATTGGACGTATTGGGCTTGAATACTCAAGAAACGGTTGCGTTGAATTGATTTTTGTAACGGTTTGAAGGCCTTTAAAACGATTTGCTTGGCGATGTATTGGTTCTCATCCCCACCGGTTTTAAAGTCCTTGCCAGCCATCAATTCGCGTAATTCTTCATCGCTGAGATTTTCAGCCCGTTCAGCCACCCACTCAGCCTTGGTTTCATGACTCATCTTGTGGCTCAAACTCCGCAATAGTTTTTCTTTGGTACCGTCTAATCGATTGCCGAGATGGTAATTCTCGTTGAAGCTATAGTAAACTTCGGCAATTTTTTCTTTCGTAATGATTGGCCGATCGCCAACTTTCAAATCCCGGAAGCGCATGCCTTCGGTTTCCAAAAAACGCGCGTATTTCTTGACGGCTTTGTAGAAGACTAAGCTTTCTTTCAAACGGCTAATCCGACCGTCCGTTTCTGAAATCGGTGTTTCGAATTGATCAAATAAACTTTGTACGTCGAGATTCGGCAAACGCCGCGCGACGTACTGGAAATAGGTCATCTGAATCATATTTTGTTCGCCTAATTCAGGTAATACATCGGCGATATAATCGTTAAATAATTGGTTCGGTGAGAACATGATGACTTGGCTTGAATCCAAGTTACCGCGATACCGGTATAACAAGAAGGCAATTCGTTGGAGAATCGCAGACGTTTTCCCGGAACCGGCGGCGCCTTGAACAAATAAGAGATCGGCATCAGTATTACGGATAATCTGATTTTGTTCGCGTTGAATCGTGGTCACGATCGTCTTCATCTGCGTATCGGACTTTTCACCGAGGACTTCGAGCAACATTTGATCGCCAATCGTTTCTTGCGTATCAAATAACGCCTTAATCTGACCGTCTTCGATTAAGAATTGGCGTTTCAACGAAATATTGACGTCTTGCGGACCATCTGGTGTTTGGTAAGTGACATCGCCCGTCCGACCTTCATAATAAATCGATGAAATCGGCGCCCGCCAATCATAGATTAAGAAATGATCGTCGCTATCCGTAAATGAACCCAAACCGATGTAGATTGATTCCGATTTTGGTTCGCCTTTTTCTTTAAAATCAATCCGCGCGAAATAAGGCGTCTTTTCCATTTTCTGTAAAGTCGCTAATTGGCGAGAAGATTGTTGCCAAGAATGATTTCGTTCTTGTAGCATTTGCCGTTGTTGTTCAATTGAGACGGCAGTTTCAGTCATCGCTGAATCGTTATTAAAATTAAGGCGAACATCATTAAAGAAGTTTTCGTTAATTTCTTGTTCTTCCGATTTAGCGCGTTTAACCGCACCCTCAAAATGCTTTTCAGCCGTTTTGACCAGGGCCACAATTTCGTTTAAACGGCTTTGTTCTAATGATTTTTGTACGTCAGTCAAAGCAAATGCCTCCAAATTTCTAAATAAACAGTTTAACACTTATTTCACAAGAGTGCGAGTAAAATCACTCGTTTATGGTTGGCCGATTAAATAGCCTGCCGCGGCGACCAAAATCCCTAGCCCGTAAGTTAATCCTAAATAGCCAAAGAAAATATGATATCGCTGGCGGAACCACAATTGACTCAACTCGCTATTGAACGTGGAAAACGTCGTATAGCCGCCGAGCATGCCGGCCCCGAAAAAGGTCGTTAATGGTGAACCGAGTTGGGCCGCGGTCAACCAACCGAGTGCAAAGCTCCCGGTTAAGTTAATCAAAAACGTAATTAATGGAAATTCGCTAGCAATCTGAGTACCGACTCTAGTTAATTGATAGCGTAGAATCGCCCCAATTGCCGCACCACAGCCGACTAGTAGAATCGTTATCATTTGACCACCTGCACTTCGCCGTGCTTAGCAAGCAGCTTAACGGCCCAATAATCGGCTAATAAACTGCACGCGACCCCGCCAATCAGACTAATACCGAGATACCAACCAAAAGCAGCCAGTTGATGGCTCTGTAATAACCGCAACGCATCGACGCTAAACGATGAAAAAGTCGTAAAGGCGCCGAAAAAACCGGTCCCGATTGCTAAAGCCAATTGGTCGTTCAAATGATAATGGCCGATGATGTAGCGAATTAAAAACGGTAGACAAAACGCCCCGATTAAATTGACCGCTAACGTCCCGTACGGAAAACCACCGCTGGCATTGAAGCCCAAGCCGATTAAATAGCGGCTAATGCCACCCAAAAAAGCAAATAACCCAACGGCACAACTTTCTTTAATTTTCATCTGACCGACCCCGTTTTCCAAAATATCGTACCTTCCATTTTAGCATGTTAATTCCATTTGTAAATTGACCCAAAGGACGACCTTTAATTTCTCAACTAACTAGTATATGCCTTCAAACAACTTATTTAGGTGTCGAAAGGCTTTTGAGCATGGCAACCGCGCATGAGTCATCGCCTTAATCACACCGCGTGGGACACTCAAATTCAGCTCAATGATCATTTAATTTTGACTGGTAAATAAACAAGCGATTCCGACCGTTCGTCAATAACTTGAAAAACAGAATTAAATGCTTGTGATACTTTGCGCTTTTGGCCTAGCACATCACTCATAATAGGTTTATAATAGAACCATCATGATTAAAGGATGGTGCAGATATGAAACAAGGAACAACAATCCTCACATTGGATAACGGTTATCATTTATGGACTAATACCCAAGGAACTGGCGACATTCACTTATTATGCCTACACGGCGGCCCTGGTGGCAATCACGAATACTGGGAAAACTTTGGTGAAGAATTAGCTGACCTTGGCGTGCAAGTTCATATGTATGATCAACTTGGTTCGTTTTATTCTGATCAACCTGATTATTCAAAACCAGGCAATGACCAGTTATTAACTTATGATTATTTCTTAGATGAAATTGAAGAAGTCCGTCAAAAACTCGGTATCGACAATTTCTATTTAATCGGCCAATCATGGGGTGGCGCTTTAGTTCAAATGTATGCTGCTAAATACGGCCAACATTTAAAGGGTGCGATCATCTCAAGTATGGTTGATGAAATCGACGAATACGTGACAAACATCAACAAGATTCGTGAAAACATCATGACCCCTGAACAATTAAAATTCATGCAAGACTGTGAAGCTAAAAATGATTACGACAACGACCAATACCAAGCATTAGTTGATAAATTAAACGCTGGCTACGTCGATCGTAAACAACCTTTAGCCATTTCACATTTAATCTCAACGATGGCCACAGACGTTTACGGCGTCTTCCAAGGCGACAACGAATTCGTTGTGACTGGTAAATTGAAGGATTGGCATTTCCGTGACCAACTCCACAAGATTACCGTTCCAACGTTAATCACATTTGGCGAACACGAAACAATGCCAATTGCGACTGCTAAAATCATGGCTGAAAAGATTCCACACTCACGTTTGGTCACAACACCAAACGGTGGCCATCATCATATGATCGACAACGCACCAGTCTACTTCGATCACTTGAAGACCTTCATCAAGGATGTTGAAGGTAATAATTTCAAAGATTAAGAGTGCTGACTCAGCCGTTTAGCTTCTGAGTATAGCCTAAAATGGCGAATTATGACGATTTTAGTCATGATTCGCCATTTGTAGCTAGCCGGAAGAAGCTGGCTGGGAAGCACGTCTAGAGTGCTGACTCGAGTTGCTCAGGCTTTGAGGATTAACCTAAAAACAGGCATTATGGGAGCGTTCTTAACCCATAATGCCTGTTTTGTAGTTAACCGGAAAAGACTACTCGAGAAGCACGTTTTAATTAAGAGTGCTTTTCGTTGCGGGTAGCAACTGAGCATTAATAAAAATAGCGTATTATGACGATTTTCAGTCATAATACGCTATTTTAGATTAAGCGGAAGTTATTCCAACAAAAAAACCACTTCACCCGCCGGAACTAGCCGGTTGTTGAAGTGGTTTTTTAGTATACAATTGTTGATCAGAACGACCTGACCTAGTCCATCTTTTGGATTTCTTTTGCCAAAAAGCTTTCTAATTGCTTCGTTTCATCGAATAATTGGCCTAAATCCGTGTGATGTTGCTGTTGGTAAGCCCGCAACAGCTCGTCTAATTGTGCGGTTAATTGCTGGGTGACCTGCTGACCGGTTTCACTCAACGCAATAAAAACTTTCCGTTGATCGGACTCGTCTTTGCGTTCCTTAGTAATCAGTTTCTTGCCATATAAAACGTTCACCTTGCGTGAAATAGCCGGATTACTGACCGCCAAAATCTGCGCTAACTTCATCACTTCAATTGCGCTATCCTGGGAGACTTTCTTCAAAATTAAATACTGTTCGTAATTCAATCCATAGCTTTCCGTTAATTGATTAATTGCATGGTAAATTCGGATCACTTGAATGTACCATTCTTCAAATGATTGCTGTTCATTTTCAACTTGTATCATCTTCTCTAATCCCTCATCTATATCAAATATTTAATAATCGAATATTATTGATTTAATTAATAAAGTAGCATATTTTCAGTTAAATTAAAAGGATGATTAACCACCTTCTATATCAAATTATGGAAATATTTTTCTACGATATTGCTTATTAGCTATACCAATTACCCCACATCCCTTCAATTCTCTTAATTTCCGCTAATATTAAAGCGCTATCTATGCTAAAATAGGGTTAATAACTAATTTAGTTGGAGGTCGTTATATGAAACGTATTACTGTTTATTTAGTCCGTCATGGCCAAACTTTTTTTAACCGGTATAACCGGATGCAAGGTTGGTCGGATAGTCCATTAACGCCTAAAGGCATTGCCGATGCTGAATTAGCCGGTAAAGAACTGTCTAAAATCAATTTTGCCCAAGCTTACTCAAGTGATCGTAGTCGAGCGATGGACACTGCCCGCATCATTTTAGGCAAAAGCTTCTATTTAGATACCCCTTACACGATTACCCTCCATTTCCGTGAAGAATTTTACGGTTATTTTGAAGGTGAAGATTCCCATAAGGCTTGGTACATGACTGGTGCTAGTCATGATGCCCAAACTTTTAAAGAAATTATTACCAAATACTCGCTCGATGCTTCTAAAGACTTTATGAAGGCTGCTGATCCGTTTCACGATGCTGAAAACGCCGTTGAATATTGGGCGCGGCTTGGTAAAGGCTTTAAACAACTCCGAGCTGAATGTACCGATGGCGACAAAGTTCTGATGGTCAGTCATGGCACGACCATTCGCAGCATCGTCGGTAAATTTGGTCAAGGCCAATTCGATGTCAGCGTTAGCCCGATGAATGGGAGCATCACTAAAATCGTCTTGACCGATGAAGGCGTTGATGTTCTGACTTACAACGAAACAACCCTCTAAAGTCCAAAAAGCTCAGCAAATTGCCCAATCGCGGCGTTTGCTGAGCTTTTTTATATAGATTTAATCTTGCTTCTTCAAAACAATCCCTTGGTACAACCAAGTGGTTAATACGTAATACAAACCGTACAAAACAATGAAAATCCCAAACGGTAACCATAGATTATGGTATGGATCGAGCATGATGGTCTTAAAGAGTTGTAATCCAAATAACACGTGAATCACACCGACAATTCCTGGTAAAAGGAATAAAACCCCAATTTCTTTGGCAATTGATTGGCGCAATAATCCTTGACGCGTCCCAATTTTATCCAACATGGTATACCGTTTAACGTCGCTAGCAGCACCGGAAAGAATTTTGAACATTAAGCAACTCGCTAACATCGCTAAGAAGGCAATCCCGAGGAAGAAGCCCATGAATTCAAAGCCGCTGAAGAGTCCGTTGAGCATCGTATAACCCGCATATTTACCACTGTTTAATTCTGGATTTTTTTGCAAACTAGGATTAGCCGCAATTTGTAATCGATCTAACTGTTTAATCAATGGTAAGTTCGCGGCAAAATCAGCCACTCGGTAAACTTGAACCGTTTTAGTCGTTCCTTGTAATTGGTCGAAGGTCGTTTCTGAAACCAATTTCGCTTGTTTCGCGAATTGATCCGGTACTTGTAAACTCCGAACCGTATAACCGTCGCCAATTTGTTTTGTTAATTCAGCGATACTCATCTCTTCAGTCTTAGGTAACTTCATCGATAAGCCACCGTTCGATTTAGAGTAGACCTGTTTCAACAAGGGTTCTTCAACGAATTCAGCTTGTTGATAATAAATCGTTTGACCAATTTCTTTGGTGTGATAAGTCGCTTGAACTTCAATCCCCGTCAACTGAGCCGCTTTCTTTTGCGCAGCCTTGGTGGGTTGATTCAAAACGACGTCGTAGGCGCTGGTGGCTGAGGCCATCTTTGGAATCTCACTTTGATAGCCAATCCCAACGGTAATCGAGCCCAATGCTAAAGCGAATAACATCGCCACTAACGCTAATATTCTGGTATAGTCTTTAATCCGAAAACCAAGTTGGGCTAATGTAAAATTGTTCAACCCGCGATTGGTTAACCAGCTACTCTTCTTCAACATTTTGATTAACCAACCAAAGAAGGCGTTAAAGAGCATGTAGGTCCCAGAGGTAATCGTGAATAACGCCACAACTAATCCCGGCAATAAGAAGCTGGCAAATTTAATCATCATTAAATAGCCAATCGCAATAAAACTGAGGCCTAAAATGATTTGAATCGCTGTCCACCACGGATTATTGCGCACTCGATTAGGTTGTTGATCATCATGTAATAACCGCAAAACTGGCGTCTTCAATAGTTGGAATTGATTGACGACCGCAGCGATAATAAATAAGACAATGAAGAAAACGAGTGTCACTAAGACGGCTGGCCAATAAAGTGGTGAGAAATGGGTCACAACAGCATCTAACCGTTTAATTAAAAATTGACTGACAACTTGGGTTAAACCAACCCCAAGCACCGTTCCAACAAGGGTTGCCAATGTGCCAATCACAATCGTTTCGGTCGCAATTAATTGCGCAATCTTACGGCCCTTAGCCCGAGCATCATAAACATCCCGTAATCACGCCGACGCATAGTCATCAAGAAACTATTCGCGTACATCACGTACACTAAGGCAATCATCCCTAGCAAGACTGAACCGATTTGAAAAATAATCGCCGCCATACCAACGGGTGAATTTCCGGACACAAAGTCCTTATTCATCGCCATCGCTTCAAACATGTAAAAAATAGCGCTGGCCATAATCAGCCCAGAGAATAGAACGAAATAATCTTTAAAGCGTCCTTTGATTCCGGTTAATGATAATTTCCATAACATCGCAAGTCGCCCCCTTATTGATTAAATGTCCCTAAGACACCTAGAATTTCTTGATAAAAGGCTTCGCGACTCTTATCACCATGCACTAATTCTTGACCGATTTGACCATCTTTGATGAACAAGATGCGTTGACAATAACTGGCCGACAAAGGATCATGCGTTACCAAGAGAATTGATACACGTTGTTCTTCGTTGAGTTCGGCCATGGTATCCAATAATTCTTTGGCACTCGTTGAATCGAGTGCGCCAGTCGGTTCATCGCCGAATAGAATCGCTGGATTATGAACAAGCGCCCGAGCAGCGGCGACCCGTTGCTTTTGGCCGCCGGATAATTCCGTCGGATAGTGATCTAAGATATGGTCGATTGACAGCGTCTGTGCGATTTTAGTCACGGCCACTTTAATCTTTTTGCTGCTGACATTTTGGAGCGTTAATGGTAAGGCCATGTTTTCATAAGCCGTTAAGTTTTCAAGTAAGTTGAAATCTTGGAACATAAAACCAATTTCTTTGGCGCGGAAATCAGCCAAAGCGTTGCCCTTTAAATGATCGATGGCTTGGCCGTTGATTGCGACTTGGCCGGTTGTTGGTCGATCAAGGGTTGATAGAATGTTTAATAGGGTCGTTTTACCTGAACCTGAAGCGCCCATGATGCCGACAAATTCGCCGCGTTCGACCTCAAACGAAATATTTTTTAATGCGGTATACTGTTTTTCATTCGGTTTACCGTACGTTTTTTGAACATCTTTGACACTGACTACGATTGGTGTATCCATCACAAATGCCTCCAAATTTAATTTATAACCTAATTGTACTGAAAAACAAACGCAAGCGCCCGCTATTTAAATGACAGTTTATGAGATTCAAATGACAAGTTTGTAAGTTCCGTCTGGCGACTTTTAAAATTTCATGTGAAACATTCGAAATGTTTTGTCATCTCTAGTCGCTTTGATTATAATTAAAAACTGTTAAGTTTTCAGAAAAAAGGAGTCTTTCTATCATGGATGAAATTGAACCCAAAAAGAAATACATTACGTGGCAAGTCTTAGCTCTAATGGATTTTGTCACCGTAATTGGTTTTGACGATATTATTTATAATTTCCAAAATCAAGGCATGGCCGTCGTATTCTCTTGGATCGTGCTATTATTCGCCTATGTCTTACCCTATGAATTGATGGTCGGTCATCTCGGTTCGGCTTTCAGCGAAGATGGTGGCGGGCTTTCCTCTTGGATGCGCCATACCAGTGGCGACGTTTGGGGTTACCTGACCGCTTGGTGTTACTGGGTCGCCAGTCTCCCTTACTTAGTGGATGTCGCTAATTCGATGGTTGTTTCGTTTTTCTGGATCATTACCGGTAACGGCAATCTGGAAGACCATTTATCGCGGGCGAGTTTCGCGTTACTAACCGCTGCGATTACGATCCTATTCATCTTTTTTCAACATAAATTCACCGCATCGCTGCAAGTTCTCAGCATTGTCGGGGGTGGCGCGATGTTCATCATGACGATGCTATTTGTCATCATGACCTTTGCCGGTTTGTTCAACGGCGCGCACATCGCGACACAACCGATGAACTTGCACACCTTTATTCCGAAGTTTGATTTACATTATTTCTCAACCATCGGGTTATTAATTTTCGCGATGAACGGCGCCGAATTAGTCGCACCGTACGTCAGCGAAATGAAGGATGGTAAAAAGGACTTTCCAAAAGCCATGATGGCCTTAGCGTTAATGACCGCCTTTCTGACCATTTTCGGCTCCTTTGCGATTGGCGTCTTCTTCGATGCCAACCATTTACCCAACGATTTGAAAATGAATGGTTCCTATTACGCCTTCCTAGCGTTGGGCAAACAATTCCATATGGGCAAAATCCTGCTCTACACATTTGCCGTGACTCAAGCGATTTACATGGGTGCCCAACTCGCCATGTTATTAGACGGTGGTACCCGGATTTTCTTATCCGATACTGCGAAGAAGTTTTTACCGAAAGCTTTAACCAAAACTAACAAACAAGGCCTGCCAATCAACGGCTACTGGCTGACGACTGGCATTTGTACCTTCGTCCTGGCCTCAAGTGCCTTCTTACCCGGTATCAACGATATTTTCAATTGGTTATTGAATATCAACGGGATTGTCTCACCGTTTGTCACCTGTTTCATCTTCGTCGCATTCTTACGGGTCCGTTTCAATCCCGAGAAGTTCCCGTCTGAATACACCTACATCAAAAATAAACCGTGGGCGATCATCGTCGGGTTCTGGTGTCTGTTAATTACCGCTTTGGGGACCATCTTCAGTATCTTCCCCCAAGACGCGACACCGGGGACGTCTAAATACACCCACGAATTAATCTTAAACGTGGTCGTCTCAGCCGCCTTAATGGGCTTAGGCGTCATCTTACCGTTAATTGCGAAATACCAACGCAAACGTGTTGCCTAAATCAAAAAGGATTCGACTTATTTTAGTCGAATCCTTTTTTTACTTTAATTGTTGTCGAATATTTGCCAACGTTAATTCAGCTGTCGTCTCAAAACGAATTTGAGCCGCCGCTAACACGTCTTTGGCCCCAATCCCAACTGAGACTGCACCGGACGCGTTAATCGCTTGAATCCCCGCTTGCGCGTCTTCAATGCCAAGACATTCAGCGGGTTGTAGCCCCAATAATGCAACACAACGGCTAAAAATTTCGGGATCTGGTTTGCCCTTACGCAACGTCGCGGGATCGACCCGTGCTTGGAAATAGTCGCTGAGACCCAACCGTTCTAATACAAACGGCGCATTTTTAGAAGCTGAAGCTAACCCGATTCGATAATTTTGCGCCTTTAATGCCGTTAAGAATGCCGTCATGCCGGGGGCGATTGCTGCCGGACTTAACTGTTGCAACAAGGCCAAATAGCGGTCGTTTTTCTCAGTCGCAAACTGCGCTTTTTGTTCAGCAGAATAATCATTCGGATGACCAGTCGCGTTCAACAATACGGCTAGAGATGCTTCACGGCTAACCCCTTTTAACTGTTCCGCAAACGCCGGTTGCCAGTCAATCTGCAACTGATCTGCTAGTTCGTGCCACGCTTGTTCATGGTAAACCGACGTGTCGGTGATCACACCGTCCAAATCGAATAAAACCCCTTTAATCGTTTCAAATTTAGGCATCATTGCGCCCCTTTCAGCCTACTTAATTTAATAACTGTTGGCGACCGTTGAGTTCAATCGTCAACGGTTGACCTTCAATCAATTTCACTTGCGTCCCGTTTTGATCAACGGTGATTTCAATAATCCGGCCACGGAAAACTTGGCGGAACGAATAACGTTGCCATTTCTTCGGTAGGAATGGTTTGTAACTCAACGTGCCATCGTCGTGAACCCGCATGCCAGCAAAGCCGTGAACAATCGCTAACCAGCCACCGGTCATCGCAGTGATGTGCAAACCATCTTCGGTATCATTGTTGTAATTATCTAAATCTAGGCGGGCCGTTCGTTCGTAAAGTTCAACGGCCTTGTCTTCGTAGTTCAAATCAGCGGCAATAATCGAATAAACCGCAGGTGATAAACTTGATTCGTGAACCGTTAACGGTTCGTAGAAATCAAAGTTACGTTTCTTTTCGGCTTCTGAAAAATCATCGATAAAGTTCCAAATACCTTGAATCACGTCGCCTTGTTTAATGTACGGTGACCGTAAAATTTTATCCCACGACCAGTTTTGATTAATCGGCCGTTGATCCGCTGGAATTTCGCTAGCCGGCGTTAAATCCTTGTCCAAGAAACCGTCGTGTTGTTCAAAAATCCCCAGTTCGGTATCGTAAGGCAAATACATTTGATCGACAATTGCTTGCCAATGCGCCCGTTCTGCTTCCGAAATGGCCAATTTGGCTGCTTGTTCGGGGGCGACTTGCGCCGTCATTTCCAACGTATATTCAAGTGTCCAACGTGCTAAATAATTGGTGTACCAATTATTGTCGACATTATTTTCATATTCGTCCGGACCCGTCACCCCGTGAATCATGTATTGACCCTTGCGTTGACTATAATGAACGCGGTCGGCCCAGAAACGGGCGATTTCGGTTAAGACTTCGCTACCTTCATGCAACACGTAATCGGTCTCGCCGGTATAGCGCGTGTAATTATAAATCGCAAAAGCAACATCGCTATTACGATGAATTTCTTCAAACGTGATTTCCCATTCGTTGTGGCATTCAATCCCGTTAAACGTGACCATTGGGTACAACGCGCCTTTCGAACCTTGTTGCTTGGCATTGACGAAGGCCCCATCTAATTGTTTGTAGCGGTACAATAATAGATTCTTCGTGATTTCCGGTTTCGTAATACCAAGGTAAACCGGCACACAGAATGCTTCGGTATCCCAATAAGTCGCGCCACCGTATTTTTCACCGGTGAAGCCTTTGGGACCAAAGTTTAACCGGGCATCATCCCCATAATAGGTGGTGAAAAGCCCGAATAAATTAAACCGCATCCCTTGTTGCGCCAACACATCGCCGTCGATTTGAACATCCGATTGTGCCCAACGCTCCGCCCAGATGGCTTGGTGGGCCGCCAATAAATCTGCGTACGATTGTGGCGCGACTTTAGCCATCAATTGGGTCATCGCCGTCGTTAACGCGGCTTGGTCGGCATAATCGCGTGATGTCACGACCACCACCCGTTTTTCAATCGTGGCTTGCGCTTGTGGTTTCAAATGCGCCACGAAGGTCTGTTGAATCTCGGTCGCCGTAGTTGTTTCAGCCACTTGGGCTAACGTCGTCACGTGGGCGACTTGCATTCCAGTCATAAATTGCGGCGTGCCAAATTGATTGGCCTTAGTTTGCGCGATTAAATGGTCCGGCGTAATCGCCAAAACTTCCCAGAAGTGTTCATCGTAATTCGCATCTTCATTTTGAACGTTACTATCGACCGCCGAAATCACGGTCACGTCAACGGTTTGCTGACCCAAATTCTGGAACGTTACTCGTTGCAACGACAATTCTTTTTGTGCAACGCTTAAGAACCGCTCGAACTTGAATTGTACTTTAGCAGCCCCTTTAGTCACCACGAATGAACGGGTTAAGGTCGCCGTCTTTAAATCGAGATTCAATTCGAATTGGTCAAATCGATCAGTGGCCAAATCGAGTTTTTCACCGTTAATGATGAAATTCATTTTAATAAAATTAATCGCGTTGATGACTTTCCCGAAATATTCCGGATAACCATTCTTCCACCAACCAACGCGCGTCTTATCGGGGTACCAAACGCCACCCAAATAGATACCGGGTAAGCTGTCGCCCGAGTAATCTTCTTCAAAAAAGCCACGCATCCCCATATAACCGTTGCCCAGACTCGTCATCGATTCCTGGAGGCGTTTATCAGCCGGTTTAAATTCATGTGTCACAATCTGCCACGGTTGTGCTTCAAATATTCTCTTCATCTAAAATACACTCCATTTACATAATTGACTTAAATAATTGTGATGCCAGTTTCAACATCGAAGTAGTGTGCTTTGGACATTTCAAAAGCTAAATCAACTTGACTACTATTTAAAATAATTGCTCTTGATATCTTTTATTATTCGCTATCGATTCCATTTTAGCAATCGCTTTCATCTTGTTACCGATAACAGATTATAACGAACCGTTAATTAAAAACGGGGCTGTGACAGAACTCATCAATTGCCGTTCAAATCAAAAAATCGTCTATCCTCAGTTTTCTGGATAAACGACTTTTTTAACTTGATAGGCAATTGATAACGTGCCAACAGTCACCGCTTGGTCGTTGTCACTTTTGTTCAAATAGATAGGCATCATAAGCGGCGAGTCTAAAGCGTTGGGTGATTGTTTGAGAGGTCGTATTACTCAAGCGACATTGCCAGTCCTGTTGCCAGACACGGCGGGGTAACGTGATGGTTTTAGCTTGTGAACTTAAATTAACAAGCACTAAGCATGTTTGTTGCTGTGCACGGCGGACATACGCAAAGACGGTCGGGTCATTTTTCAACAATAGTTCAAAATCACCGTCGATCAAAGCGCCTTCTTGATGGCGAATGGCAATCAATTGCTGATAGAAATGCCAAGGCGATTGCGGATTTTGAACGGCCGCCGTCGCATTAATCGTTTGTATGTTCTGATTAACCACTAGCCAAGGTTGCCCGGTAGTAAAGCCCCCATTAGCCGCTGCAGTCCACTGCATAGGTGTTCGCGAATGATCGCGACTCCAACGCGTCAGTTGTGCAAGCGCCACACTGGGCGCTACCTGTTGGCTGACTAGCGCTGTATATTGCCGCCGTAGTTCTTCAGCATCGACTTGTTCAATACTGGTAAACGGGAAATTGGTCATGCCTAATTCCTGACCTTGATAAATAAACGGCGTCCCTTTCAACCCGAGATACATCAAAGCAATCGCTTTGGCTGATTTAGCCGTTTCGTCGCCCAGTATGCTGTTAATTCGTGGATTATCATGATTCTCGACATACAGCGCATTCCAACCATGCTGGCCTAAATCAGTCTGCCACCGGGCCAAGACCTTTTTAAGGCCTAATACATCTAAGCGCGGTTGGCCCGTATCGGCTTGCCGGACATTGTGTTCAAGCTCAAAAATCATATTCAGATAGCCGGCCTGCGCCGGATCCGTCCAACTGACCGCCTTTTTACTCGTGACCCCACTGGCTTCACCAACGGTCATAATCTGATATTCATTAAACAAATCCCGTAATTCGGCCATATAAACTTCGATGCCGGCCACGTTCATAAACGGCGCCCACGGATTATCGCGAATCTTGAAATCCCACGGCGCCTTTTGAATGTGACTGATGGCGTCTAACCGGAAACCATCAATCCCAAGGTCTAACCACCACCGAATCATCTGGTAAATCGCTTGGCGGACTGCGGGATTTCGCCAATTTAAATCGGGTTGTTCTTTGGCGAAAACGTGGAAATAAGCCTGTTTGGTTTGCGCATCGTAAGTCCAGGTTGATCCCCCAAAGAAACTTTGCCAATTATTCGGCATTTTCTCCGGGGTCGCGTCGGCCCATAAATAATAGTCGCGATACGGATTATCCTTGGATTTTTGACTTTCGATAAACCACGGGTGCTGGTCACTGGTGTGATTAACGACTAAATCTAGAATCACTTTGATCCCAATTGCGTGAGCCGCTTGCAAAAGCGTTTTGAAATCCGCCAGCGTCCCAAATTCGGTTGAATCGCTTGATAATCTGAAATATCGTAACCATTATCAACATTCGGCGATTGGTAAATCGGATTAATCCAGATAAAATCGATGCCCAATGATTTAAGATACGGTAACTTTTCGATAATCCCAGAAATATCACCAATCCCATCGCCGTTAGAATCGTTGAAACTCCGCGGATAAATTTGATACCCGACAGCATTTTGCCACCATTTAGTTGTCATCTGATTCAGCCACCTTTACCACGAAGGATTGCCAAGCGTCAATTGCAAATTGGCCAACGAAGTCAGTTCAGTCTCGTCATTTTGAATAATCACCGTTTCGACTTTTTCGGCCGGTAAATCAATCTGTTGCGGTTCGTTTGAAAAATTATTGACGACTAACCAGGTTTCATTTTGATAACGACGTTTGTACGCAAAAACCGACTCCGCGGTCGCTAATAATTCAAAACTGCCCCACACCATAATTGGATTATTTTGGCGTAACCGAATTAATTTTTGATAAGTATAAAAGAGTGAATCGGGATCCACCAAAGCGGCCGCCACGTTGATCGTCGCATAATTAGGATTAACCGCTAACCAAGGTTGACCGGTTGTAAAACCGGCTTGCTCAGTCGCATCCCATTGCATCGGCGTCCGCGCGTTATCGCGGCCTTTAACATTAATTGAATGCAAAATATCGGCCGGCGAATAGCCGTTTGCTAGACGTTCAGCATACATCCGCCGACTTTCGACATCCGCAACTTCACTAATATCATGCACCACCCGATTCGTCATGCCAATTTCTTCACCTTGATAAATATATGGTGTCCCTTTAAGCATGTGTAATAGAATCGCAAGCATCTTACCACTTTTAACACGATACTGACCATCATTACCCCAACGCGAAATAATGCGCGGTAAATCGTGGTTATTCCAAAATAACGAATTCCAACCTTGGTCGCCTAATTCAGTTTGCCATTTAGCAAAAACCCGTTTCAACTCACTAATGCGTAACGCCTGTAAATCCCATTTAGATTTGCCAGGTTGTTCGTCTAAGCCAACGTGTTCGAATTGAAAAACCATTGATAATTCGTGACGTTCCGGCGCCGAATACAGTTTTGCAATGGCCGGGGTCGCGCCCCAAGTCTCGCCAACCGTCAATAAGTCCCGATTACCAAAAGTGGCTTGATTCATCTCTTGCAAATAATGATGTAATTCCGGCCCATTACCGGTAATGCCTTGTGCTGGTTGTTTGCCGATTAAATCAATCACGTCTAAGCGAAAACCACCGATTCCTTTATCAATCCAGAAATTCATCATGTCGTAAATCGCTTGGCGCATCTGCGGATTCTGCCAGTTTAAATCGGGTTGTTTCTGACTAAATAAGTGTAAATAATATTGTTGGCTAGTGTCGTCATATTGCCAGGCTGAACCAGAAAAAGTCGATTGCAATTGATTCGGCACACCGCCATCGGCTGCCGGATCCGCCCACACATAATAATCCCGATACGGATTAGCTTTCGATTGCCGCGCTTCGACAAACCAACCGTGTTCATCCGAGGTATGATTGACCACTAAATCCATGATAATCCGGATTCCGCGCTGCTTAGCTTCAGCAATCAGCCGTTCTAAATCAGCCATATCACCAAATTCGGCCATGACTGCTTGATAATCTGAAATATCATAACCGTTATCTTCATTAGGTGATTGATAAACGGGCGATAACCAGATTGCGCCAATCCCCAATTCCTGTAAATAATCTAATTTTTCAATAATTCCCGGCAAATCACCAATCCCATCCCGATTAGTATCGTTAAAACTCCGCGGATAAACTTGGTAAACGACGGTTGATTGCCACCAATATTGTTGCATAATCAATCTCCTCTTTAATATAGAATAAAGCCGTTCGGTGCCATTTGAACTTGTTGCTCTTGAAGCGTTATCTGCTGACTTAAAATAACGGGTTGGGTTTGCGTTAAACTAACCGTTGTTTGTCCCGTGTTAAAAATCGCCGTCAACTTTTTGTTACCTAAAATTCTCGTCATTTTTAGCACATCTGGTGCGCTCTCTTTAATCGACCATTTCAGTTGGCCTTCCGATAAAATCGGTTGGTACTGTTTCCGAACAGCGATCAAAGCTTTAACAAACTGATAGAGTTCTAAATCTTGTTGATCCGCATCCCAAACGAGACACTTCCGGCAATCCGGATCATTGCCCCCAGTCATCCCGTATTCATCACCATAATACAAACAAGGCACACCTGGTTGGAGATACGTGAAGGCCATGACTTGGCGCATTAAATCGCGATTACCTTGCGCTGCGGTCAACAGACGGGCCGTGTCATGCGAATCTAAAACGTTAAATTGAACTTGATTGGTTTGATCCCGGTATAACATCAATTGGTTATTGAGTTCAGAAACCATCTTATTGAGTGGGATTTCCTTTTTAACGAAATAGTCTAGAATCGCATCCGTATAGGCATAGTTCATTACGGCGCTAAATTCATCCCCATTTAACCAGCTTTGAGAAGAATGCCAAATTTCGCCTAGAATGTAAAAATCAGGCTTCGCGGCGTCGCAGACTTGGCGAAATTTTTCCAGAAATGATGATCGACTTCGTTGGCAACATCTAACCGCCACGCATCAATATCAAATTCTTCAATCCAGTAACGCGCCACTTTTAAGAGATAATCCTGTACTTCGGGATTGGCCGTATTTAATTTCGGCATGTGGGGCGTCGTTGCGAAAACTTCGTAAGTCAAATCAGTCGCATCTTCAAAATTACGACCGGCTTGGTAGCTCACTGGAAATTCATGAATGTGGAACCAATCCGCGTATTGTGAAGCGGCCCCTTTTTGCAACACGTCTTGCCATTGTGGTGATTGATCACCCAAATGATTGAACACCGCATCCAACATAACCTTAATCCCGCGTTGATGACATTCAGCGACTAACTTACGGAATAACGCTTTGTCGCCAAAACTAGGATCAATTTCTAAATAATCAATTGTGTCGTATTTATGGTTTGAATGGGCCTTAAAAATCGGGCAGAAATACAAGCCATTGATGCCTAAATCCACTAAATCGTCTAGATGGTCCAGCACCCCTTGTAAGTCGCCACCATAGAAATCTTGGGCCTTAGGTGATTGGGCTGACCAGGGTAAACTGCCTTCCGGATCGTTGCTGGGATCCCCATTGGCAAATCGTTCTGGGAATATTTGATACCAAACCGTTTGCTTAACCCATTCTGGCGCCTTAAAGCGATCGATTTCGTGTAGATAAGGCATTTTAAAATAACTTTTCTTAGCTTGTGCTACTGGATAACAACCTTGGTCGCCGTAGAAGATCTGGGTGCCATCGACGCCGGTAATTTGGAAACCATACGCCAACCGATTATGGGTGGTGGTGACTTCCGCCGTCCAAAAATCATATAAATCCGTTGATAAGCCCCGGTGCATCGCCACCGGTTTTTGGTCCCATTTTTCACTGTCCATTAAATAGGGATCACCGGCCAATAAGCTGACTTTGGCAATATCCGCATGGGCTGTTCGTAACCGTAGATGCATGACACCGGCCTGATAGAGATAAGCAAATTCACTATCCGGGCGATGATAAATTGCTGCTGTATTCATTAAAATAACCATCCTTGTTTTAAATTTTTCAATTAAAAAAGCTGTACAGCAAACCAATTCAAGTTTTACCGAGTTGATTGTTTGTACAGCCTTTCTATTTAGATTACTGTTCTGACTATTTAACCGAACCCGATGTAATCCCTTCTACATAATATTTCTGCATGTAGATAAATAATAACGTAATTGGAATCGCAATCAGGACACACCCCGCTGTAAATGACATGAACAAGGAGTTCGCGGTGGTTTTATTCATCATCGAATATAGTCCGATGGCCACCGTATAGTTCTTGACGTCATCGCCCATGATGACCTTGGCAAAAATGAAATCCATCCAAGGCCCCATAAAGGCCATCAAAGCGGTATAAACAATGATTGGTTTTGATAAGGGAATCGTAATCTTCGTAAAGATTTCCCACTTATTGGCCCCATCAATCATCGCTGATTCATCTAACGCCATTGGAATCGTATCGAAGAACCCCTTAGCGACGTAAAAGCCTAACGCTGCACCTGCTGAGTAGATTAGAATTAAAGCAAATAGACTTTGCGTTAAATCGAGTGCCTTCAAAATATAATAAACGGCAATCATACTCATGAAACCGGGGAACATATTCAATACTAATGCAACTTTTAAAAAGGGTCTTCTGAGTTTAAACCGTAGTCGCGATAATGAATACGCCATTGCAATCGTGATGAATGTTGATAAGATACAACTACAAATTGCGACAAACAACGTATTTAAGAACCAGCGGACAAACGGATAACTCCCCGTCGCATCAGCGATTAATTTTGTATAATTCGACAGCGTGAAACTTTTAGGCATGATGTACGGCACAAAAGCGCCGCCTTCTTTTCTAAAACTGGTTAAAACAATCCAGACAATTGGGAATAACCAAATCACAGCCATGATAATTAGGATGGCGTAAATCAGGTAACGCGTATTTCTCTGTTTTGCTCGATAATTTTTTGATTTCATTTGCGCTGCCATTTTTTACGCCTCCTTATAAGAATTAGTCCGGGTGTAAGCCCATAAACTAAAGACTGCTGATAAGATAAAGATCAAAATCCCGATGACGGATGCTAAATTATAATCCATCGTATTGACCGTCAAATTATAGAGCCAAGTGACCAATAGATCGGTTGAACCCGCACCGTAATAATTTGAATTTGATGGGCCACCACCCGTTAAGAGGTAAATGACGTTGAAGTTATTGATGTTCCCAATAAATTGTTGAATTAACGCGGGCATCATCACAAATAGAATTTGCGGGAACGTAATGGCTCTAAAAATTTGGAATTTATTAGCCCCATCGATTCTGGCTGCTTCAATTTGTTCCTGATCGAGATTTTGAATAATCCCAGTTGAAATCAACATCGTCGTCGGAATCCCAATCCACATATTCACCATGATAATCGATATTTTGGCTAAGGTGGGATCGGTTAAAAACGGAATCGACTGCGTAATTAATCCCATGTTCTTTAAAATCGCATTGATTGGACCCGCATCGTTTAATAAATTATGCATCGTCAACAATGACACAAACTGTGGGACTGCGATCGTGACCACAAAGATGGTCCGCCACATCTTCTTAAACCGAATCCCTTTAGTATTGATTAATAATGCTAAAATAATGCCAAAAAAGAAACAAGTGATTGTCGCAAATATCGCCCAGATCAGCGTCCAGCTTAAGACTGGAAAGAAGGTCGAAGCCATATCACCCGTAATCACATTAGAAAAGTTCTTTAACCCGACCCAAGTGAATAAATTCTTAGGGGGTAAATGCGTGTGATCATAGTTTGTAAAGGCAATTGAAACCATATACAGTAACGGTAAGATTGTAAAAAACAATACCCCTAATAGCGGAATGGTCATCAATGTCATGTGGAATCGTTCATTGACTAGACTATTTAAATCCTGTTTTAAAGTCGGTACTGGATCCCCAGCTTGCTTTAATTCATAGATATGCCGTGCACTTTTTAAATTAACAATGTATAAAATAATGATGACAATGCAGACCAACAATGCTGAAATACCGAATAGCAACAGGAGCATTGAATTATCACCCTTTTGTAACACGTCAATTCCTAAATCAGCGCTGTACACCAAGCCTTGTTTCTTAGTGCCTAATGTTTGTAACATTGCTAATGCGTGGATTCCATTTCCCACAAACCAAGCAAGAAAGCCAACTTCGGCCGCTAAAAATAGCAACCCTTTTACAAATTGGCGATTGGCTAAATTGGCAGCACCCATGACGACAAACGCTAATTTAGTGGCAAAATCACCGTCTTTAAATAGTGTTCTAAATGGTATATGTTGTTCCTTGTATGCCTTTTTAAACATATCATCGCACCTTTTCTTTCATTTCAAGCAAAAATTACTTGGTCTTCTTAGCGTTATCTGTTACAAATTTGTCTAGTTTTTCTTGATATTGTGTTGATTTGATTTTACCTTTATAAACATCGTTAATTAATGAATCCATTGGTGGCCAGAAAGTTGTCATTTCAGGTAATTTAGGCATAACAACTGAATGTTTCGTATCTGACATTTCCATGACTGATTTAGCAACCACGTCCGTTTTAACCTTAGTGGTTTGTTGTGCTTGTTTATTAGATGGGACAACCCCGTTTTTATTAAATTCAACTTCTTGCGTTTTTTCATTGCTGAGGTAATCTGCCAAAGCCATTGCAGCTAATGGTGACTTCGTTTGTTGGTTAACGCCGTAGACCTTAACGCCTAAGAAAGCCTTCATTTGTTTGTCGCCACTACCGAAATTGACCGTTGGGTAAGCAGCCACACCCATCTTATCGCCTAAAGCCTTTTTAACATCGTTTTTAGACCAAGGACCTGATAAGAAGGCATCAATTTTGCCTGATTGAAGGTTTGCTAAAGCCGCTGCGTTGGTTTGAACGACGCCTGGATTTGATTTTTGTTTAGCAATCCAAGAAAGGACTTCGACCCCTTTTTGGTTATTGAAATTAGTGCCATCCAGATTTTCACCGTTTTGACCGTATAAGACATCACCATTACTCATAAACAATGGTGCAAAAATGTAATTAGTCCCATTTTCAGCAAAATTGGTTCCTAACTTGCCGGCTTTCGTTAAGCCGTCCCAAGTTTTAACATCATTTGCAGATAACTTACTCTTATTATAGTAAAGGACTTGTGATTCAATCCCGTATGGATAGCCGTAAACTTTATTCTTCCAAGTGACCCCTTGAACTGCAGAATCAACATTGTTCTTCTTAATCGTTGTAACTTGTTTCTTACCAATTGGATAGAGTAGACCCGCTTCAGCCATTTGGCCAATTTGATCATGCGGCATCATAAAGACATCCGCTGCTTTGTCGGGATCTTTAGAAACATCTTTCAAAGCATCCGCAGAAGAACCCGCTTTAACTTTGACATTCACATCAGGGTTCGCTTTTTCGAATTTGGCCACTTGCCCTTTAATCGCCGCAATATGGTCAGTATCAACCCATAACTTAACGTCGCCCTTCACTTTCGAGCTACTTGCTTCCGAACTAGTCGATTGATCACTACTCTTATTACCACACCCTGCTAAAGTAACAGCCGATATTCCTAACACGAGACCGCCGAGCCAAACTCGTTTCCAACTATTCTTCATCTTGAACTCCTCCTAGAACTTTAATCGTTTTGTTTTCTAGTACAGTTTCAGTATTAAACATTTATCGGCTCGTTGCAATCGTTTTCAATTTGTTACCGATAACAGCTTTTTACGCTGTCTACTCGTTAAATTAGTATCGCCGTTTAACTAATCGCCATTCTTTTAAACGCGCAATGTCCCACCAATTTCAATCTGCGGTTCAAAAATTAACGACCCTTGGCTGTCCTTTTGGCTAATTTTATCCAAGACTTTCTCGCCACAAGCACTGCCCATTTCAATCACGGCCTGTTTAATCGTGGTGATTTTAGGGGAGGCGACTTGATTCAAAAAGACGCCGTCAAAACCGGTAATGCCATACTCTTGCGGAATATTGCCGCCCCGTTTAGCAATCGCCCGTTCAACGCCAATCGCTAAACGATCTGTCGCGCACACAAAAACGGTATTCCGGTTGAATTGGGCCCAGTGTTCGTCCACAAAAACTTCAGTTAACCGACTATGATTTTTAAAATGATACATTTCTGGAATCAACTTACTGTCTTGCATCTGTTGCAAATAACCCGCTTCACGCGACTTCTCGAACGATTCTTGGCTATTCATCCCAATATAGACAAGGTGTTGGTACCCTTTGGCTAACGCCAATTGCGCAATCAACTGGATGCCTTTTTTATTATTGGTGTCGACGTAATCAAAACCGTAACGGTTCTCACCAAAAACAACGAACGGTTTCGTCAACTTCTGGATCCATTCGACATCGGGTTGGCGCAAACCGGTGATGATGTAGCCGTCACAATTCCCGATATCAATGTTGCGCCGCGTCACGAGTTGTAAGGAATATTGGTGGGCATCCAGCGCTTTGGCAATCCCGACCATTAAATTCATATAGTAGGGTTCCACCACGTCGATATCTTCTAAAATACATAACTTAATAATTCGGGTACTATTGCTGACGAGCGCCTTGGCAATAATATTCGGCCGATAATCGAGTTCGTTCATCGCTTGGTACACGAGTTGTTTAAGTTCATCCGTCACTTGTTCGGGATGATTAATCACTCGTGAAACGGTCATTTTTGAAACATTCGCTAGTTTAGCGACATCCATTAAGGTTGCCATCTGTTTTACCCCTCTGCCCATTATTGAAACTTAATGACAATTATAGCATTTATACCAATCGATATTAATTAATAGCCATTTTTACATCAATCGCGTTTTAAGTTGGTCAGCCTAGGCAACCTTAATTTCAAATAAATAAAAACAGCCATACACCAATTTTTAAATTGATGTATGACTGCTCACTATTGCTCATTTTCACACTAATGGTATTTTCGCTCTAAATAATAGTAAATCGGCAAGCCCGCCAACGTGATTCCTAAGCCAATCAACGCTAACACCGTTTGGGTCATCAACGTGTTGATCACAATGTAGATACCGCCCAAAATGGCAATCAACGGCACAATCGGGTACAAAATCGTCCGATAGGGCCGCGGCATCGTCGGTTCGCGATGGCGTAAAATAATGACCGCCACAAAGGTTAGCACGTAAAAAATCCAAATCACAAAAATTAACATGTCGGTCAAGGTGTTAAAGCCCCCGACGAAAATCATCCCAATCGCAATCACTAATTGAATCAGGCCACAGATAAAGGGGACCCCGGTCCGCGATAGTTTTTTGAGTTGGCGACTGAACGGTAAGCGTTGGTCGAGCGCCATTGCGTACGGAATTCGCATACCGGTCATCGTGTAACCGTTAATCGCACCGTAAACCGAGACGAGAATCCCGACCGTGACAATTTTGCCACCAAACGGGCCAAACAAGACTTGGGCGACGTCAGCGGCTGCGTTACCATTGCCGGCAATCTGCCCCAGTGGTAAGACTAATAAGAAAACCGCGTTAATCAATAAATAAACAACCATCGTGCCCGATAATCCGAGTAGAATCGCTTTCGGTAAATCACGTTCCGGCTGGCGCAATTCACCGGCAATATTGCGACATGAATCCAACCATCGTACGCAAATAACGTGGCGAGTACCCCGTTGCCGAGTGCGGCTAAAACGTTGTTTGACTGACCGTGTGGTGTCACGCTAAATAACGAGACTTGAGGTGCGCCAGCCTGAGTGTGTAAAAGTCCCCAGATGATAATCACGGCTAATGGAATCAATTTAAAAACCATCGTGAACGCTTGAAAAGCGCCGCCGACACGACCACCCAAGAAATTCAAGAGCGTTAAACTGGTGGCAACGATAATCGCAATTGGAATCTGCCATTGTGCTGACCACCCAAATAAATTCAAACATTGCGTTGCAAAAATAATCGCCAGCGCCGCGATGCTCGCTGGGAAATAAACAACCGTTTCGGCCCAACCTAGTAAGAAGGCCGCGACACTGCCATAGGCCCGTTCAATGTAACGCATCATCCCACCGGTTTCCGGAATCGCCGCCGCTAATTCAGCAACGGTTAAACCGGCACAAATGGTAATTAAACCCCCGATTAACCAGGCTAAAAGGCTTAAACCGGTGGCACCAGTCACTTCAGCGACCGGCGCTGCTTTGAAGAAGACCCCCGCGCCAATCACGGTGCCCATCACAGTGGATAAGGCGGCGGTGAAACCAATCGATCGATTTAATGTCGGTTCCTTTTTAATCACAATCACTACTTTCTATCCAAAATAAAAAAACGGTG
>NZ_BAMJ01000009.1 GCF_000615805.1 Latilactobacillus fuchuensis DSM 14340 = JCM 11249
AAAGCAAAAAGGTCGGACCGAAAGGTTTGACCTTTTTTTGTAGATTAGATTAGAATCGTAGCCATCTATCATGGAAAGGGGTGCTAATTATGACTCAAGTAATCACGCAACAAAATATTAATCACTTCGTACAAGATCAACCATTAGTGATCTTAGACTTCTGGGCGGATTGGTGTAGTCCTTGTAAGATTATGACGCCGATGCTCACAGAGTTGCATACAGAGTTAGCGGAACCGTTTAAATTAGGCTTGGTCGATGTTGAAAAAGAACCGGCGCTAGCTGAAGAATACGGCATTCAATCCGTTCCAACGTTGTTAATTTTCAAAAATGGTAAGGCGACGGAAAAAGTCACTGGGGCTTTTCCGAAGGCTAAACTAAAAAACTTCCTATTAAAAAAAATCGCAGAAGTTGATTAAATTCAACCCTGCGATTTTTTAGTGGTTCGATAATTGACGAACACGATGATAGAGGACTAAGGCGGCAACTTCACAACCAAAGATTAGAATGGCGAGTGGTGCGTACGTGTGACTGCCGAGAATGCCGACCAATGGGGATAGGAAAATCCCGAAGACGTACATACCCAGTCCTAAAACCGAAGAAGCAATTCCGGCGTGTTGCCCTTGTCGTTGTAATGCTAGTGAGGTCACAACCGCGTTGATTAGACCAAGCGTTGATACGACTAGGAACAAACCGATTAAAGCTAACCAAAGCTTATCAGGACCAATTTGGCTTAATAGGACAAACACGCTACCAAGTAACCCGCCGAGTAACCCGAATTTCAGTTGTTGTAATTCGGTAAAACGTTGGATTAAGATGGCTGATAGTTCGGCCATTAGGATAATACCAGCACCGTTGACGGCATAGATGATACTAAAACTGGCTTTTGAAAGGCTAAAGACGTTTTGTAACATAAAACTAGAACCTGAAATATAACAGAACATTGCACCGTAAACCAAACCTTGAATTAATACGAAATAGATGAAGGTGTGATCCTTGAAAATTGTTTTAACGTTAGTTTTAAAACTGATATCAGCTTGTGCTTCAGCAGAAACAACGTGGGTTTCCTTAAAACCAAAAATTAATCCAAGTAGTAGTAAAGCACCGACGACGCTGATAAAACCAAAAATGCCACGCCACGACATATAATTAAGCAAGGCACTCCCAATTAATGGCGAGATGATTGGGAAAATACCGTTGATGGCCATCAGTAACGCGATAAACTTAGTGAGTTGACGACCACTGAATAAATCTTTCGCAACTGCCCGAGTCACAACTTGACCGGCTGAGCTCGCGATGCCTTGAATGAAACGGAGCAAGAAGAATATCCAGATGTTGTGGGTCAGTAGCGATAATAGACACGCGACTAAGGCTAAGGTCATGCCAATCAATAAGGGTTGCCGGCGACCAACACGATCGCTCCAGGCACCGATAAAAATCGGACCGACGGCTAAACCGGCTAGACACATGGTCAGACTAAGCTGGACCATTGAAGCCGATGTCTGAAAATCAGACTGTAGGGTGGGGAAAGCCGGTAAATACATATCGACTAATAGTGGTCCAAAGGCGCTTAGGGAACCGAGTAGAATGGATAGCCAGATGGTTTTGGCTTTTGAAAATTGCATGTGTAACCTCCTCAATAAACTGGAAAAAGTGCAAAAAAATAGCCCGTTAATCACGTAGCTGTCGCAGTACGTATTCGAATGAGTGCTATAAATGTTGCTTCTTAATTACATTATCATAAACGAGGGATAGACGCAAAACTTTCTGTTATTTTATCTGAGAAAAGATGGTTTCCATTTCAGCTTAAACAAGTTATGATAAAGATATTGAAAAAAGAATTTTTTGAGAGAGGTTTTTTAATGAAAATCGCACAAAAAAATAAAATTCTAGAAACCTGTTTAACGGCGGGGCGCATCATGATTGAGAGTGGCTCGGAAATGTATCGGGTGGAAGATACGATGAACCGGATTGCGTATAATGCTGGCATCCAAAAAAGCGTGGTCTTTACGACGCCAACCGGGTTATTTATCGGCATTGAAAACCAGCCGTACGTTCAGTTAGGACCGGTTTCGGTGCGCACGATTAATTTAGAAAAAGTTGAAAATGTGAATACGGCCTCTCGCCTGTTTGCGACAAAGGAGATCACGCTGGATCAATTATCAATACGCTTAAAAAAGATTGATCAGCATACGCCTTATTTTCCAATTTGGATGCAAATTTTAGCGGCAGCGGCTGTTTCAGCCTTTTTAATGATTGTTTTTTCTGGCGAATACGATTGGTTGGATTTTATCCCAGCTGCGATCGTCGGGGCAATCGGCTATGCCGTCTTCTCTGAAGTCAATCGGTTGACTAGTATCCGGTTTATCGGTGAATTTCTAGGGTCGTTTAGCATCGGCATCACGGCCTACTTATTAACAAAGTATCATTTGGGTGTTGATTTAGATAACATCATTATCGGCGCTGTTATGCCGTTAGTACCAGGTGTGGCGATTACCAATTCAATTCGGGATATGTTAGCGGGCCATTTATTATCAGGGATGGTCCGTGGCATGGAAGCTTTGTTGAGTGCTTTTGCAATTGGGACCGGTATCGCGTTGATTTTTAGATTTGTCATTTAGAAAAACTCGGAGGTTTAAATATGCCATATTGGTTGCAATTTATCGTGCAGGCGGCGTTTAGTTACGCGTCAACCGTCTCTTTTGGAATCTGTATTAATTTACCCCGCCGGGCGCTTGCTTGGTGTGGGATTGCCGGCATGGTCGGTTGGCAAGTCTATTGGGTGTTATTTAATTTAGGTAGTGGCCGTATGTTGGGCAATCTGTTAGGCGCGATGGCGGTCGGTATTTGTGGGAGCATCTTAGCACGGTATAAAAAAATGCCAGTCATCATTTATAATATTCCGGGATTGGTGCCATTAGTCCCTGGAGGCACGGCTTATCGCGCAATTCGTAATCTGGTCTTGGGTAATTATGAACAGGCTGTTTCGTTAAGTGTCACGGTTGTCATGGTGGCGGGTGCGATTGCAGTTGGGTTTATGTTGGCGCAAATTTTAGCCGATTTAACCCGGAAACGTGCGATTGCGCCAAAATGGATAACAAGGCATTGAAGTTCTCGGAAGCGTGTGGTATACTCAATACATGCGATGAGTCGAGTAAGTCTCGGTAGGCAACTATTCTGCGAAAGCAGCTAGGAGACCCAAAGATACAGGACACCACGATTATTTATTTAATCAATTGCCGTATGCAAGGTGTTTTCGCCCGCTGTGTTGTGGAGCACAAGGTGTTTATTCTTCGGAATACTGTCGAAAAAGATCTTTCCGTCAGGAAAGGTCTTTTTTTGTGTCCTAAAATGAGACATATTTGATATTATAAGAGTAGATGAAGGGCGGTTATGCGAATGTTTGATTTTGAAAAGGTACAACGTTTAAATGGGTTAGAGTTAACGATTTTGAATTACGTTTTGGCTCACCGGGAATTGGTTGAAAAGATGACGATTCGAAAATTAGCAACGGAAGCGCACGTTTCAACATCAACGATTCTGCGGTTCTGTGAAAAATTAGACTTCGAAGGTTTTTCTGAATTTAAATACGCACTGAAGCGCGAACGACAGGCGACTGAACAGGTCGTGACGTCTGATTACGATGTTTTGATTCCGGTCACTGATTTTTTGAAGAAGACGAATAATGATAGTTTTCGGCAATTGCTCAGCCAAGCAACTGAGATGATTGTTAACGCGAATGCGGTCTTTTTCTTTGGCATTGGGACGAGTGGCGCTCTAGCGCAGTATGGCTCGCGCTATTTAGCGAATGCTGGCGTTTTCTCGTTGAGCATTGCCGATCCGTTTATGCCGTTCGGGATGCACGAAGTTGTCATTCATGAAGCGTTACTGATTGTCTTGTCGGTTTCAGGTGAGACGACGGAAACGATTAGCCAAGTTCAACAGTTCAAGATGGGCAAAGGGCGCGTTCTAGCGATTACGAATCAAGCTAATTCAACGTTAGCCAGCTTGGCCGATTTAGTGATTCCGTATTATATGCCGGAAGAAAAGAACGGCTCATTGAACAATACGACACAAATTCCGGTTGTTTTTATTCTAGAATTATTAGCACATCGAGTGGCAGCGCTTACTAAAGCGCAGATTACGGGTCGATGAAACATGTGCCATTTATGGGACAAATTATTTTAGCACACGCATTTCTTTATTCCGCCCGAATGACTAGTCAAAGTAAGTCGTGGCGCTATATACTATTTATTGGAAGCGCATTCCTACTATAGTAGTTAGTACACGCACTTATTAATGGTTATTCGAAAGGAAGAATCGTATGAACACATGGATTAATACCAAATTAATGCCACCGATTATGAAATTCGTCGGGACTAGAGCTATTACCGCATTGAAAAATGGGATGTTGTACGTCATGCCATTTACGATTGTCGGTTCAATTTTCTTAATTTTAGCCAACCTCCCAGTTCAAAGCTGGGCTGATTGGATGACAAAAACAGGCTTAACCACTTATTGGAACGTGGCCTACAACGCATCATTTGCCATCATGGCGTTGATTGCCGTTGCCGGGATTGCTTATTCCTGGGTTCAAGATGCTGGCTTTGATCCGTTCCCAGCAGGGTTATTATCAATCGTTTGTTTCTTATTAGTGACACGCCCTAGTACCGCGATTACTGCAGCTTCTGGGAAGATTATCATCTCTGCGAAAATGATGGGTCAACAAACCGGTTTTATCGATCGGACTTGGCTTGGCGGTCAAGGGATGATCACGGCGATTATAGTTGGCTTATTGGTTGGTTGGATCTATTCAGCCTTCTTAAAACGCGACATTCGGATTAAGTTACCTGAACAGGTGCCAGCCAACGTTGCGGGTTCATTTACCGCATTGATTCCGGCCGCTGTTTTGATTAGTGGTTCATTGGTCGTCTATATCTTATTTGATAAACTAGCCAACTCAACCTTAACCGAATCAATTTACAACGTGATTCAATCACCACTTCAAGGGATTACTGATTCCTTCGGCGGGATGTTAGCCATTTCATTCTTAGTGCCATTCTTATGGTTCTTCGGGGTGCATGGTTCAACCATCGTCGGCGGGATTATGGGACCATTGTTGCAAGCTAATTCTTTAGCCAACCAAAAGATTTTGGATTCTGGTCGGGCTTTGACACTCGCTAATGGTGGCCACATTGTCACGCAACAATTATTAGATCAATTTATGACGGTCACAGGCGCTGGGATGACAATTGGGATTGTCGTTTACATGACCTTCTTTGCGAAATCAGCTCAATTTAAAGATTTAGGTAAATTATCATTAGCACCAGCCATTTTCAATATTAATGAACCTATTTTATTCGCAACACCAATCGTCATGAACCCAATCATGATGGTGCCGTTCTTCTTGACGCCAATGTTGTCCGCTGTTTTAACGTGGACCGCATTACGAATTGGGATAATTCCACTCTTCCCAGGGACATTAGTACCTTGGACAACGCCACCTATCATTTCTGGATTATTAGTCGGTGGCTGGAAGACAGCGCTTTGGCAAGCATTGATGTTAGTGATGACCTTCTTTGTTTACCTACCATTCATTCGGAAACAAGATCATTTAAATTTTGAAACGGAACAAACAACCAAATAGATTAATCGTTTAGGCAGAAGGAGAGCAGATTATGGGACAATTGCGAAAAAATTTCTTATGGGGTGGCGCGGTTGCCGCTCATCAACTAGAAGGTGCATGGCAAGCAGATGGTAAAGGGGTCAGTGTATCCGATGTGATGACCGCTGGGGATGTTGATCATCAACGGGGAATCACGGATGGCGTATTACCGGGTTATAACTATCCTAATCATGAAGGCATTGATTTTTATCATCGTTATGCAGCGGATATTAAACTATTTGCCGAAATGGGCTTCAAGAGTTTCAGAACGTCGATTGCGTGGACTCGGATTTTCCCAAACGGGGATGAAACGGAACCGAATGAAGCGGGGCTACAGTTTTATGATGATTTATTTGATGAATGTCTCAAATACGACATTCAACCAGTCGTCACGTTATCCCATTTCGAGATGCCTTACCACTTAGTCACCGAATATGGCGGCTGGCGTAATCGTCAGGTGATCGGCTTCTTCACACATTTTGCCGAAACGGTCTTTAAACGGTACCAACATAAGGTTAAGTATTGGATGACCTTCAATGAAATTAACAACCAAGCTAATTATCATAGTCAATTTTCATTATTCACGAATTCAGGGTTAAAAATCACGGCCGATGAAAATCCTGAAAAAGTGATGTATCAAGCTGCGCATTATGAACTCGTCGCGAGCGCTCAAGCGGTTAAAATCGGCAAGCAAATTAATCCCGATTTTGAAATTGGTTGTATGATTGCGATGTGTCCAATCTATCCACTGACGGCTAAACCAGAAGATGTTTTGAAGGCTGAACGTGCCATGCAAACCCGTTATTGGTTTGCCGACGTGCATTGTCACGGCCGGTATCCAGAATGGTTATTACAATATCAGACCAATCAAAATTACAATTTAGATATTACTGATGCTGATTTAGCCGATTTAGCGGCCGGGACCGTCGATTATATCGGGTTTAGTTATTACATGTCCTTTGCGACTAAGGATAACGGTGCGGCCGAATTACACTATGATGAAGAACACGATTTAGTGCCTAATCCGTACGTCGAAGCCTCTGAATGGGGTTGGCAAATTGATCCGGTTGGCTTGCGGTATGCGATGAACTGGTTCAATGATCATTATCATTTACCTGAATTTATTGTCGAAAATGGTTTTGGTGCGGTTGATCAAGTCGAAGCTGACGGCAGTATTCATGATTCATACCGAGTTGATTATTTGCGCAAACACCTTGTGCAGATGAAAAAAGCGGTGATTGAAGACGGCGTCGATTTAATGGGCTACACGCCTTGGGGCTGTATTGATCTTGTTTCAGCTGGTACGGGTCAAATGTCGAAACGCTACGGCTTCATCTACGTTGATAAACAAGATGACGGGTCGGGGACGTTGGCCCGTTCGAAGAAGGATTCCTTCTATTGGTACCAAAAAGTAATTAAAACCAATGGTCAAGATTTAACGGATTAATGATAAAAATGGTTGCTGAACTGTTCGATGATTAATAGAGCAAGCAACCCTGAAAAGCGCTTATTCAGAACTTTTGGATAGGTGCTTTTTAGTTGTGGAAAATAAAACTTGCATTATCAAGTGAAAGCGGTTAAATTATAATTAACGAGGGTCACTAATTAGTGATTGGTTGAGCAATTGGATTAAATACGGCTATTTTCTGAAAGTAAGCTAACAATTTTGTCACTTATTGACATCTTTGACGGTTATGGGATGCAAAATAATTAATTTTCGTTTACAATAAGTAAGTACATAAATGGGAATGGGGTTAAGAAATGAATATTGCATATGTGGTGATTAACATTGTCATTATGTTAATCATGTTGTTTGTTTTAAATAAGATGGCGCGCGTGCACGTTAAATTTAGTAAACGGGTATTCGTTGCGTTAGGCGTCGGGATTTTATTCGGGGCCCTCTTACAGTTAGTCTTTAAATCTGATTCGGCGGTTGTCACACAGACGGCCGATTGGATCGGCATTGTCGGTAATGGTTACGTGTCATTCTTGAAGATGATCGTCATGCCATTAGTCATGGTGTCAATTATCCAAGCGATTACGAATTTAGATTCGTCAAAAGGTTTGGGTAAAATGGCCGGTTTAGTGATTGGTATTTTAGTATTCACAACGCTGATTGCCGCGACGGTGGGGGCATTAACGTCTAATGTCTTCGATCTAAACGCAAGCTCCATTCAATCGGGCCAGGTTGAAAAAGCCCGTTCGAAAGAATTGGAAGCCAAATTAGGGGATGTCCAAGACCAAACCGTCCCTGAAAAGATTGTCAGCTTTATTCCTGAAAATCCCTTTGCGGATATGACGGGTTCACGGCCAACATCAACGTTAGCCGTTGTGATTTTCTCAGCATTTCTAGGAATCGCGGCCCTGCAATTACGGCGCAAGAAACCAGAACAAGCTGACATGTTTAATAAGATTGTCAACGCCATATACGCCGTGATTATGCGCATGGTTACGTTGATTTTACGGATGACACCTTATGGGGTTTTGGCGTTAATGACGACGACGGTCGCACAAACCAACGTTCAAGGGATATTAAATCTCGGGAAGTTTGTGATTGCCTCCTACGTTGCGTTAATCATTATGTTTATTGTCCATTTCTTATTGATTATGTTGACGGGATTGAATCCTGTTAGCTATTTCAAAAAGGTCTTACCAACGTTAGTCTTCGCGTTTACGTCTAGAACGAGTGCGGGCTCGATTCCAATGAACATCGAAACTCAAACGAAACGTTTAGGGGTTGAAGAAGGGATTGCCAACTTATCCGCTTCGTTTGGCGCTTCAATCGGTCAAAACGGCTGTGCGGGTGTTTATCCAGCGATGTTGGCAGTGATGATTGCACCAACCGTTGGGATTAATCCATGGAGTGTGGCTTTCTTGGTTAAATTAATCTTGATCGTTGCAATCAGTTCATTCGGCGTTGCCGGTGTCGGTGGCGGGGCAACTTTTGCCGCGTTAATCGTGTTATCATCGATGAATTTACCAGTCGGTTTAGCGGGCTTGTTAATTTCAATCGAACCCTTAATCGATATGGGTCGGACAGCGTTAAACGTAGATGGTTCAATGACAGCGGGTGTCTTATCAGCCCATTTCTTAGGTAAATTAGATAAAGATAAGTTTAATGATATGACTTTAACCGATGAATCAGATGATTTAGCTTAATTAATTAAAATGGAGGTCTTTAAGATGCGGACGATTATTATTGGCGCAACGGCGGCGGGCACGAGTGCTGCGGCTAAAGCGAAACGAACGAATCCAGATTTAGAAATTACAATGTATGAAAAACGGGATTACGTTTCCTTTGGGGCGTGCGGGTTACCTTATTATGTCGGTGCGTATTTTGAAGATGCTAACCAAATGATTGCACGGACACCGGCGGCTTTTGCCAAACAAGGGATTGATGTGCAACTTGAACATGAAGTGACGGCCGTTGATTTCGATGCCCAAACAGTGACGGTTTTGAACTTTACCACCCAACAAGTTTCAACTGAACATTATGATCAGTTGATGTTAGCGACGGGGGCGACGGCAATCATGCCACCGTTTAAGAATGCTGATTTAAAAGGCATTCATCATCTGCGGACTTTAGCGGACGGTGAAACGCTACGGACACTGGGCCAATCTGAAGCTGTCCAAAAGGTGACCGTGATCGGAGCCGGTTTTATCGGTCTCGAAATTGCGGAAGAATTTCACCGACTTGGCAAGCAAGTACAATTAATTCAATTAGAAGACCGGATTTTACCATTGGCTTTTGATGCTGAGTTAACCGACATCATGGCACAAGATTTAGTTGATAACGGGATTGATTTACACCTAGCTGAAGCGGTTCAAGGGTTTGCCGGCGACACACAAGTCAAGACGGTGATTACGGACAAGGGGCAATACGCCACCGATTTAGTGATTGTGGCGACTGGGATTCGGCCGAACACGCAATTCGTCGATGATGACCGGTTGAAACGCTTAGCCAACGGCGCAATCATCGTCGATCAATCAGGGCATACCTCAATCAACCACGTTTATGCGGCGGGTGATAACGCGACGGTCATCAATAGCGTGACGGGGCAACCAATGTATTCACCACTGGCGACTGGCGCGAATAAGTTAGGCCGGATTGTCGGGACCAACTTAGGTGGCCAGAGTGCGCAATTGCCAGGCATGTTAAATTCGGCGGGCGTTCAATTGGTGACCTTGGAAGCGGGTCGGACTGGTTTGACTGAAGCGGAAGCTAAAACGGCTGGCATTGAGTATAAGAGCGTTGTGATTCATGATAAAAATCAAACCGATTATTATCCAGGGCAAGCAGCGATTACTGTTAAATTAATTTACCGTAAAGAGAATCATGTATTAATTGGCGGCCAAGTGATTGGGGCCAAAGGGGCGGTCTTGCGGGTCGACGTTTTAGCAACGGCGATTCAAGCCCAAATGACGACGGAACAACTAGGGTTATTAGACCTCGTCTATGCGCCACCATTTGCTCGTACGTGGGATGCATTAAACGTTGCGGGGAATGTGGCTCATTAATCAGTCTAAAATAATATCAGTTACCTAAGTTTTGGTAATTGATGTTATTTTTTTTATGGACAATTCACTAAACAATGGCAATTAACCGTATTTTATGAGTATTTAATGTTATTTCGGGCCGGATATTGGTTAACTTCATAGTGTTTACTTGATTAATCATGCGGATTTGTGCTAAACTTCCAGTTAGATATTAATTTTTTCTAAAAATAATTATGAAACCTTAATAGTATTTAAGATTTACCAAATAAATTGACTGATAGGAGAAACGTTAATGAATAACACGAAGCGATTAGTTGCATTTAGTTCTGGGATTTTAGGGGCCACAGGGATTGGCTTGTTAAGCGCAGGTCAAGCTCAAGCTGCAACGACAGCAACCGTTAATTATACTGATGGCGCAACCACTGTTTGGACAAGTCCCACAACTGGTCAAACCGCTAAACGTTACATTTTCAAGGGCCAATCAGTTAATCTATTGGCTTCACAAAAGATTGGTGCTGAAACTTGGTACCGGATTGGAAACGGCGAATGGGTACCAGAACGTTATCTAACGACGACTGATAAACCAGCAGTTTCTGAAACTGAAACGGCACAACAAACAGTCCGGGTTGCTTATGCAGATGGGGCAACGACCGTTTGGGCAACACCTACTTATACAGCGCCAACTGGCCGTTATTTAACTTATGGTCAAACGGAAGGTGTGACAAAGACCCAAACCGTCAACGGTGAAACTTGGTATCAACTCGCTAATGGCGGCTGGATGCCAGCACGTTTTACTGGCGAAGGTCAATTAAAGGCAACACCAACTGTTCAACAAACACCAGTTGCAACGACGCCAGCACCTGCTGCAACGCAACCTGCTGTCGCTGAATCAACAGCACCCGTTGCTGCAGAAAGTTCATCAGTCGTTACTTCAGAAAGCACTTCTTCAGCTGTTGAAACATCAGAATCAGTAGCACCTGTTGAAAGCACACCGGTTCAAGAATCAACAACACCGGCTGTTGAAACACCAAGCGAATCGGTTGAAACTTCAAGCACACCCGTTGTTGAAGCACCTCAACAAGAGAGTGTTGCCTCAAGTACATCAACCACTCAAACAACTAATAACACGCAAGAAACAACAAATACGAATACAAATAATAATCAACAAACAACAACACCAAGTACACCGGCACCCGCAACACCAGCACCAAGTACGCCAGCGCCAACAGCGCCAGCAACAACTGGTAATGCACAGTCAGTGATTAACTTAGCGATGGCTCAAATTGGCAAACCTTATGTTTGGGGCGCTAAAGGTCCTAGCAGTTTTGATTGTTCTGGTTTAATGAATTACGTCTTCAAACAAGCTGCTGGTCGCGATATCGGTGGCTGGACAGTCCTCAAGAAAGCGCTGGTTACTCAGTTTCATTGAGTAGCTTACAACCCGGCGATTTATTATTCTGGGGTGCCCAAGGCGGTTCATACCACGTTGCCTTATACATTGGTGGTGGCCAATACATCCACGCACCACAACCTGGTGAAAACGTTAAAATTGGTTCAATGCAATATTATGCGCCTGATTTTGCTAAACGGGTCTTCTAAAGAGCGTTATCAAGAAAACATCTTACTTTCGGGTGAGATGTTTTTTGTGTTTTGGGACTAAATAAGCTATGATGTGAAAGAGATTTAAAAAAAGGACTGATAACAGATGAAAATTGAAGTACAAGCGTTTATCAATCAAATTCAAGATCAAACCTATCTAACGGATGAATATGAATTAGCGACGCCAGAACCATTCACCAGCGCCCCCTTGCTGGCTGCAATCCAACCAGCAATCGAAAAGGCTTTAGAGAAACAAACACTCGCCTCTTTTTCAGCAACGACAACGTATCATGACGAACCCGTTAAAGTGACGCTAGAAACGGGGATTGTTAATTTACCGTTGCAATACATTAAAAAAGTGAACCAATTTTTTGACGAAGCAGCCATCGTTGACGTTAAGCTCTATCTATACGTGACGTCTCCTTGGATTAACCGTTCAGGGATGCGGATTGACGAGATTGGCACCATCGAAACTGTTGCGGCAGATTCTCCAGCGGCTTGGGCTAAAATCTCAGAATTATTAGATCAAGATTTATTAGCTGTCGTGGCGGGTTCAGAAGCACCTAAAGTGGTTCCTGAAGAGCAACCGGCTAAAAAGGCGCCCGCTAAGAAAAAAGCAACGACTAAGAAAAAAGCAACCGCAAAAAAGAAGGCACCGGCTAAAAAAGCAACCGCTAAAAAGACCACAACCAAAAAAGCAACGACTAAAAAAGCCGCCGCTAAGAAAACAACGACGAAAAAGGCAGCCACTAAGAAACCGGCAGCTACCAAAAAGACTACTAAAAAAGCTGACTAATTTAGTCAGCTTTTTTGATTGCTTCGGTGAATGGTAATGGCCCATTAACGAAAGAATATTTATGGTGGTTGGTTTCAACAGGGTTTTCTAAGACCGTTTGAATCATTGTGGCGACATCTGCGCGGGTGACACTGCCACTAGTGGGTTGCATGGTCACTAGCCCAGTGCCAACAGCGTTGCTTAACGTGCCTGGTCGCAGAATGGTCCAATCTAGTCCAGAATATTCTAACCAATGATCGGCGTAATATTTAGCGGCATAGTAGGGTTTAATGCTTTCTGGCCATTTAGCGCGGTCTTCAACAAATAAGGCACTTACCATGACGTAACGTGGTACTTCGGCAATTTTTGCGGCGGCCATACTTTTGACGGCACCATCTAAATCAATCAGCAAGGTTTGATCATCACCAGTGCGACCACCGGAGCCGGCCGTAAAGACAATGGCATCGTGTTTATTGAATAACGGGGCCAATTCTTTCGGTTGTTGGGTTAAATCCAATTGAACGGGGTCCGCACCCAATGCTGCTAATTCAGGCGCTTGAGTGGCCTTACGAATGCCGGCCGAGACTTGATGACCACTGGCGATTAAACGGGCAATCAGTAATTGACCGACTTGGCCATGAGCACCAATCACGAAAATTTTCATATGATTCCTCCTACAGGATTAAATTAACACCATTATATAGGTTATTTAAAGTAAGTGCAAAGTAAAACCCTTTAGAATAGCTGTTATAGCACAAAATATTCAGAATTATTTATGAGAAAAAAGTAAGTATCGATTGACATATAAATAGGATTATAACACAGTTGTAAGCCCTTTTATTTTTATGATTTGGATAACATTAAAAAAATCTCATAATGGCAGATAATTGTTTAGTGTAATATAATGAAGACAGTCCTAAATTGTGTTATGGTACAGATATAGGGATTGTGATGTATTTTACAATTCGTTTGACAGATAAATCTGTTATTTAATCATAATAGAGAATGAGGTGCTCAGGATGACAAATCAATATCGAAGTGTTTTTGACATCATTGGTCCCATCATGATTGGACCATCTAGTTCACATACTGCAGGGGCAGTCGCCATTGGACATGTGGCGAATCGACTATTCCACGCACCAGTCGAAAAAATTACGGTTCGTTATTTTGAATCGTTCGCCCAAACCCATCAAGGACACGGGACCGACTACGCCATTATCAGTGGCGTTTTAGGATTTGACCCCGCCGACCAACGGGTGCCACACGCAGTTGATTTGGCCCGGCGTCAAGGCATCGAAGTTGAATTTATTGAAGATCCTGGTGACAGCCCGATTGGTCATCCGAATACTGCCGAATTAACGTTAGTCAATGCTAAAAAATCATTGACCGTTTGGGGTTGTTCGATTGGTGGTGGCACGATTGAAATTCGTAAAGTCGATTTGAACGGCATTATTTTCCAACCGGAAGGCCCATTACCAATTATCTTTGTTGAATCTGACCAAGAAATTGGGGCGGCATTAGATCAAATCTTCCAAGATAATTATCGCGATAAGCGAATTTCAGTCCGAGTACCCAACCGATTTATGTATAAGTTAGATTTAGTCGATAAACCTTATCCAGAACAGATTGAACAAGTTCGTGGGATGAGTAAAGATATGATCGTCTTATAGAAAGTGGTGAGCCTATATGTATTGTAAAATTCATGAATTAGTATCCGCAGCCGAAGAACGACATGTGACAATCTCTGAATTGATTATTGAACAAGAAGTTAAAATGAGTCATACTAGTCGGGAAGTTGTTTGGGCCACGATGGGTAAAAACCTGGATGTGATGCTGGCAGCTGAAGAAAAAGGGGTCACTGGTGACGGTGTTCAATCGGCAACTGGGATTACCGGTGGCGAAGCGTTTTAATGAAACGGTATCGTGAAAAAGGCCAATCGCTTTCTGGTGATATCATGTTGGAAGCCGTTCAAAATGCCATCGCAACTAATGAAGTTAACGCTTCAATGGGCATCATTTGTGCAACGCCGACTGCTGGATCAGCGGGGACGTTGCCTGGCATTTTAGCGGTCATTACGAAGCAACTCAATCTCGATCGTGATGCGCAAATCCGTTTCTTATTTTGTGCAGCCGCGTTTGGGATGGTCGTTGCGAACGACGCAATGATTGCTGGTGCGACAGGCGGTTGTCAGGCCGAAGTTGGTAGTGCCTCAGCAATGGGCGCAGCCGCGGCGGTTGAATCAGCTGGTGGGACGCCACAACAATCTTCCGAAGCATTTGCGATGGCGATGTCTAACCTATTAGGGTTAGTTTGTGATCCAGTTGCCGGTTTAGTCGAAGTCCCTTGTGTTAAACGGAATGTGATTGGGTCGGTCAATGCTTTAACGAGTGCTGATATGGCATTAGCGGGTTTGATTAGTAAGATTCCGGCTGATGAAGTGATCGGGGCTATGAAGAGTATTGGTGAGAACTTACCCTCAACATTACGAGAAACCGGTTTGGGCGGTTTAGCCGCAACACCAACCGGCATTGCGTTAAAGATGCAAATTTTTGGTCAGGATTTAAGTATTGAAAAATAAATCAATTGATAACGTTTAGGAGGAGCTCCAATGGCAAAGAAACTCTCAAAATCCGCATACGGTGGTGTACCGGGTAACCAGTACGTTCCCTATGTGAGTACAGGCAACAAGAAAGTCGGCAACACCGCAATTTTAATTATGGGTAGTATTTTAGCTATTATTTTCGCTGCATCAACTGCTTATTCAGGTATGAAAGCCGGTTTGACCGTTGCAGCCGGGATTCCAGGATCAATTATTGGTTCTGGATTAGTGGGTGCGTTTGCCAAATCAAAAGGGATTTTAGGCAAGAACATCATGCAAGGGATGTCCAGTGGTGGTGAATCAATCGCCAGTGGGATGATCTATGTGTTACCTGCGATTATTCTAATCGGTGGCCACATTAACTTTATTCAAGGGGTGATTGTCGGTATCTTGGCAATTCTCTTCGCAATTGGGACAGCTTCACTAGTGCATAACTACTTAATCGTTGAAGAACACGGTAGATTGGTGTATCCCGAAGCAATGGCGATTTCTGAAGCTTTGGTCGCTTCGGATACTGGTGGCGATTCCCTGAAATACATGGGCATTGGTTTCGGTATTGGTGGTGTCATCACGATGTTAACGACTTCTGTTTTTGGGGTTGTCAATAACATGGTTAGCTACGTTGGTTCATCTTTCTATAAATGGAAGTTAGACGTTGAAGTCAATCCGCTACTTGCTGGGATTGGGTTCATCGTTGGACTAGAAGTGTCATTGACGATGTTTGCCGGGGCATTATTATCCAACTTCGCAATCGCCCCATTAATCGGTTATTTCACTGATATGGCCGGCAATGGTGCGCACGTTTGGAACAACGCTAGCTTAGCCGTTAACCAAATGTCAGTTAACGATTTAGCGAGTTCATATGTGAAATATATCGGCGCTGGGATGATGCTTTGTGGTGGTTTAATTGGGGCCATTAAGTTAATTCCAACAATTGTCACTTCAATCAAGAAGACAATAAGCGCTAAAAATAGTACAGGTGAAGATAAAAATACACTTGGGATGATTTCGATCGTTGCCGGGGCTGTTGGTATCTTTATTGCCGGGATTTTTGTTGCCCATAACTTTGCAATGGGAATCGTGGGTGCATTATTAGCTGTTATTTTAAGTTTGTTATTCGTCATTGTTTCAGCACGAATTGCTGGGACCATTGGCTGTTCTAATTTACCCGTTTCCGGGATGACAATTGCGTCATTAGTGATTATGACGGTTGTCTTCGTATTATTCGGTTGGACAGATAACCAACATACTGAAATCCTATTGATGTTCGGGACTTTCGTTGTCACAGCCATCGCTACTGGTGGGGGTTACATGCAGTCTCAAAAAGTCACTTATGTGATCGGTGGTTCTAAATCAGAAATGATGAAATATTTCATGATTTCAGCCATCATCGGGGTTTTCGTCGTTATCGGAACGATTACTATTTTAGCACCACAATTTGTATCTGATAGTGGGACACCCGCTTTTGGTTTACCACAAGCCAATTTAATCGCAACGTTAACATCAGGTATCATGTCTGGTAAATTACCATGGATCATGATTATTGTTGGGGTCGTGATGGCACTTGTTTTATTCTTCTTAGAATTACCAATTATGACGGTTGCAATCGGCTTCTACTTACCAATCTCAACAACGTCAATTATTTTAATCGGTGCGTTGATTAAAGTCTTCATTGAAAAGGCAACAACTAATGAAGATATTAAAAACAATCGGGTTCAAAGTGGGGTTAGTCTTTCATCTGGTTTAATTGCTGGGGGCTCAATCATCGGTTTAATCGGGATTATTTTACACGTAACTGGTGTCTTGAAAGATCGTACAATCAATGGTTTTGCAAATGGCAACGGGATGGCACTGATTCTCTTAGTTGTTTTGGTCGTCTCAATTGCGGCACCACTGATGATGATTAAGACGGGAGGTTCTTCTGAAGATGGCACATCAGAAGACTGAAGTTGATTTAGCAACCATTGTGTACCGGAAGAATCCAACGGTTCAATTTGAACTGAAAAAAGGTGTGGTCACGATTATTCGGCCCCAAAATCATTGGATTCAACGGGTATTACGGAAACTGCATTTTAAGATTCCGCAAAACACCACGTTAACGTTAGATGATTATGGCAGTTTTGTTTTTCGCCACATCAACGGACAACGCAGTGTCTATCAAATCGGTCAAGCATTGGAAGGCCAATTTGAAGAAGCGGGTGATTATCTGTATGAACGCCTACTGGTTTATTTAAACCATCTGGATCAAAACGAACATTTAGTTCAGCAGATAACCCACGATACCGAGTAGTTCATTAATTTGTGAATCATGATTTATTATATATAGATAGGAGTTTTTCAAATGACAGACAGAATCGAATTATCAGCATGTACTTCAATGATGGTGGGCAAGGATGCGTCAATTGATGGCTCTACGATGATTTCGCGGAATGAAGATCGCTTTCTTGCGATCCACACAAAACGGTTCTTCGTACAACCAGCAGTCAAAGGCCGGACCGAAACATATGTTTCAAAATATAATGGGCTAACGTTACAATTACCAGAAGATAGCTATCGTTATACTTCAACCCCTAATGGTGATTTGAGCGACGGTTTGAACGAAGAAGACGGGATTAATGAAAAAAACGTCGCTGTTTCTGCGACTGAAAGTGTCTACGCTAACGAACGGGTTCTTGCTTATGACCCATTGCTTGAAAAAGGCGTGGCTGAAGATTCAATGTGTAGTTTGGTGTTACCATACGCCGACTCTGCTCGTGCAGGTGTTAAGCTAATGGGTGATTGGATTGCTAAATACGGTTCAGCCGAAGGTAATGGCGTTCAATATAGTGATCAAAATGAAGTATGGTATCAAGAAATTGTGACAGGTCATCACTGGGTTGCCGTTCGTATTCCAGATGATTGTTATGCAGTGGCAGCCAACCAAGTTGCGATTGAAAACGTTGATTTTAATGATCCAGAAAATTATATGTGGTCAGAAGGTATTCAAGAATTCGTCAGTGAAAATCATTTGAACCCAAGTGAAACTGAATGGAACTTCCGTAAGATTTTCGGAACGGATACTGAAAAAGACCGTCATTACAATACACCACGGGTTTGGTATGCGCAAAGCTACATGAATCCTGAAATTAAACAAGATCCAGAATCAAGTGATTTACCATTTATCCGTAAAGCAAACCGCAAATTAAGTGTGGAAGATGTTCAATATGTGTTAAAATCACATTATAACGAAACAGTTTACGATCCATTGGGTAATGGGACTGAGGAACAAAAGACCACTTATCGGGCAATTTCACTTTCACGGACGCAAAACTCACACATCTGCCAAATCAGAAACAATGTGCCTGATGCGGTTAAAGGTGTGCAATGGTTAGGCTTTGGTGTCCCAACATTCTGTCCTCACGTGCCATTCTTTACGAATGCTAATGACACAGATGTTTCGTATCGTGAATTACCTGAAAAGATGCAACTAAACAATGCTTATTGGTTAAACGAAGCACTTGCAATGGTTGTTGAATCACACTATGGTGCATTCAAACAAGCCGACATTGATTATCAAAAAGCCTTATCAGAATGGGCAAGAACGCGAATTGCTCAAGTTGATAAAGCCGTTAGTAATCAAGCAGATGCACTCGATTATCTCACACAACAAAATCATGATATTGCAACACATTATAACCAAAAAACGACTGATTTGTTGGCACAGTTAGTAACAGAAGGCACACAGCTTTCTAAACTAACTTTCGTGATGGATAAGAACCTATAGACAAAGTTTAACGGCCTTTTGCTGAATCGAGCCACACTTCCCGATGGAAGTGTGGCTTTTTTGATGGAGGTGTTTTAATGATTGAGGTTCAAGCGAATACGAAAAAGATTATCATTGCCATGATTTACGGTTTCTTGGCGGCCGTCAGTGTTAATTTATTTTTAGTGCCAGCGCAAACTTATTCAAGTGGGGTCACGGGGATTGCCCAATTATTAACCGCATTTGTGAGCCATTTGGGCGGTTCATTAAGTGTCGCTGCACTGGTTTTTATTCTAAACGTACCATTATTATTATTGGCCTGGTATAAGATTAACCATCAGTATGCGATTTTCAGCATTGTGGCCGTCTTCACAAGTGTTTTATTCTTAAAATTGATTCCGGTACCCGCTCAGCCAATCGTGACTGAGCGCTTTGCTGGCGCTCTTTTCGGAGGGGCTTTAATTGGGTTAGGCGTTGGCCTTTGTTTCAAAGCTGGTTTTTCAACCGGGGGGACCGATGTTATCGTCACCTTAGTCGGTCGTCTAACCGGGAAACGGGTTGGCGCTGTCAATAACGTGATTAATGGCCTCATCATTCTGGCCGCGGGGTTATTCTTCGGCTGGGGCGCTGCGTTATACAGTATCGTCGAAATTTTTGTCTCTAGTTTGTTGATGGATTATATTTATACCCAACAGCAGCGGGTGACCGTCACGATTTTTACCAAGGATCCAGAAATGCTTAAAAAGCGACTGCGCGAGTTCATTCATGGTGCGACCGAACTAGATGGAACGGGATTATATACGAATGAAGAAACAACGGTCATCATGACGGTTGTTTCAAAATACGATTTAACCGCCCTACGTCAGGTTGTCCAAGCCGCCGATCCAAACGCTTTCGTCAATATTCAATCAACGATGAACCTTTGGGGTAAATTTGAAAATAATGAATAAGCGCAAAAACAAGCTGTAATAGCACTCAATTGATGAGTGCTATCACAGCTTGTTTTTTGTTTTAACGAATTTGAGTGAGTGTGCCATCGGCGATTTGCCAAACGTGATCGACTAAATCTAAGACCCGTTCATCGTGCGTAACCATGACGGCCGCGCGGTTTTGTTGGTGAACGGCGGCTTTAATCGAAGCGACGACTTCGCGGCCGCGTTGGGCGTCTAAGCTAGCGGTTGGTTCGTCGGCTAAGATTAACGGTGGTTCGTTAATGAGTGCCCGGGCAATGGCAACTCGTTGTTTTTCGCCGCCGGATAGAATCTTGGGATAGTGTTGAAGATGGTGGGCGAGGCCTAGATTAGTTAGAATCGCTTGTGCTTTGGGTAAATCAACGTGGCCCGCTAAGCGTTGAATCAGGGTCAATTGATCTTGAACCGTTAAGTATGGAATTAATTCAGCGCTTTGGAAGATAAAACCAATCTGGTTTAAGCGAATCGTTGTTTGGGCCTTAGCGGACAAGCTAGTTAATTCTTGACCGGCCAACGTGATTGTACCGGAAGTCGGGTGTAATAGCGCGCCCATGATGGTTAGCAAGGTGCTTTTACCAGTGCCGCTTGGGCCAACGATGGCGGCAAATTCGCCGGTTTGAATTTCGAATGACACATCGTGCAAGACGGTATTGGTTTGAGCACCGTCGGGATACGTCTTAGAAATATTGGTTAATTTTAAAATCGGTTGAGACATTAGGCGTGACCTCCAATGGCTGAAATTGGATCAATTCTGGTGACTTGAATGAGTGATAATAAGGCGCTTAAGACGGCGACCACTAAGAAAATGGCACTGGTACCACCGATAACGACGGGCGTTAAACTAAAAGGCATGCTAGTTGGCATAATCAGACTAATCCCAATGATGGCGCCGTCAGCAATCAAGATGGCAATTAACGCTAGGAGGCCGATTTCAGTCAGTAGGTGATTGACTAAATAACGGTTTTGAGCGCCGAGGGCTTTTAAGACGCCGAAATCGGCTTTCTTTTGCAACGTCATGATGTAAAAGAAAATGGCCAAGACGAATAATGAAATCACGTATAAAAAGCCAATCATTAAGTATAGCGAGCTTTGTTCGGCGGAATAACCTGGAATCGCGCTGATGACTTGTTTGGTGGTCAGCGTTTGATAACCGGACGTTGTTGATTTGGTGTGGTCAGAAACGACTGCGTTAAATTGCGTTTTGGTGCTGGGATTAATCAGGAGACCCTGTTGCGCATTTAAATAAATAACTGGGCTGTGTGAATAGGCGGTCGCGGTGGTGAAACCGGCAATTTGGAATCGATGACCGCTAGTCGTATCTTTGAACCAATCGCCTTTTTGGTAGCCATCGGTTTGCAATTTGCGGCTGACGACGACTTGGTTCGTTTTTTGGTTGGTCAATTGATGACCACTTGTGATGGTTGGGGCCAGGAATGAATTGGCATCAACCACGAAGTAGGCGATATCGGTTTTCGCTTTCTGGTGAGCAGTCTGTTGAATCGTCGCTTGATTAACGCTGAGACGCGTATCTGACGTTTTAGTAGTCAGTCGTTGCCAATCTTGCTCGGTCAGATTAGAACGGTTTAAACGTGCATCAGCGTCTTTTTGAAGGATGAAGGTTTTAGCGGTGGTATTTTTTAAGGCGGAACCACTGTCGTTGGCCAAGCCGTTCGCCAAACCGGTGATGAACAGCACTAAGAAAACAATCAGAAAAATAATGAAGGCCAGTGCGCTGAATTTAAATTTGCTGTAACGTAATTCTTTAAGTGTGAGAAACATGGTGAACCTCCCAATCAGTTGATATCTCAACTATAAGAAAGTTTGCTGGGCGAAACAATCATCAGAATAGGCGCAATTGTGTTATAATGCACACAATCAACCTAATTGTGGTGTAAAAGGAGTTCTTTTTGATGGCGAATGTCGATCGGCGTGCACGTAAAACCCAAACAGCGATTTTAAATCAATTTATTAATCTCATGGCGCAAAAGCCGATTAGCGAGATTACGATTCGGGAACTCGCCGAAGCCGCCGATATTAATCGGCGGACTTTTTACCTGCATTATACGGATATTTATGATTTATTACGGCAGACCGAAGATCAGGTGATTGTTCAATTTCAACAGGCCTTAACCACGTTTACGACCGCTGATCATGAATTATCAACGGGCCAAGCGTATTTTAAGATGATTATGCAATACGTGACTGAACATCAGCGGCTCTTGGGCGTTTTGTGTCAGAATCCGGATTCGGAACTGATGAATAAATTGGTCAAAATGACGATTGATGAAGGCCAACGGGTGATTGCATTTAAAGACCCACAAATGGCACCGTTTATTCTAAACTACTGTTGTTGGGGGATTATCGGGATTTTACACACGGCGATGCGCCAAGCGACAGTCGATTCGGAAACTTTGAATACGCTAGTCGACCAGCTGTTAGTCAGTTCGTTAGCGGTCGGGGAAGCAACCGATTACGTTTAAAAAATATAACCAAATAAAAAAACGACCAATCCAGTCCGGATTAGTCGATTTTTTATTTAGCGGCGGTTAGTTGTTTTAAATTAACCACTAACTTGTTATTCAATTCAGAAACATTCGTTTTATCAGCTGGATCGAAATCCGTAATGTTAATGAGGCTGAATTTTCGTAAACTTTTTCAACGGTCCCAGTAAAAGGAGCGTCCATGTCTTCGGTCACTTTACCAGTGACCACATCGCCGATATTGAGGCTTTCTTTATCCATTTTAAAAACTCCTTTAGACTTAATTAAAATTACCAAATAAGCTGATAATAAACTATGCGGGATTAAATAGCAAGCTATATCATAGCTGAATCAGATTAATAGCGCTTAAATTAGAAATTAATCAGCAAGTGCTATTTAAATTGGGGCTTAAATAAGCTAAAATAGACCCTGTGTTACCGGTTACAAAAAATGGACGCGGGGAGTTAATATGGAACCTTATTTAATTTTTTCAGATATTGATGGGACTTTAGTGGTTGATCATCAGATTGTAACGCCGTTTACCAAACAGGTGATTCGGACGTTACAACAACGGGACGTCATTTTTTACATCGCGACCGGCCGGTTATATAATCTAGGCAAAGTGATTGCCCGTCAAATTAATGATGAGGTGCGAATTGTCGCTTCGAATGGCGCGGTTTTTGAAGATCAGAATCAGTTGAGAAAAAAGCGGCTCGGTAAGGCGGCCTTAAAAGCGGCTTACGAAGCAGCGCAAGCTGATCCAGGATTATCAGCCCACTTCTTCACAACTGATGCGGTTTATTATACACAAGAAATCCCCCGATTTGTGGCGCGGGATGCGGGGAATCTGACGAGTATGGGCGCTGAAATTACGCATGATGCAGTCACTGATTTAGACATGTTAATGAACATGAGTGATCAAATTATTAACGGGATTATTATTGGACGGGGGGTTCCAACCGCGCTAGCTGATGCCCGACAACGGTTAATTGACCAAGATGTGATGAGTATTTCATCTTCGGGACCCGATAATATTGAATTGATTCCGAAAAATATCGATAAAGCCACGGCGATTCGACAGATTCAAACGTTGCACGACATTGACGCTGATCACACGTTTGTTTTTGGGGATGGTCAAAACGATTTAGGGATGCTCCAAGAAGCCAAATATAGCGTGGCGATGGGCAATGCATTACCCGAAGTCAAAGCAGTTGCCAACTACGTGACTGAAACGAATAATAACGATGGTGTGGCGCGCTTTTTACAACAACAATTCAACTTAGAAATTCCGAATACGGAAGTTGGTTTATAAGGGTTGACCCGCTTTTTATTTTTGGTTATACTATTATCACGGTGTTAAATGAGCCGTGAGAATGCTGTTTTAGCTCAGTAGGTAGAGCATCACCATGGTAAGGTGGGGGTCGTCGGTTCAAATCCGATAAACAGCTTATAAAAGTAAAAAATAGGTCGCAACTTTTTAGTGAGAGTTGTGGCCTATTTTTAACCCATTAAGGAGGAATTGTGATGCGTTCAGCAGTCTTTTATGGGGCCATTTCGTTAGATGGTTATTTAGCCGATCGGGATCAACAGATTGATTGGTTGGAGAAGTTTGAGGTGCCCGATGCGATTAATCAAGCTTACACTGATTTTATGGCGACCATTGATACGTTGATTATCGGCCGGAATAGTTTTGATTACGTGGCAAGTCAATTTGCAGAATATCCTTACCCAGAACTGATGAATTACGTCTACACGTCGCGTCCGTTACCACAAGCCTCCGCACAGATTCAGGTGCCGACGCAGACCCCAACTGAATTGGTCAAAAGTCTTAAAACCCAACCGGGCCAAGATTTATGGGTCGTCGGTGGCGGTCGGATTGTGACCGAATTAATCGCTAATCAGCAATTGGATAAAATGATTATTCAAGTGGCACCGATTCTATTAGGTGGCGGTTACCGCTTATTCGAAGCACTTAATCAGCAAACCCAATTCGAATTAGTGTCCGTCGTCAAAATGGGTCAGTACACAGAAATGACGTTGGTTAAAAAATAAGCTAGCAAAAAACACAGCCCAAGTTGGGCTGTGTTTTTGCTTTAGTAACATGTTTCTCTCGACTTCGGGGTAGTTTAATGTAGACTGGGAAGCATCAAGTCCATTACCATTAAGTGATGAAGCGAGGGGAAAAAGATGACGATTGGTGAAATATTAAAGGCAAAACGAAAAGCATTACTGATGACGCAAGAACAAGTGGCTGAACAAATTTTCGTCTCGCAGAAATCCATTTCAAATTGGGAGACCCAAAAGACGTATCCGGATATTGATAGTCTCATTCGCTTGGCCCATCTCTATCAGTTATCGTTAGATCAAATATTATTGGAAGATTCGGATATTGTTAAAAATATCAAGAAACAATCTGAATTAAAAACGATGCAAAAATTAGCAATACCACCGATGATAACCAATATTGGGCTAACCCTCTTAGCGGCGACTCAGAATTGGTGGGGTCCAGCTTCGATACAAGCATTAATCATTATTTTGATTAGTATGTTTGCCAACTTTATTCCGATGTTTTATTTTAGGATAAAGGTAGATGAACTAGCCAATCAAGTTGATAAAAAGAAGCTTGCCAATTGGTTACTTGTACTTTATATTGTGGCTGTGATTATCATAGCCGTTGTGATTCTACATTTTTTACCCAATCTGTTTAAATGAGTCGTTATTTTAGATTAGGATGTTAATAACGGTAATGGTGTTTCATACAACGTTGCCGGTAATTGGCTAATCAATGGGCTAATTTGGCCAATCCCCACAATTGTAATGTCATGCATTGCCCGGGTAATTAATGTGTAGAGTAAATCGCGGTCGCTGGCTTGATTAAAGGTCGTCGCCGAAACGTCGTAACCGACAACTGCGTCGAATTCAAGGCCTTTGGCGAGGTATAACGGTAAAATTAAAATCCCTTTAGGTAAGCTGCGCGTTGTATCTTTAATTAAGGTGACTTGTTCATCGGGCGTTAGACTCGCGTACAATTGATGGGCCGTTTGTTGATTCTTGGTTAGAATCGCGATGGTCGCATGGGTTTGTTGGAGTCGAAAGAGTTCCTGAACGAGTGCGGCGTGGCTGTCTGTGTTGGTCGTTGTGATGACCCGTGGTAAGCGGCCGTCACGACTGAAGGCCTGTAATGCGGTCTCAGGTGGCAATAAAGCTTTGGCAAAGTTGGTAATCGGTGCGGTCGCACGGTAACTCTTAGTCAACTGAATTTGATTTAACTTCAGTTGTGGGAACGCCGCCGTTAACTGGTCAATAAAATGACCGTTTTGGTAACTAGCGGTGAAAATATTCTGCGCATAATCCCCCAAGGCGGTTAGTTTCGCGTTGGGAAAAGCATGGTGGATATAGATGAACTGCGCAATGCTATAATCCTGCATCTCATCAATGAACAGGTATTGAATCCCGTGATTCTGACCACTATCGGTCAATAAATCACGTAGATAGAGAATGGGTGCCGCGTCGCTGAGACCGACTAAGTGACGTTCATTATTTTGGGCGACTTGGTCAATCATCGCTTGCCAAACGTTGGCTGGCATTTCTGATGGACAAACGGTCGCTAAGAATTGTTGGTATTCCGTATAGATATCTAAGAAATAGTCGTTATAAATTGCCGTATATAAATCATCAAAATGAGCTTTCACAATTTCCCGGGCAATAAAAGCTTGTTCATCGTCGCCAGAAGCAAACTCGCGTTGTCCAATCAGAGCGCGGTACGCATCGTTGGTTAACCCATCAATCCGGTCGGCGACCCAATCGAGTTGAACTTCTAAGTTAATTTGCCGTTTTAACCGTTGAATCAAAGTGCTTTTAGTCGCTAGAAATTTATCACCCGGCAACATGTTGTGCGGTAAGGCCATATAAATTGCATTGATTTGGTCTTTGGTGAAGAACGGCCGGTCTTCGAAATAAAGGTCGTTAAACGCTAATGGTTGATTGGAAACTTGTTTGACGTAGGTTTGAATGGCCTGCATAAAGTCGGCGCTTTCCTTAAACCGGCGCATCGCTTGCGTTAATTCGGGGAAATTGGTTTGGTCTTTTTCAAAGCGGTTAAAGAGGTTCTCAACTTGGAGTCCCGCGAAACGGTGACTGAGAAATTCAGCCATCGTGACTTGGCGCATATTCTTTTCGCCTAGACTGGGGAGGACTTCTGAAATGTAATGACTGAATAAGCGGTTCGGCGAGAACAACACCATTTGGTCGGCTTCGAGTTGGTCGCGACTGTGGTACAGTAGATACGCAATTCGTTGGAGAACGGCGGATGTTTTACCACTCCCGGCGACCCCTTGGACGATTAATAGATCAGCGGTTGTGTCGCGAATGATGTCGTTTTGATCCTTTTGAATCGTGGCGACGATGTTTTGCATGTATTCGTCACTCTGTTGGCCTAAGACAGCTTGCAATAATTCATCGCCAACCGTTTCGTTGGTGTCAAAAAGGTGTTCAATATGACCGGCTTTAATTTTAAACTGCCGCTTGAGGGTTAAATCCACCGTCATGGGGCCCATGGGTGTTTCGTAGGCAACTGGGCCTAAAGTCCCGTTATAATAAATACTGGCAATCGGTGCGCGCCAATCATAGACTAGGAATTCATCGTCTTCATTCATAAAAGTCGCTGTACCGATGTAGAGTGATTCGGATTCACCGTCTTCGGTGATATCAATCCGACCGAAATACGGTGAGTCGGCTAAATCAGTTAATCGTTGTTGTTGACTGGTTAATAATTTTTCGTTTTCAACGGCGGCCGCCACTAATTGCTTTTGTTGTTGAACGGCGGCGTTGGTTTCCATCCGATCATCGACTTCGGTAATATTAATTTTGGTATTATCGCCGTAGCGTTGTTCGATATCTTGGGTTTCGCTAGCAGCATTGGCCAGTTGCTGGTTGATAGTGGCTAAGCGCTGTTTAATTTGAGTCGTCGTGATAGTCACGCGTCGTTGTTCATCTGCTTTGGTATTGGCTTCAATCATGGTTGGCCTCCGATTAGTTAGTTTTTACATTATAGTCGCCTTTGTCTCAAAAAGCGACCGATTGACATTTTAATTAAAGTTCGTTAAGATGACATTAATTCAACAGACAGTGTAAAGGATAAGTAATTAGTTTGCTCTTTTGAACAGGAAGCGACGATACTGAGAAGTCGCCAGATTCAAACTAATGAATGGCCCTTTAATCAGGAATTGGCGATAAACCAATTCGGGTAGCGCCCTTATCGCATGAGTGGCACGGTTTTTTTCGTGCAATTTAGGTGGTACCACGTGTTAGCGTCCTAATTGTGAACAACAATTAGGACGCTTTTTTTAGTTGATAAATGAATATTGGAGGAAATCATTATGACAAAGAAGATTATTTTAACAGGTGACCGACCAACTGGCAAGCTCCACATTGGGCATTATATCGGTTCATTACGCAATCGTGTGACGATGCAAAATTCAGGGGATTACGAAACGTTTATTATGATTGCCGATCAACAAGCATTAACCGACAATGCGCGTGATCCTGAAAAAATTCGGAACAGCCTTTTCCAAGTCGCTTTGGATTATTTGTCAGTCGGGATTGATCCCGCTAAATCAACGATTTTTGTCCAATCACAAATTCCAGCGTTGAGTGAATTAACGATGCATTATTTAAACTTAGTGTCAGTGTCACGGTTGCAACGTAATCCGACCGTCAAAGCTGAAATCCAACAAAAGAATTTTGAACAAAGTATTCCAGCTGGTTTCTTAATCTATCCTGTGAGCCAAGCTGCCGATATCACGGCTTTTAAAGCGACAACGGTCCCAGTTGGTGACGATCAAGAACCAATGCTGGAACAAACGCGTGAAATCGTGCGGACGTTTAATAACGTGTATGGTCAAGAAATTTTAGTTGAACCAGAAGGTGTGTTCCCACCTAAAGGCGAAGGTCGCTTACCTGGGTTAGACGGCAATGCCAAGATGAGTAAATCATTAGGCAATGCGATTTATCTATCGGACGATGCTGAAACACTCGAGAAGAAAGTCATGTCGATGTACACTGATCCGTTGCACATTAAAGTGACAGATCCGGGCCATATCGAAGGCAACACGGTCTTCACTTATTTAGACGCCTTCGACGAAGATGTTGACAAGGTGGCTGAATTGAAAGCCCAATACGAAGCTGGTGGGTTAGGCGATGTGAAGATTAAACGTTACTTAAACGAAGTCTTACAAGCAAAATTCGCACCAATCCGTGAACGACGCGCCAAATTTGAAAAAGATCCCGCTGCGGTTTACAAGATGTTAGAAGAAGGCAGCAAAAAAGCCAACGCAGTCGCAGAACAAACCCTAAAAGAAGTCAGAGCAGCAATGGGCATTAACTACTTCGGTTAGAGTGCGACGGAGCTGTCCAGTTTCTGAGTATAGCCTAGAGTGGTTAATTATGGCCGCTTTTTGGCCATGATTGACCATTCGTAGCTAGACGGAAGAAGCTGGCTTGGAAGCACGTTTTAGATTAAGCGGAAGTTGTTGCAACTCAAAAACACGTTTCGGCTAGTACCACATTAAAAATAGCGTTGCCTAGTATTCGTAAAGAATCTAGGCAACGCTATTTTTGTCTGATGTTAATTAAAACTGTTTCAACCCTTTATCCAACAATTTGCCAACGACCGGTAATTTACCGAATTCAGAGGCATCGTCAGTTGAGACGACGACTAAGTTAGCGGATGATTTCGCTAAATCTGAGAAAGCGTTGATCGATTGGTTTTGGAAATACTTCGTATCGGCGTTCGCTAAACCAGATTGAACGGTATCAATTCGGTAACGTTCGGCATCGGCACGGGTTTTAGTCGCATCGGCTTCTGCTCTAGCCGTGGTCATCAAGGCGTCGTTCTTAGCTTTGGTGGTTAATTCGATTGATTTGGCTTCCCCTTCGGCCTTGGCAATCGTTGCGACCCGTTCACGATCGGCAGTCAATTGTTTGTCCATCGCTTCTTGAATCGCTTTAGAAGGGGTCAATTCATCGATATTAATCCGATCGACGTTAATCCCGTAAGTATTGGTTAAATCGCCAATCGCCATCGCGAGTTCTTGGTTAATTTTAGCGGTTGAACCAAGCGCTTCATTTAAATCCATCCGACCAATGATATCCCGTAAATGACCACGAACGAGTTGGGCCATTGATTCAACGGAATCCGTATTTTCGTATTGATATTTAACGCCATCGGTCACGTGATAGTTGAGCGTCACGCTGGCTGAAACATCTGCATTATCTTTCGTAATGATTGAATAATTAGGCAGTGAAAGTGGGCGCATCGCCAAGCTGACTTTGCGGACTTTTTGAATAATGGGTATGTAAAATTGTAACCCTGATTCAACACTCCGTCCGTATTTTCCCAATGTTTCAATTAAACCTAAGTTGTTTTGTGGAATAATCTTAATCCCTAATACCATAATAAATTCCTCCTCCAAGAGATGTTGTTAAATTTTTTGTAACGTTAGAATGTTCCCCACAGCATCGACGACCGCGTATTGGCTTGTCGGTTCGACCGGTGAATTATCACTGATCAGATACCGATAATAAATCCCCGTGACCGTCACCAGACCGTTATCCGCGTTGATTTGAGCGCCGTTAATCACTTGGCCGATAATCTGGCGTTGCTCAAAGTTATCGCCTTGCGTTGCTTTGTGAAGAATCGTTTCGATATGCGCATTGATACTGCGATTCTCCTGATCTGCCGCCTGTGATAATTGATTATATAGTTGTTGATCGAGACGCAGTAGAAATCGTTTCTTTTCATCACTCAAGATTAGACCTCCTTAATATCACCTTGATATCATGATATCAAATTGATATTAATAATGCAACCGTTCGCATCTTTAATTTTAGATTTACGTCATTAATTGTGGAAACGCTCTTGTATTTTGTCGGTTTTCCAGTAAGCTAAAAGATAATTAGGTCATGAAGGAGATTAACAATGCACGATTTAACGAAGGGGAACCCGCTTAAATTAATTATTCTATTCACGGTACCGCTGTTGATTGGCAATATTTTTCAACAACTATATAGTGTGATTGATACGTTAATTGTGGGGCGGATAATTGGGGTTAATGCGTTAGCCGCCGTGGGATCAACGGGTGGTTTGAATATGTTAATCATCGGTTTTTGTACGGGGACGACCGCGGGTTTATCAATATTAACTGCTCAACGGTACGGGGCGCAAGATTTTAAAGGGGTTAAACGCAGTTTTGCGACCAGTATCGTGATTAGCGTTGTGATTTCAATCATTCTGACGATTATTAGTGTCATTTTTGCGCGACATATCTTAGTCATCATGAAAACACCGGCGAGCATTATCGTCGATGCCCAGAAATTCATTACGATTATTTTCGCCGGCATTATCGCGTCGATGGCCTTTAATTTACTGTCGAATATGATTCGGGCACTCGGCGATAGTCGGACACCATTGTTCTTCTTAGTGATTGGGGTGCTAATCAATATTGTCTTTGATTTCATCTTCATTTTAGGCTTCCATATGGGCGTTGAAGGGGCTGGTTACGCGACGGTTTCGGCGCAAGTCATTGCAGCCTTATTGTGTTTGATGTACATCTATCGGCATATTCCGGTGTTAGTGTTACGGCGTAAAGATTTTAAAATTACCCGCAAAGACATCAACGAACATCTCAAAGTCGGCTTACCAATGGGGTTTCAATCGTCAATTATTGCGATTGGGTCGATTGTCTTACAAATCATGTTGAACACGTTAGGCGCCAGCGCGGTTGCCGCTTATACGGCAGCTGGCAAGATTGATCAACTGGCCACCCAAGTCGGCAATTCCTTTGGGATTACGTTGGCGACGTATGCCGCGCAAAATTATGGGGCACGCCAATACCACCGAATTAGCAAAGGGGTACAGCAGACGTTGGCGGTTTCGATTATTTTCAGCTTAGTGATGGGCGCGTTAATTATCACGTTTGGCCGGCCACTCGTTAATCTATTTATCGGTAATCAACAACCGCACGTCACTGATTTAGCGCAAATTTATTTCCGCTTTAATAGTAGTTGTTACTTTATTTTAGCGATTCTCTTTGGTATTCGGTACACACTCCAAGGCTTGGGACAAAGCTTTATGCCAACCTTGGCGGGGATTGCCGAATTGTTAATGCGGATTTTTGCCGGGATCATTCTCGTGCGGACGATGGGCTTCACCGGGGCGAGTCTAGCTAACCCATTAGCGTGGATTGGATCGTGTCTGGTCTTATTCAGTTCCTATTTCAAAACGATGCGCAAATTAAAACAGCGGGCGGAAAAAATTGATCCGGATCGCAGTACGCCAGAGGAGTAAAGTATGAATAAACGATGGATTGTTGGGGCAATCACCGCGGTGGGGTTATTACTAAGCGGGTGCCAAGTTCAAGCACCAAGTAAAACGAGTCAATCAGCTTCATCAACGACCACGACGCAAGCGAGCGACGCCACAACTTTAGCCAAGCAAACCTTTAAGGCCGATGATCAGGCGTATCAAGTGGTTAATGAGAATCAATCAACCTTGAAACCGGCCGCGTGGCAGACGGAGAAAATTGACTATGGGGCGCTGGATCAATTGAACCGGACCACAACAAACACCGCCTATCTGTCAGATCGTAATTTAGGCCGATCGAATACCCGTGGTCGGCAGAACTGGCGCCCAACTGGTTGGCACAATCAACCAGTTAGAATTGACGGGAAACAAGTCTTTCCACAAAGTCGGGGGCATTTAATCGCGTACGCCATCACGTTTAATTTAAATCAAGATGGTCAGTATCAACAGGGGCAACTAGGAAGCAGTGATAATCCTAAAAATTTAGCGACGCAAACCGAATTTAGTAATCAACGAACGATGCAGATTTTTGAAGATCAGGTGCGCCAAGCGTTGATTAAACATAAAAAGGTCATTTACCAAGTGACTACCGTTTTTCGCGGTTCAGAATTAATGCCGCGCGGTTATTGGTTACAGGCGATTTCAACCGACAAGTCGTTAAACTTTAACGTCTATGTTTGGAACGTGGAACCCAAAATGCAATTCGATTACGTTACCGGTCGCGGTCGGGTCGATCAATCAATGACGGTCACTGATCAGTACCAAGGCAATCGGTATACGAATTAAAGGGGATGAAACGAGTACTGGATAATTAGTTTTGTAAGGTCGATAATGTCTTATAAATATAATAGGTTTGGTGGGATGACCATGGCTGGAATCGTATTAACTGTTCGATTCTTGTTAGAAATGATAACGGTATTGGGCCTGCTATTGGGAGTTTTTGTTGGCCAAACAAGCGCGTATAAAATAGGTTATCTGATTTTAGGAATCGGGATGACATTTATTTGGTCTAGATATGGCGCACCCAAATCATCGCATGTGTTGATGGGGATTTATAAATTTATTTTAGAGGTTGCGGTTTATGCCATTGGTAGTATTGCATTTTATCAGTTGTTTGGAACTAAAATCGGAATAATCTATCTGGTAATCGTCCTCGTTGACTTACTATTGATGTATGTTTTAGAATTACAGGGAAATTGAAAAATAATCGAAAATAACGCCTGATGATATTGCTAGTCATTAGGCGTTATTTTTATTAATATTCAATTGTTGATCATAATTAAAACATGCTCCTAGGCTAGTTTCTTCCGTCTAGCTACGAATGGCAAATCATGACCAAAAATCGGTCATAATTTACCACTCTAGGCTATACTCAGAAACTGAACAGCTCTGTCGCACTCTAAACGTGTTTTTGAGTTGCAACAACTTCCGCTTAATCTAAAATAACGTATTATGACTGGGAAACGTCATAATACGTTATTTTTATTAATGCTCAGTTGCTAACCGCAACTAAAAACACTCTAAGGCAAGTCATTGCCTGCCGCTAGGTATAGGTCGTACCATTCTCTGCGGGTTAATTTGACTTTGTCAGCTTCGCAGATTTCAGTTAGGCGTTTAGGGTTCATCGTGCCAACGACGACTTGGAGGCTGGCTGGGATTCTGAGCAACCAGGCACTAGCAATCGCATTGCTGTTCGTGTCGTGGGCTTTAGCGATGGCTTGGAGTTGTTGGTTGAGTTCTGGGAATTTTGGATTGTCGATAAAGACGCCTTCAAAGAAACCGTATTGATAAGGACTCCAAGCTTGAATCGTCATGTTGGTGAGTCGTGAATATTCAAGAATACCACCGTCGTGATTTAAGCTGCGCGCATCGGTCATGTTGGTGTGCATCCCGAAATCAATCATGCCAGTGTGCATCAAACTCATCTGTAATTGGTTGGCAACAAGCGCTTGTGGGACGGCTTGTTGTAACATATCAACTTGCATCGGGTTAAAATTGCTAACCCCGAATTGACGGACTTTGCCGGTGTTTTGTAATTGTAAAAAGGCTTCAGCAATCTCATCCGGTTCCATCAATGGATCAGGCCGGTGGAGTAATAGCGTATCAACATGGTCTAATTGCAACCGTTGTAAGCTCGCATCAACGGCTTCTAAAATGTGTTCTTTTGAAAAGTCGTACATCTTTTTACCAATCCCGACTTTCGTTTGAATCAAAATATCATCACGGTTAATTTGGCTATTTTTTAAAGCTTGGCCGAATTTAACTTCCGAAGCACCGTCACCGTATATATCGGCGTTATCGAAGAAATTAATGCCTTGTTCATGAGCTGTTTCGAGCATCGTTAACGCTTCTTGATCACTTAAATTTGGAATTCGCATGACGCCCCAAACAATTTGGGACCCCAATAAACCACTACCGCCAACATTGACTTTTTGCACAAATAACACTCCTTCATTAAACTGTATTATCTTAAAATTACCACTTATTGCCGTAAAATAAAAAGAAAGAGCTTTCATTATAAATAAGGGTCGTGAAATGGCTGGAATTTTTGTATACTGAATTGAGCAAGTAGGAGGCAATTGAATGACTGATAAAAAAGCACAAGCACCCCGGTTAAATCCGGCGCTACAAGCTGTGAGTACGATTGATTGGCAACCAGAAGAAACCTATGAAGGCCTGGCAGTCACGGATATGACGGTCGATGAAACGACTTTATCCTACAATTATTTTAAGGGCAGTCATTTTAAAAACGTTCAGTTTAACCAAGTTGATTTTAATAATTGTGATTTTCAAGATGTTCTTTTTGAAAACTGTGGCTTATTGAACTGTACCTTGATTGGCAATTCATTCGGACGCGTTCAGTTTGAAAATTGTCAGTTGGTGGGGAGTAACTTCGCTGAATCTGGTTTGAGTGATACGGCAATCATCGGTTGCCAAGCAGATTATACGAGTTTTGATCAGACCCGCTTACGGCACGTCGATTTATTGGATAATCGGTTGCGTGAGAGTAGTTTTCGCATGGTGGATTGGCAATGGTTAACGCTTGCGGGCAATGATTTGAATCGGGTTGATTTTAGTCGGACTTCTTTAAAAAAGATCGACCTCAGTCAAAATCAGTTTGATGCGGCGACTTTTACGTTAGACCTGTTACAAGGTGCGACGTTGAGTACGGCGCAAACGATGGTGATTATGTCGGCTTTAAGAATTAACGTACGCTAAAAAAACGGCCCGCATCCAGATATTTAGGATGCGGGCAGTTTTTGTTCTAATAATCAATTTGATAGGTTAATTCAACTAATTGACCGAGTGTGCGTGTTTGTTTCAACGTTAATGGAATATCGGTTAAGTTGGTGCTGACCAATGAAACACCATCGCCGAGTAGGACGGGGGCAATCGTTAGGATCAGTTCATCAACAAGTTGTGCTTTTAACAGTTCGGTGAAAATATCGGCACCGCCGACGAGCCAAATATTTTGGCCGGGTTCTGATTTGAGTTGGCGAATGAATTCAGACACATTCCCGGCCACAACGGTTGTGCGATCGTCGGTGTCGTGAAGTGTTTTTGAGAAGACGTAACCTTGTTTTTCCTGATAAGGGTAAGTCCCAGCGCGTTGGAGGGATTGTTGATAAGTCTTGCGGCCCATGACAACGGTATCTACACCGCGGTAAAATTCTTGGTACGCATTATCAGCTTCAGCTGAATTTAAAGCAGCCAGCCAAGCGGTACTGCCATCTTCTTCAGCGATAAAGCCGTCTAAACTTTGTGCAAGATACAAAATTACTTTGCGCGGGTTTGGTTCTGTCATCATCAACACATCCTTCAATTAGATTAGTTATAGTATACCATTATAAAGCGCTTTAATCTGTTTTGAATGGTTGGTAATTTACCGTGATTTAGCTTATGATAGTGAGATAATACTGCGCGACAGTTGAAAGGAAGCATGCAAATTGGCAAATGAAGACTTATCCCCAGCAATTCAAAGTTTGTTGGCAGAAGTACAAGACCATTATCCACAACAAATTAAAATTCGGGTGGCTAACGAAGCATCTGGTTTCTTGAAACACGACCAAGCGCAACGCGTGATGAATGATGATGGGAGTTTAGCAATTCTATTGGCCGATCAAACGGCGGCTGATTATTCACTATCGCACGAATTATTACATCTCCTATTATTATCAACCGGTTTTCCACAGGTGTTAACGGAAGTCACCACGCAAGATGCACAATTGGACGAACAGCTAATTGCCACTGGGATGACATTATACAACGCAGCCGTTCACGTGATTATTCAAAAAGAACAAGTGGCACACGGCTTTGTCGATACTGAAGCGCAACAAGCCTATCTTGCCGGTTTCCGCGATAATCTAACCCCAGAGCGTGACGATCCAGAGAACCGGTGGCTTATTTATCGGATTCTCACGATTTTAGACGCGTTGGTCTTCTTTGAAGGCGGGAATCAACAACTATTACAACAATGGGCCACCGATTATCCACAAGCTTTGCCGCAAGCCCAAGTGTTATATAAGGTATTGCAACGCAAAACAATTGATTCACCGTTTGCGTTACGTCGAGCGGTGGTTAACTTGTGGACCGCTTTTGATCAAATTTTAGAAACGTTAGGGTTTGCTGCCACTAATGTCCAACAATTATTGACGTTGACGCCGGTACTTAGTGAGCGCCAACTACGTTTGGAAGTTCGCCAAGTCTATGATGTTTTACATTCCGACCATTTGTTAGCCAACGATACGAATGAAATGGCATATGTCGGGATTGGCAAGAGTGACCAACAAAATGCGTTCGTTTTAAGTGTCGCCGCCAAAGATGCCACTCCTGAATATTTCCAAAAAATCTACGATCAAACAGTTCAAGAGTTTTTACAAAGCATTGAGATGCCCTATTCAATGCGTTAATTAGAAGGAGTACACCCATGTTAGAAGAACAACGTCAAAAGATTGATGCAATCGATCAACAATTAGCCGAACTTTTTGAAGCGCGGTTATCAGTCGCCAAGGAAATTGCGACGATTAAATATGAAAATAAAATTGGTTTAACGAATATTCAACGTGAAAAAGAAGTGATGGATCGCCGGTTAGAGGCCGTTCAAGATCCTGAATTAACGGATTACATGCAAGAATTATATCAAGATTTATTTTTAATCTCGAAACAATATCAGGTTAAAACCATCAAAGCCCTCCGAGACCAAGATGAAGATTAATCAACGTCATTAATGGCCAACAGACTGAGCGGAATTTTTCGTTTCGGTCTGTTTGGTGTGACCTTGAAAACGGTAAGAAGCGACCAACGGTTTTTGAGGCTAAGTATGCTAAACTAGAGTTAATTCACAAAACGTGAGGATGGTTATCAGTGACAAAACGCCGTTATAATTTAGCAATTATCCGGTATCAAGGTGAGCTACTATTATTAAATCGACTAAAAAAACCGTATCCGGGGATGTGGAACGGGATTGGTGGTAAACGTGAAGCGTCCGAAACTGTGGTGCAAGGGATGCAACGCGAAATTTTTGAAGAGACCGGTTTGAACCAAACCCAATATCAACTCCATTATACGGGATGGTTAGACTGGCACATTGATGGGCAATTCATTGACGGCATTGATTTATTTGTGGCCGAAATTGACCCGCATGTTCAATTACCACTCTATCCAACCGGAACGCGCGAAGGTATTTTACAATTACACGCTGAAAAATGGGTACTCGCCCCGAATAATTATGGGGTTGTGGCCGATTTAAAGGCGATTCTACCAGAAGTACTCGCATTACACGTCAATCGGTTCTACACCGATTTTCACGAGGATCAATTAATTGGATTTGAAACTTTTCCACAGACTGAAGCAGTTCCTGTGGATTAAGTTCGCTAGGAGGCCCCAAATGATGACGAAAGACCAAACCTTAATGGTTTTAAATGTCTTAAAGAAGAAATTACAAAGTTTACGCTTATTGCGGATTGTGGAAGAATTATTTTCGCTATACGTGATTATCGAAGTCTTTACCGCGAGCAACCAAATTATTTTATTTGGGATCAGTTTTTCAGAGAAAAATGCCGTGATGTTAATGCTCTATTTATTAATCATCGATTTTTGTATTAACCGGATTCGGGTTAATTATAAGAAGACCGGACAACAACTGATCCAAACGCTCAAGAATCTCACCGAGCAAGAACAACTATTTGTGAAACGGTTTGAACGCTTTTAGGAGGTTGTGATGATTACGATTGGTCTAACAACTTGGTCGGAACATGCGAGTTTGATGCCGGCAAAAAAACAATTAACGTTAAATGATTACGCCCAGTTTTTACCGGTCGTCGAGATTGATAGTTTTTATTATGCCTTGCAAGCGCCGACTGTCAGTGCGAATTGGCTGGCGCAGGTCCCGCCTAGTTTTCAATTTATCGTCAAGGCGCACCAAGCGATGACCAAGCAAGCTGATTATCAAGACGTGACTAGCACTGAAAAGGAATTGTTTACTCGCTATTACCGGTCGATTGAACCGTTAATGCGAGCGCATCAATTGAAGGCGGTGTTATTTCAGTTTCCACCGTATTTCCAATTAAACCAAGAGAATAGCCAGTATTTACGCCAGATCCGCGCGTGGTTGCCAGATGTGCCGATTGCGGTCGAATTTCGCCATAGTTCATGGTACGATTCAGCCTTTAAAGCGCAGATGTACGCTTTTTTATCGGAATTAAAAATGACTCACGTGATTGTCGACGAAGCGCAAACCCCGAACAACAGCGTCCCATTTGACCCAGTCGTTACCAATCCAGCATTAGCGATGTTCCGCCTGCACGGTCGCAATATGGCCGGTTGGCAGAATCCGGGGGCATCTTGGCGCAAACAGCGGACGCTTTATCGATATGGTGCGACTGAATTAGCGCACAATTGGCTGAAACAGTTCAACAGTTGCAAACACAAGCACAAGAAGTGGTTGTCATTTTTAATAATAATTCAGGTGGCGACGCAGCCGATAACGCCCTAGAACTCCAACAATTATTAAACTTAAAATTCGAAAACCTAGCCCCAAAAACACCAGAACAAATAGACTTATTTTAGAGTGCTGATCGAGCGTTTAAATCAGAGCGCTAACTGAGCTGGTCAGCTTCTGAGTATAGCCTAGAGTAGGAAATTGTGACCGAATTTTGGTCATGATTTTCTATTCGTAGCTAAACGGAAGAAGCTAGCTCAGAAGCACGTTTAAGGAACAGAGCGCTGTGAGTCATGTTCAGCAATTGAGCATTAACAGAAAGTGACCAGTTATCTAGGGCTTAAGATAATTGGTCACTTTTAGGTTAAGCGGAAATTGATATGACTCAGAAGCGCGTTTTAATCAGGGCGTTGACCCGAGTCGTTCAGGCTTTGAGGATTAACGTAAGAACCAGTATTGTGATTTGCTTTTTAATCATGATGCTGGTTTTGTTGTTAACCGGAAAAGACTACTCGGGAAGCGCGTTTTGTGCTATAATTCAGGTACTTATATCGATGATTAAAAACATTCGAGAATACGCGATATTCTCGTTTTTTTTATTAAGGAGAAAGCATATGGCAGACACTAAACCAACTTTTTACGTAACCACCCCAATTTATTATCCTTCAGGTAAATTAACAATTGGTAACTCATACACGACAATCGCAGCCGATGTGATTGCGCGTTACAAACGATTAATGGGTTTTGATGTGTTCTTTTTAACGGGGACTGATGAACATGGTTTGAAATTGGAACAAAAAGCCGCAGAAAAAGGCTTAGATCCCCAAACCTACGTGGATGGGATGGCTGCTGAAATTAAGCAACTCTGGCAAACCCTTGAAATTTCGAACGATAAATTCATTCGAACCACTGATGATTATCACATCAAAGCGGTTCAAAAAATGTTTGATCAATTATTGGCACAAGGCGATATTTATCTGGGCAAATATGAAGGCTGGTATTCTGTTTCTGATGAAGAATACTTCACCGAATCACAATTAGCCGAAGTTTATAAAGATGAAAATGGCAAGATGATTGGCGGTAAAGCCCCATCTGGTCACGAAGTCCAACGCGTTGAAGAAGAAACGTACAAGTTCAAGATGGGCAAGTATGCGGATCGTTTATTGCAATATTACGAAGAACACCCTAACTTTATTGAACCCACTTCTCGTAAAAATGAAATGATTAACAATTTCATTAAACCTGGTTTGGAAGATTTATCCGTTTCCCGGATTTCATTTGACTGGGGGATTCATGTGACGGGTAATCCGAAACACGTGGTTTACGTGTGGTTAGATGCCTTATCCAACTACATCACGGCCTTAGGCTATGGTTCAGCCGATGATGCGTTATTCCAAAAATATTGGCCAGCAGACGTTCATTTAGTCGGCAAAGAAATTGTCCGGTTCCATACGATTTATTGGCCAATCTTCTTGATGGCATTAGATTTGCCACTGCCTAAGCAAATTTTTGGTCACGGTTGGTTGATGATGAAAGACGGTAAAATGTCTAAATCTAAAGGCAACGTGGTCTATCCTGAAATGTTGGTTGAACGTTACGGTTTAGATGCCTTGCGTTATTACTTAATGCGCGCAATTCCATTCGGTAACGACGGCGTCTTCACACCCGAAGATTTCGTCAGCCGGATTAATTACGATTTAGCCAATGACTTAGGTAACTTGTTGAATCGGACGATTGCGATGATCAACAAATATAATGGCGGTCAAGTCCCAGCTTATCAAGCAGACATCACTGAATTCGATGCTGATTTACAAGCGACCGCGACACAGTCTGTGGCGCAATATGGTCAATTGATGGATCAATTGAAATTCTCAGATGCACTAGACGCGGCTTGGCAATTAATCAGTCGCGCTAACAAATATATCGACGAAACCCAACCATGGGTCCTCGCTAAAGACGCCAGCCGTAAAACTGAATTAGACAGTGTTTTAGCCCACTTAGCGGAAAGCTTGCGGATTGTCGCGCTCCTATTACAACCAGTTATGACGCACGCACCACGCGAAATGTTTGCCCAATTAGGGTTAGATTTCGATGTGGCTAGCCAACGTGATTTAACGTATGGCGCTTTCCCAAGTGACATTCAAGTGGTCGCTAAAGGGACGCCAATCTTCCCACGTTTAGATTTAGATGAAGAAGTCGCTTATATTAAAGCACAAATGATGGCGGCCCAAAAAGCTGGCTTAGTGAATGAAAAAGTCAAGGCGAAGGCTGAAAAGGCTGCCGCTAAAAATGATTTCGATCCTAAAGCGACTAAATTAGTCAGTGAAAAAGCTGAAATTAAGTTTGAAGATTTCGATCAATCAGAAATTCGGGTTGCTGAAATCAAAGCCGTTGCCAAAGTTGAAGGGGCAGATAAGTTATTGAAGTTCCGTTTGGATGCAGGCGATGAAGGTGATCGTCAAATCGTTTCCGGGATTGCCGAATTTTATCCTGATTTCGAACAATTAGTCGGCCAGAAAGTTTTAGCGGTCACTAACTTGAAACCCCGTAAATTACGTGGTGAATTAAGCCAAGGGATGTTGCTATCGGCTGAACACGGTGATCAAGTTGAATTAGCCTTTGTGCCCGCTAACCTCGTTAACGGTTCGCAAATCGGTTAAGCTAGATTAAATAGAACGCCAAAATAGGGCCATCAGGCAAGATTGTTGTTCTAGTGTGCAACTAGGGGGACACCGTGTCGGTTGGGCCTATTTTAGAGCAAAAATGGTAAGGAGATTGTCGCATGCAAATATTTGATTCACATACGCATTTAAATGATACGCCCTATGCTGGTCAAGAAGCGGATTTTATCCAACAAGCCGCTGCTTTAGACGTTGTTGAAATGGCAATTGTCGGTTCAGATACCGTTTTAAATGACGGTGCGCTCCGGTTAGCGCAACAATACGCTAACCTGTCAGCGATTATCGGTTGGCATCCAGAATCCGCTAAGGACTATACGAAAGCCACTGAAGCGACTTTAATTGAACAATTACAACGTCCCGAAGTGGTCGCGTTAGGCGAAATTGGATTGGATTACCATTGGGATACGTCACCACGCGATGTGCAACAACGTGTTTTTGCGCGGCAAATTGCGATTGCGAAATCATTAAACATGCCAATCTCGGTCCATACCCGTGATGCCCTAGAAGCGACGTACCAAATTTTGAAAGAAAATGATGTTCGCGACTGTGGTGGGATTATTCATAGCTTTAATGGCGATAGTGAATGGTTGAAACGGTTTATGGATCTTGGCATGCATATTTCGTTTAGCGGCGTCGTTAGTTTTAAAAATGCGCATGACGTTCACGAAGCGGCTAAAATCTGTCCGTTAGACACGATGTTAGTCGAAACCGACGCGCCGTATTTAACCCCAACGCCTTACCGCGGCAAACAAAATCAACCGGGCTATACCCGGTACGTCGTCGAAGCGATTGCGCAATTACGGGATGTTGATCCGGCTGAGATTGCGGCGGCGACCTACGCCAATGCGCATCAGTTATTTAAGTTAGGAGCCGTATGAAAAAAACAATTCAAGAAGTGATTGTGGTCGAAGGCCGAGATGATACAAAACGCTTAAGAGAAGTTTTCCCAGACGTGGATACGATCGAAACTCGTGGTTCGGCCATCAATGATGAAATCGTCGAAAAGATTGCGTTAGCCCAAGAAAAACGCGGGGTGATCGTCTTCACTGATCCCGACTTTCACGGCGAAAAAATTCGGAAGATTATTTCGCAAAGTGTGCCGGGTGTTGAACACGCCTTTTTACCACGTGCAGAAGCTAAACCGGATAAAAGTGGTGGCAGTTTAGGGATTGAACACGCTAAACCGGCCGCGATTCGCGAGGCCTTAGCCCACTTATTAACGCAGGACGAAGATGCGGATGAACAAATTAGTCAATCTGATTTGTTAGTCGCCGGTTTAATTGCCGGGCCAGCCGCTAAACGCCGCCGCGAATTATTAGGCGAAGTGTTGCATATCGGTTATACCAACAGCAAACAACTCTACAAACGCTTAAAAATGTTCCAAGTCACGCAGGCCGAATTCGGTGCAGCGCTCAGACAAATCAACGAAGAATTAGGAGAATAACATGGAAGACATTGCAAACCCAGAACGAACTAGAAAAATTCTGAAACGTTACGGTTTTAAGTTTAAGAAAAGTCTAGGGCAAAACTTTTTAACCAACATCACGATTTTGAAACAAATTGTGGAAGCTGGCGAAATCACAAAGGACGATGACGTGATTGAAATTGGCCCCGGGATTGGGTCGTTAACGGAACAAATCGCCCGTAAAGCGCACAAGGTATTGAGTTTTGAAATTGATGAACGGTTGATGCCCGTTTTAAAAGATACGTTGAACCATTATCATAACGTGACGGTCTTAAATCAAGATATCTTGGAAGCCGATTTACAAACGATTATTGCTGAACATTTTGATGGTCAACATAATTTGAAAATCGTGGCCAACTTGCCTTATTACATCACAACGCCGATTATGTTACATTTACTCGAAGCTGGTTTACCAATCGATCGTATGGTCTTAATGATGCAAAAAGAAGTCGCTGAACGGATTAACGCCGATCCCGGCTCGAAAGCTTACGGTTCATTGAGTATTGCCGTACAACTTCATTCTGAGGTTAAATTAGCCTTCATCGTACCGAAGACGGCGTTCATGCCCCAACCGAATGTCGATTCAGCCATCGTTGAATTAGTCGGTCGTCAAGCCCCACTCGTCACGGTTGAAAATCAAGAATTATTTGACCAACTGGTACGCGGCGCTTTTGCCCAACGACGCAAGACCCTTTGGAACAATCTACAGAATCAATTTGGGAAACAAGATGAAGTTAAAGCAGCGCTAACAGTCGCTTTAGAACAAGCCGACATCGCACCAAGTACGCGGGCTGAACAGTTAAGTATTCAACAATTTGCGCAATTAAGTGATTGTATAAACGAACAGTCAATTTTTGCTAAAAAATAGAATAAATAATTGCCAAAACGTTGGTGCAATGGTATAATTGCAAAATTTCAGTTTATGTGCTATACTATTACTCGAAGAGGTGAAGTACATGCCAACGACACTTGCCAATATTAAAAACGGTCTCGATGAACACATCGGAGACAAGTTGATGGTTGTCGCTCAAGCTGGGCGCAAAAAGGTAACAAAACGGAAAGGCACTCTTAAAGAGACCTTTCCCGCAGTTTTTGTAGTTGATTTGGACCAAGATGAAAATGCGTTTGAACGCGTTTCATACAGCTATGCCGACTTATTGACTAAGTCAATTGAAATTGAGTTTGATGATGAACCAGTTGCACTTTAGGCTGGACAATAGAATATGAATCGAATGCACCCACCAGAATCTGGTGGGTGTTTTTTTGTAGTGGGTGTTAGCACGTTATCAATCAAGCGGGTTGACTAGTTATTGACATTTTCTGAAAAAAGCGATATCGTATAAAATGTTTATGGCATATACAAAAAGGAGAATTGTATGTTTTCAAGTTTAAAATCAAATCGGGGACGGCTGATCGCTTTCATTACGTTGATCTGCTTAATTCCAATCTTGTTATTATTCATTATTTTTAATTTCGTGAAACACGCTCAAAATTCAACGACGCAGAATCTAAATGTGGCGGTGATCAATCAAGATCAGGCTGCGACGTTTAGAGGCAAAAAAGTCGATGTGGGCCAAGAGGTTCAAGCGCAATTATCGAAGGACCATCAAGTACACTGGCAATTCGTTAGTGCCAAAGAAGCAAAAGCCAATTTAAAAAACGGCCATTACGTGATGGCCGTGACGTTACCAAAAGGTTTTTCAAAAAACGTTACGACGGTGCTTGATAAAAAACCACAAGCTAGCACGATGCAAGTGGCAACCTCGCAAAAAAATAATTATTTGACGGGTGTCATCACCAACCAAGTCACTGAAAAAATGCAAACGCAGATTATTAAAAGTATTCAAATCGCTTACGACCAAGCCTTGCTAAAAGCAATTGGGACTTTAGGCAGTGGTGTGACTGAGGCGAGCCAAGGGGTTGACCAATTGGATACGGCAGCTGACCAACTTAGTTCTGGTAGTCAGCAAATCGCGACTAACTTAGTTAAACTACAAGCGGGGACGCAACAACTAGCAACGAGCGTGACCGCTTTACCAACCGGCGTTCAACAGTTAACGACCGGTAGTGGTCAACTGGCAACGGGTTTACAACAATTAGCGGATCAAACGCAACCGTTGCAAAGCGGTGTCCAACAGTTAGCAACGGGTTCAACACAGTTGAACGCTGGGATTAGCCAATACACGGCGGGGGTTTCGACCCTAGACGGTGGCTTACACCAATTGACCGCCAATAATACGTCGATTATGGCGGGCAGCCAGTCGTTGAACGGCGGGGTCGATCAACTAGCAAGTGGTTCACAACAACTCAGCACCAAGTTAGCGGAAGCATCGGCTAAAATCGATGCGAGCCTTAGCGGTAGTGAACCCCAAATGAACCAATTGAAAGCAGGGCTACAAGCCTTAAATGCAAGCATTCAAACGTTAAATCAAAAAGTGAGTGGTGGTAGTACGAGTTCGACCACGATTGAAAATGATTTATTGAAGATTGCGGACAATACCAAACAAACGGGTGTGCTATTGCAAGATAGTGGTAGTCAGTTAAGTCAAATTAACGATAAAGTTTACAACGCGGCTAAAAGCGACAGTGTAGCCAGCCAAGTCGCGAGTGCGGGCACGCAATTAAAGGCTCTTCAAAAACTAGCCACTAGTAATACTGATTTCTTGGTCTTTTTATTAGGCCATCCAGACGTGATGTCTCAGTTACAAAGCATCTCAACCGCAGCGGGGACTAATTTAACGGCAGCAGGTGCCCAGTTACAATCATCTGGCGCGAATATGCAAACCCTACAAACCAATATCGGGACGATGGGTGCGAAGATGACGGATAACGGCACACAATTAACCGAGGTTTCAACCGAATTAAAAACGACGGCTGATAGTATGGTGCAATTACAACAAGCGATTGCGCAGATGGCCAGCAAAGATCAAGCACCAGCAGCCTTAGCGGGTGCGGTTCAAGCGATTGACCAATTAACGGCTGGTTTGGCGGAAGTCAATACTGGTTTGAAACAACAGGGAACAACAACTGACACGATGGGTGGTCTTCAAGCGACTAATGCCATTCATGAAGGGTTGGTTAAATTGCAAACCGGGTTACAAGGGAAAAATGGTTTAGTGACTGGTTTACAAACCTATACAGATGGTGTGGCCACTGCACAAGCTGGTAGCCAACAATTAGCAGCGAATAATCAAACTTTGAATAGTGGTGCGGGTCAACTCAACACAGGCTTGAGCACCTTGAACCAACAAACGCCGCAATTAACGAGTGGTGTCCAACAATTAAATACGGGCGCTAGTCAATTGAATACGGGGCTGAACACGTTAAATCAACAAACACCAACGCTTCTAGCCGGTGTGAACCAAATTAATGACGGGACGGGGCAATTAGCGACTGGCGCGACCCAACTAGATAGTGGCATGCATCAAGCAGGTGCCGGTATTGCTTTATTGGATGTGAAATTGGCAGATGGTAGTCAACAAGTTAAAAATTTGGCAACCGGTACGCAAAATGTGAACCATTTAATGCAACCCGTTAAGACGCAATTAACGACGAAATCAGCTCTTGAACAACTCATCAATGTTTATGGACCACTGATTTTAACGTTAATTTTCTTCGTCGGGGCCTTATTAACCCAATCAACGTTGTATCGTCAAACGGAGAACTTAACGAGTGGTAAATTACGCAAACGGATTTTAACAGTGACGGGTGTGATTGCGGTTCAAGGGATTTTAATCGCGAGTGTGGCTAAGTTATTAGGCTTAGAAGTGGCTCAACCAATGGCCTTCATCGTATTAAGTTTACTGATTGCCGCAACCTTTACGTTAGCTTGTTTAGCGTTAGACCGCTTATTCGGAACGTTAGGGGTTTTGGTGGGCTTTGCTTTAGTGTTTGTCCAATTGATCATGATCGCCGGACCATTCCAAAGCCAACTCTTGTCAATCACGTACCGATTCGTGGCATTCTTCCTACCGGGGACTTATGCGGTTAACGGATTAGAACAAGTGATTAACGGGACCGGCCAACATTTAGTTGGGAGTCTGTTCGCCCTCATCATTTTCTGTGGTATCTTCTTCATGGGATTATTTGGTCAAGAAGTCAAAAATCATTTGTTGCCAACTGCAAATAGTCAAGCCTAAGCATTTATGTTACAGTTAAGGAAAGTAAATGAAGCGAGGGATTATTGTGGAAGATAGTCAATTACTGGATGAGTATATTGAGCTCTATATGTCATCCATCAAGTATGTCGAAGACTTGGTATCAGAACCAACCAAAGCGTATCACTTATCTTTTGAGCAGTATTTAATCATGAAAGAAATTGCCGAAGATAGTTCGGTTAGTTTAATTGATATTGCTAGAAAAAGACGGGTGACGCGCGGTGCGATTTCACGCCAAATTCGGGTACTCTTGAAGTTGGACTATATTACACAAGAAATTGATCCTAACGATCGCCGGCGTTTAATTCTAAACTTAACACCGAATGGCTTAGCGACAGTCCATGAGATTAATCCGAAGATTCATCAACGCTTTGCCTCATGGGTTGAGACGTTTGGCATCGATAATTCAAAACAAATGTTAGCGTTAATGAATGAATTTCGGCATAAGATTATGGCCAAAGAAGTTAAAGCAGCACAACAAAAGTAAAATTAATTAAAGCAGCATTTAATCCGGCCTATTGCGGATTGAGTGCTGTTTTTTTGTGGGTGCCAAGTTAAACGTGATTTGGCATTTTTGTCAGAACTTAGTATAATGAAACAATTAAATGCTAGGTAGACGGTGAAAGAATATGCAATTAATTGAGAAAGCACCCGCAAAGCTGAATTTAAGCCTAGATGCTCTTTATCAACATCCAGATGGTGAACATGAATGGCAGATGGTGATGACGTCGATTGACCTGGCTGATTATGTTCAGATTACAGCCCAAAAATCCGCGAATATCGTGGTTAAAACGACGAGTGGTTTTATTCCAGAAGATCAACGTAATTTGGCCTATCAAGCGGCTAAATTATTACAGCAACGGTTTAAGATTAAAACCGGTGCGTTAATTGAAATCGAAAAACACATCCCCGTGGCGGCGGGGATGGGCGGTGGGAGTTCCGATGCTGCGGCTGTCTTAAGAGGGTTGAACCGATTATGGCAGCTGGGGTTGTCCAAAGCCGAGTTAGCCAAAATTGGTTTACAAATTGATTCCGACGTGCCTTATTGTGTTTACAGTGAAACGGCCTTGGTGACCGGCAAGGGCGACCAAATTCAACCGCTAGGGCCATTACCAAATTTATGGTTGGTCGTGGTTAAACCGGCGATTAGTGTCTCGACACCTAGAATTCTGCGCGCTTTGAATTGTGATCAGATTGAAACGCGACCGAACACGGCGCAATTAGTCCAAGCGATTGCGGCCCAGGACACTGATCGGTTAGTCGCTGGTATGAATAACGTATTAGCCCCAATCACGAGTGCCCGCTATCCACAAATTGAACATTTAATTGAACGGTTAGAAACTTTTGGCGCCGATATTGCCAGATGAGCGGCAGTGGTCCGACGGTGTTTGCGGTTTGTCGCCAGCTGTCTAAGGCGCAACGGGTTTACAATAGTATTTCTGGTTTTTGTAAGGAAGTTTATTTGGTCCAACCGCTGAAATAATCAGCTGACTTAAAATGCTATCATTCCGAATTTTAGGAATGATAGCCATTTTGTGTGGTGCGACGGCCAAATCAAAACGTTCGGCTAATCTGATTGGGAGGTTTCCGACGGTTAAATCCCGTTATAACAAGCATGGAATGGGTTTCGCAGCGAAAGTAATTGTGATAAAAACGAACATTTATTGATTTTTTACAAAAAAGACTAGGATTTTCCGATTAAAATCTATATAATTGGAAAGCGGACAGCTTTTTTCGGAAAAAATTAAATGATATTATAGAGGAGTAAATGATTATGAAAGTTAGAAGAAGTGATCGACTAATTGATATGACCCGTTATTTGTTAGAAAGACCCCATACGTTAATTCCATTAACCTTTTTTTCAAATCGGTATGAATCAGCTAAATCATCAATCAGTGAAGATTTATCAATCGTCAAACGGACTTTTTATAACCGGGGAACCGGGATTTTAGAAACAGTACCAGGCGCTGCTGGTGGTGTGCGTTATATGCCGATGATTAAACAGGATGAAGCCGAAAGTTTTATTAACGAAATGGCGGAACGCTTATCTGAAAATGACCGCTTATTGCCAGGTGGGTATGTTTATCTATCTGATTTACTAGGTCGTCCAGATGTCTTACGTCAAGTCGGTCGTCTGATTGCTAACCAATACGTCGGTAAAGAAGTGACGGCCGTGATGACCGTTGCGACTAAGGGGATTCCTATTGCGCAAAGCGTTGCGATGTATTTGAACGTCCCGTTTGTGATTGTTCGTCGTGATTCAAAAATAACTGAAGGTTCAACTGTCAGTGTCAATTACGTGTCAGGTTCATCAGCGCGGATTGAAAAGATGGAATTATCTAAACGCAGTTTACCCGTTAATTCAAAAGTCTTGATCGTTGATGACTTTATGAAAGGCGGCGGCACCGTCAACGGAATGAAGAGCTTGATTGAAGAATTTGATTCTGAAATGGTCGGGATTTCAGTTTTTGCTGAATCCGTCTTTGATGGTGATCGGATGATTGATGATTACACGTCTATTTTAGAAGTCGATAAAGTCGATATTGAAAATAAGACGTTGAGTGTTAGTGCCGGAAACTATTTAACCAAGAATGTAGACCAATTAGTGTAAATAACGTTAAAAGACTAGAGCAATGCTGATTATGCATTGCTTTTTTCTATGGACAAATTTTAAGAGTTGTCCGTTGCATTTATGACAGCGCTATCATATAGTTAATTATATAATATGCAGGAGGATAGACATGAAGAAAATAATGAATCAACCTAGTGATATCGTGACAGAAATGGTTCAAGGGTTAGTACGAAGTTATCCAGAGTTATTAAAACAAATTCCAGAAACGGAAGCAGTCGTTTACAATCAAGATTTGAATTGTCATCCTCAAGTTGGATTAATCAGTGGCGGTGGGAGTGGCCATGAACCCGCGCACGCCGGTTTTGTAGGCGATGGAATGTTAACGGCGGCAGTCTGCGGTCAGGTCTTCACGTCACCAACGCCCGATCAGATTTATGCAGCGATTAAAGCGGCCGATGCTGGGCGTGGTGTTTTTATGATTATCAAGAACTATTCTGGCGATGTGATGAATTTTGAAATGGCGCAAGAAATGGCTGCCATGGATGATATTGAAGTCCGTTCGATTGTTGTCGATGATGATATTGCGGTTGAAGATAGTACTTATACGCAAGGTAAGCGCGGCGTTGCCGGGACGATCTTGGTTCATAAGATTCTGGGGGCCTATGCGCGCAGTGGTGCGGAACTTGAAGCCATTGAACGCTTGGCGCAACAGATTGTGCCTAATATTAAGACGATTGGGGTTGCCTTGAGTGGTGCGACCGTTCCCGAAGTCGGTAAACCAGGATTTGAATTGGCACCTGATGAAGTCGAATATGGCGTGGGGATTCATGGTGAACCTGGTTATCGTCGTGAGAAATTACAGAGTGCCGAACAATTAGCAACAGAATTAGTCGGTCAATTGAAGAAAGCCCACCATTTAACGGCGGGTGAACATTATGCGGTCATGGTGAACGGTTTAGGCGCGACGCCATTAATGGAACAATACGTCTTTATGAATAATGTTTTAGACCAATTAGCAGCTGAAAACGTGGTGGTTGATTTCACGAAGGTTGGCGATTACATGACGTCGTTAGATATGGCCGGTGTGTCATTAACGTTAATGAAATTAATCGAATCGAATTGGACCGATAAATTAAAAGAACCAGTCACAACAATTGGCTGGTAAAGGAGCGAGTGCGATGTTAACGGTCGAAAATACATTAGAATGGTTGGCACTTTTTAACCAAGCCATTCAAACTAATCAAGCACAACTGAGTGCGTTAGACACGCCGATTGGTGATGGTGATCACGGGCATAATATGGCACGGGGAATGACCGCCGTGACTGAAGTTTTGGCGGATAAGGCCCCAACTGATGTGCCGGCGATTTTGAAATTGACGGCCATGAATTTAATTACCAAAGTCGGCGGAGCTGCCGGTCCCTTGTACGGTACCGCTTTTTTAGAGATGGCCAAAAAGAGTGCTGAAACCCTCGAAATAGCCCCACTACTAAGCGCGGGTCTGGCGGGAGTTGAAAAACGCGGCCATGCAACAGTTGGTGAAAAGACGTTGATTGATGTCTGGCAACCAGTGATTGCACAATTAGAACAAGGCCCTTTAACGGCTGAAGCGGTAACCACTGCGGTTGAAGCAACTGCGGCCTTACGAGCGACTAAGGGCCGGGCGTCATATTTGGGTGAACGGTCAATTGGCCATGTGGATCCAGGCGCAGCTTCAAGTGGTTATTTGTTCACGACAATGTTGGAAGCGGGGATTAATCATGACTGATCAATCAATTGGTGTTTTAATCGTATCGCACGTGCCAGAAATTGCAGCGGGTTTAGAACGGTTAATCCGAGAAGTTGCGGCCGATGTCCCGTTGACAATCGCTGGTGGGACCGATGATAACGGCGTTGGAACGAGTCTGACTAAGATTCAAGCCGCGATTGAGGCCAACCAAGCCGATCAATTATTGGCGTTCTACGATTTAGGGAGCGCCAAACTTAATTTAGAATTAGCGCAAGAATTTAGTGATAAAACGATTCATCTATACGATGTGGCTTTGATTGAAGGCGCGTATACGGCGAGCGCATTGTTGCAGGCCGATGCATCATTAGACATGATTGAACCACAGTTAGCTGATCTAAAGATTAAATAAAAAAACAGCGAAGTGGCGGCGGCCAATTTCGCTGTTTTTTTAATACGGAAAGGATTTTCAACATGAAACACATTGTCAATCAGGTCGATCATTTGATCACTGAAGCGATTGCTGGACAAGCACTTGCGTATCCTCAGCTGATTCAAGTGCCGCAGACCTTTGGTTTTTATCAACCAAGCGAAGCACCACCTAAAATTGCCGTGATTAGTGGCGGTGGAAGTGGCCACGAACCGGCCGATTTAGGGTATGTCGGTACTGGGATGTTGACGGCCGCGGTGATGGGCTCTTTGTGGGCGCCCCCCACTGCTGAAGCAATCGTTGCGACGGTGAAAGCCATTGCTAAAACACGGCAAGTTTTGCTGATTGTTAAAAATTTCTCGGCGGATCGCCAAGCTTTTACAACCGCGCAACAGCAGTTGGTTCAACAAGACTATCAGGTTGAACAGGTCGTGGTGACCGATGATATTTCAGTTAATCCACAAGACTACCAATTACGTGAACGAGGTGTCGCGGGGACGGTCCTTTTACAAAAGATTCTCGGTTACTACGCGCAACAAAACGTTGATTTGGTAAAATTAGTTGAAATTGGTCAGTCGGTTAATCGACAGTTAAAGACTTTAGGCGTTGCCTTAGCCGCACCAACGTTACCTGGGCATCTTGAAGCGCAGTTTGAGCTCCAAGCCGATCAGGTTGACTATGGTATCGGAATTCATGGTGAACCGGGTTATCGAAGAGAACCCGTCCAATCGGCGGAACTATTGGCTAACGAATTATTAAACAAACTATTACATCAATATTCAGTCCGCCCACAACGGGTCGCGGTCTTGATTAACGGTCTGGGGGCCACGCCGTTATTGGAACTCTATGTGATTGCGCAAGATATTGAACAGCTATTGCGTTTACAACAAATTGAAGTCGCTTTTGTGAAAGTCGGCAATCAAATGACGGCCTACAATACGCAAGGGGTGTCAGTTAGTTTGCTAGCTTTAGCGTCTGATGAGTGGTTAACGGCATTGCAAGCACCGACGACCGCAGCAGCTTGGTAGATTACTGAAGATGGCCAGTTCGCAATAATAAGCCGTTTAAAGTGTCGGTTAAGGTCATTTTTAAAGCGGTCGTGACTTGTTCAACAGAACCAGGATGCCGTTCCTGAAGCCAACCAGTTGTGTAGGTGACCAGGGCACCGGAAAGATAATTTAAAAGGAATTTTTGGTAGTTAGCGGATAACGTGATGCCTTGATTGGTAATCATGTTCTTGATAATTGTGTTGACCAGTTGGCGTACGTGTTGGAGGAGATGTGATTCAAATGAATTTTGGCCCTCGATTGATAAGGCATTTTGGTAAAATTGGCGGTTATCATCAAAATATTGGAAAAGTTGTTCCAATATTAACGTCCAATGGGTATAACTGAGATTGTCATCAACGTATTCGCCAACCTCTTGATCATAAATCCACGCGAGTAAGGCGTATTTATCGGGGAAGTATTCATAAAAAGTTTGGCGGCGAATCGCCGCATGGGTCATAATTGTGGTGACACTAATTTTAGTCAGCGGCATTTCCAGCATCAGACTTTTGAAGGACGCGGCAATTTTTTTCTGAGTAATATAAGACATTGGTCCACCTCATTTATTGATGGCTTCAATATAGCATCGTTAATAGGTTAAAGTAAAATGAAAATTATTGAGGCATTAAAAAGAGCGTCATATGACATTTTTCAGTCATGCGACGCTCTTTTTAATGTCTCAAAGCCTAATCAACTCGAGTGAGCACTCATTTTCAAAACGTGTTCCTGAGCCAGCTTTTTCCGTCTAGCTACATATAGCAAATCATGACAAAAATCGTCACAATCCGCTATATTAGGCGATACTCAAAAGCTGACCAGCTCAGTCACACTCTTAATGAATAACCACCTTCGTATTCACTGGGATGTTGGTGTAGAACCATTGGGCGTCCGCTACTGATAGGCGAATGCAGCCGTGTGAATTTGATGTTTTGCCTAATTCTTCAGCTTCACTAGGAATGAAATTACCTGCTTGATCGGTGGGGACGCTGTGGAAGAGGTAGATGCCGTGATCTAAGAAAGAACGCCAATATTTAGCGCCTTCGCCCGAATTGGCATTATAGAAAGACTCGCCGTGTTCAGGTTCAATGTAAAAAGTACCGGCGGGGGTTGGCGATTCTTTAGAGCCGGTTGAAGCGTACATCGTATATAAAATCGTTTTGCCGTTCATTAAATAGACGCGTTGTTTCGTTAATGAAACATCAATCCAAAAATCAGTATATTTCTGCGGATCAGGATAGGCCTTTTTTTCAGAAGCGGATTGCCAGTTGACCTTAAGTGCGGGGGTCTTTTTTTTCTTGGTTGTTAACTTAGTCGGTGCCTTTGTTTTTTGAGTAGTTATTTTGGCCGATTGAGATTTAGCGGGGGTTGTTTGAGATTGTTGAATACCGAAGCCAACGCCAATCAATACCAAAAGGCCAAGTAACCCGATGATTAATAAAATTAAGGTTCGAGTTGGTAATTTACGCATAGCGTTCCTCCGAAATAATTAAAGTCATCTTATTATACTTGAGAAATGGTGGAACTTCAATTTAAGATAGCTTGCCCAAAGTCTTTTTTTAGGCTAAAATAGACCAGTAATGACGAATATTAGGAGCTTAAAATGGTAAATAAAAATGCGATTATTTTAGCAGCGGGTAAAGGCACTCGTATGAAGTCTAAATTATACAAAGTTTTACATGAAGTTTGTGGTAGACCAATGGTGGATCACGTCCTAACACAAGTTGAAAAAACGCAACCCAACCAAATCGTGACGATTGTGGGTCACGGTGCTGAAAAAGTTAAAGATTATTTAGGTGATCGGTCACAATACGCCTTACAAGCCGAACAATTAGGCACGGGACATGCCGTTTTACAAGCGGAACCCTTATTAAAAGATGAAGAGGGATTAACAATCGTGGTCAGTGGTGACACACCATTGTTGACCGCTGAAACCTTCGAAAAATTATTTGCGTATCACCATGATAAAGGGGCTAAGGCGACCGTCTTAACAGCGACAGCACCTGATCCAACCGGTTATGGTCGGATTATTCGCAATGATATCGGGATTGTTGAAAAGATTGTTGAACAAAAAGATACCAACGATAAAGAAGCGGCCGTTACTGAAATTAATACCGGCGTTTATTGTTTTGATAACCAAACCCTTTTCAAAGCACTTCATCAAGTGACGAATCAAAATGCGCAAGGTGAATATTATTTAACGGATGTCGTTGAAATTTTGAAAAACCAAGGCGAAATTGTGGCGGCTTACCGGATGCCTCATTTTGAAGAATCAATGGGGGTAAATGACCGCATCGCGTTATCACAAGCGACTAAAGTCATGCGTCATCGGATTAACACGTTGCATATGCAAAATGGGGTCACTTTAATTGATCCTGAAGCGACTTATATCGAAGTCGGCGTTGAAATTGGTAGCGATACGATTATTGAACCAAACGTTGTCCTAAAGGGCAACACGAAGATCGGTTCAGATTGTTTCGTTGGCGCCGGTTCAACAATTATTGATTCAACGATTGACGATAACGTTCAAATCACGAGCTCAACGATTGAGTCAGCAGTGATGCACACGGGGTCAAACATTGGCCCTAACAGCCACTTGCGGCCCAGTGCTGAAATTGGTGAAGAAGTGCATATCGGTAATTTCTGTGAAATTAAAAATGCTAAAATCGGCAATCGGACGAAAGTCGGTCATTTGAGTTACGTTGGGGATGCGACTTTAGGCACCGATATCAACGTTGGCTGTGGCGTGGTCTTCGTCAATTATGACGGTGTTCAAAAACATCAAGCAACCGTTGGTAATCACGTTTTCATCGGTAGTAACTCAAACGTTGTTGCGCCGGTGGCGTTAGCGGACCATACGTTTGTTGCCGCGGGCTCAACCATTACGGACGATGTTCCCGAAAAAGCGATGGCGATTGCGCGCGCACGCCAAACGAATAAAGCTGATTATTGGCAAAAATTACCAGTTGCAAATGATCAAGACTGGCAATAATTAAAATAAGACCGAATGTTCTGTAAAGAACACGGTCTTATTTTGCGGTTCGTGGTATACTTAAACTATTATCGGGATTAACTGTGATGGTTTCTCTTGCATTTTTAATGAATAACGTTTTCTTTGTGGTCATTCTTATCTTTTTTAGGTTTTAATCTTGATTTTTTTGCAGAAAATGCCTAATATTTAAACAGGTACTTACTTACATTTTTGGAGGCTGACATGTCTGAACAATATTTCGACCCTAAGTTGAAAATCTTTGCTTTGAACTCTAATAAGCCCTTAGCTGAGAAAATCGCAGCTGAAGTTGGGGTTCCTTTAGGGAAATCTTCGGTTAAAAGTTTTAGTGATGGTGAAATTCAGATTAATATTGAAGAAAGTATTCGTGGCGACGAAATTTTCTTAATTCAATCAACATCTGCACCAGTTAATGACAATCTAATGGAAATTCTCATTATGATTGACGCACTACGCCGTGCATCTGCTAAAACGATCAACGTCGTTTTACCCTATTATGGTTACGCACGACAAGATCGTAAAGCACGTTCACGTGAACCAATTACAGCTAAGTTAGTGGCTAACATGTTAACCATGGCTGGCGCTGATCGGATTTTGGCATTAGATTTACACGCTGTTCAAATCCAAGGTTTCTTCGATATTCCAGTCGATCATTTAATGGGTGCACCATTATTGGCCGATTACTTCTTAGATAACGGATTAGCAGAAAATGCCGTTGTTGTCTCACCAGATCATGGTGGCGTCACACGTGCTCGTAAATTGGCTGACTTCTTAAAGACACCAATTGCAATTATCGACAAACGCCGTCCACGGCCCAATGTTTCAGAAGTGATGAACATTATTGGCAATGTGAATGGTAAACGTGCAATCATTATCGATGATATGATTGATACTGCCGGTACGATTACATTGGCTGCTCAAGCACTTAAAGATGCTGGCGCAACAGAAGTTTATGCATGTTGTACGCACCCTGTTTTATCAGGTCCTGCAATTCAACGAATCGAAGACTCTGTTATCAAGCAAATGATTGTGACAGACTCAATCAACCTTCCAGAAGAAAAATTAATCGATAAGATGGTTCAAGTTTCAGTTGGCCCACTAATCGGTGACGCTATCAAACGGATCCATGAAAACAAACCAGTTAGTCCGTTATTCGAAAACCGGTTTAAACGTTAAAATAATAAATAAAGACAAAAAAATGAGGCCTAATCTGAAAAGATTAGGCCTCATTTTTTAGTGGGCAATAACTTGTGGAATCGGTTCTTGTGCATGTTGTTTTAGGATAAAAATTTTGAGTAACAGCGGAGCGATTAAAGTTGTGACGACGGTTACGATAATCATCGCTGTATAGTGAGATTGATCAATTAGATGTGCATTGATTGAAACCTGAGCAACGACTAACGCCATTTCACCCCGTGACACCATGCCAGCGCCAATAATATTACCCGATTCAGATGAAAAGCCACATAGACGAGCGCCTAGCCAGCCACCCAATTGTTTACCAATTAAGGCAATGATAATTGTGATTAGGATGAATGGTAAGTTCGTACTGAGATGGGCTAACTTAACGTTTAATCCGATACTAACAAAGAAGACCGGAATAAAAGTGCTATAACCAATGGCTTCAATTTTTGCCGATAATTCTGCTTTATATTTAGTTTGTGAAATCGCCAATCCAATGAAGTAGGCCCCTAAAACATCACTCATACCAAGATAAGTTGCTAAACTAGCAAAGGCCAAGCAAAGAACAATGGCAATGCCGCTTAGATTCTCAGTGGCAATAAGATGTTTGGAAAGTGAAAGGATTGGCGGGACTAACCATTTTCCAAAAACAAATGCTAGGACAAAGAAGAGTAATTTAGGCAAAATTAAACCGATTAGATTTAATGAATTAGAATGGGGGCCTGCAAAAACGCTGGAGGCAATTCCTAATAGAATGACACAGATGATATCATCTGCAACAGCTGCGCCAAGAATAACCATCCCTTCTTTAGAATCCAAATAGTTCATTTCTTTTAAAACTTGAATGGAGATGCTGACCGAAGTGGCACTTAGGATTAGACCGATAAATAATGCGGTACTAATTTGGAAATGGAACATTAAAACGCATACGATAAAAGCACCGATAGTTGGGAAGATAACACCCATGATAGCAACGACTAGAGAAGGTTTCCAATACTTCATCAGTTGGGTTAAATCGCCTTCGATACCAGCAATAAACATGAGCAAAATAACGCCAATTTGTGCAAATAGTGTGACAAAATTATCGGTGTGAATTAAATTTAACAGCGCCGGTCCAAAAATAATCCCGACCAATAACTCGCCAATGACTGTTGGTAAATTAAACTTTGCAAAAATGTGGGAGAATAGCTTAGTTAGTAAGATAATAAGTGTCAGTGTGATTAGGAAGTCCATATTAGACCTCCGATAAGGTGACTAAATAACGGTGAAGCATTTTTAATTCCGAATGACATTCTGTAGGCGTCATTGGATACTCGAGGATAATCGGAACGGTTGAATCAATTTGGCGACACAACAACCGCCAATCAGTTTGACCATCTGCAAGTAGGACTGTGTCTTGATTCGTAATATTTTTAAGATGCAGCACCGTCGTCACTTGATGTAATTGAGTCATGGCTTCTTCAGGGGACTCATTAATCCAATACCAATTACCAGCATCAAAAGTAAAACCGGTTTTTGTATGAAGTTGGTGCAATGTTTGACAGACAGCCATGATATGGCTTAATTGACCATGTTCATTTGGTTCATTTTCAAGATTGAGCGCAACATTGTAAGTTTCGATATAATGATTTAGAACAGTGACCTGTTCAATGGTTGGTTGGTCAATCTCACCTAGACTGATTTTTAAAGCACAGATTCCGAATTTTTGGGCGAGTTTAAAATAATTTTCAAGCTCAGGATTAATTTCTTGATTAATGAATAAACATTCTGGAATTGAAAAGCGAAATTCAATTTGACGCTCAATGGCGAGTTGTTGAAGACTGGCGAGTTCAGTTTCCCGTGTACTATCAGTAAATCGTTCACCCCGAACTTCAAAACCATCAATCTTTTCAGTTAAATGGGACAGTAGCTCATATTGAGAATATCCTTGGTCAAGTTGTTCTTGGAAAATAATGGTATTAATTAATATTTTTGTCATAGTCTCCACCTCATAAAAAAAGCTAAATTGCAGACTCATCCCTTTGTGCGGAATCGTCTTAAATTTAGCGGTTAAATATTAAGATGAAATTTAAATTCAGTATAGCATTATTTCAGATTCATGCAAGCGCTTTAATTAAAAAAACGATAAACTGCCCCAAATAGTGCAGCATCATTAAAATTTTGAGCCACAATTAGTTTTGTTTGGTAGAAGTTGGGTGGTAGGTAGCTTTGAGTGGCATTATTGAGTAGTTGAATCAAATAGTTTCCCTGTTGTGACACACCACCGCCTATAATTAGTACAGCTGGATCAACGGTTAGAATAATTTGAGCAAGACCCTGAGCCACTGAATCAGCCCATTGTTGAATAATTGTAAGCACGGCTGAATTACCATTTTGGCTTTCTTTAAAAGCATCCGGAACGCTAAAACCAAGTTGTTCGTGTAGTTGTTTTTCAAGTGTTAAAGTTGAGGCTCTTTGTTCATAATTTGTTTTTGTTTGTGGATCATAGAGTAAATAACCAATTGAATTCGCATGGGAGAAGCCACCGTCTTGAAGTTGACCATTCAACAAGTAAGCACCGCCAATACCTGTTCCTAAAGCAACACAATACACATTATCTAAATCTTGAGCCGCGCCAATTAGTTTCTCACCAAGTAATGCTGCGTTAACATCATTTTCGACATATACGGGTAGATTAAACTGATTGGTAAGGATTTGTTTCAATTCTGTACCTTGATAATTGGGAATTGTTGGGCCAGCATAACTAATTTTTCCGGCTTGACGGTCTACAATTCCAGCTGTGCTAATACCAATTCCGATTATTTGATGAGTTTCACATAGCGCTGAAGTTTTTTGAATAATCTGATTTAGAATTGCTTGATGAGCATTATGAAAAGTATCTAATTTCCCTAGAAAAGTTAGTTGTTTATTTAAATCAATTAGACCGTATTTAATTGAGGTACCACCAACATCATAGGCGATGTAGTAAGGGCCAGTTTGCATAATAATCTCTCCGTTCCATTTGTAAGCGTTAACAAAAAAGTCTTGACTTTTAAAGTTAGCAATGATTATATTTAAAACGTTAATTGATTTATTTTTCAGTTGGAGTTTAGCATTAATTTAAAATTAGTGCAAACACGCACATTCTAAAATGTATTGACCGCACAATAATTTTAGAGGTGAAACTAATGAATAAAATCGGTTTTGGAACGTTAAATTGGGTTGTCTTAGGGACGTATCTGTTAGCAATGTTACTAGTTGGTGTTTATTTTACAAGAAAAGCTAGTAAAAGTACGGATGCCTTTTTTAAAGCAGAAGGTAAAATACCAGCATGGGCAGCAGGGTTTAGTATTTACGCAACAACGCTTAGTGCAATTACATTTATGTCGACACCAGAACAAGCATTTTTGCAAGATTGGTCCTATTCGCTAGGTAATTTAAGTATTATTGTTTTGATTCCAATTTTAATTAAATTCTATGTCCCATTCTTTAGAAAACTGTCAGTTACGACGGCGTATGAATACTTAGAACATCGATTTAACCCAGTTATGCGGGTTCTAGGCAGTATTTTATTTATGCTGTATCATATCGGTCGAGTTGCCATCGTCATTTATTTACCAATCTTAGCAATTACATCAGTGACTGATATTAACCCAATTGTTATCGCATTATTCGTCGGAGGATTATGTATTATTTATACTTTTCTTGGCGGTATTGAAGGTGTCATTTGGAGTGATGTCATTCAAGGGATATTACTGCTAGGTGGTGCGCTATTAGTGATTGCAGTTGGGACTCATTACATCAAGGGCGGTTTAGGAACTGTCTGGAATGACGCCATTAGTGATCATAAACTATTATCGAGTCTTGATTTTAAAACGAATATGTTATCGCGATTTATACCGCTAATTTTTGCGGGTCAATTCTTTAACGGTCTATATCAATATACGGGTAGTCAAGATGTTGTTCAACGTTACCAGACAACTAGTTCGATGAAAGAAACGGTTAAATCATTATGGACGAATGGTTTCTTAGCTTTTATTACAATTCCAATTTTCTATGGGATGGGAACCGTGTTATATAGCTTCTATACACATGCAGCAGTATTGCCAAAAGGGTTTAACACAACAGCATTAGTGCCCTATTTTATTATTAAAACGTTACCGGCTGGACTTGCAGGCCTAGTAATTGCGGCCATTTTTGCCGCAGCACAATCGACTGTTGCTTCAAGCTTAAATGCAATTTCATCATGTGCCATTGCTGATTTTAGAGTTCGATTCTTCAACAATCGATTTAAACAATTCTCAGATGTGACTTGGGCTAGAATTATTATCATCATTTCTGGATTATTGAGTTTAGGGGTTGCAATCTATTTGATGGTTTCTGATCAATCACAAACATGGAACTTATTCTTAGCCATTACAGGAATCTTTGGTGTACCGCTTGCTGGCATTTTTGCAGTTGGCATTTTTACGAAACGTGCGAATTCTACAGGCGTATTAGTTGGATTAATTGCCAGTGCATTCTTGACTTATTTTGCACAACGCAGCGAAATTTCACCGTTTGTTGTTAGCTGTGTTTCCTTTGCCAGTGCGTTTATCATTAGTTACGTTGTCAGCTTGATCTTTAAAAAGAGTAATAAAAACATTGTTGGTTTAACGGTCCAAACAATCAATGAAGAATATCAAAAATAAGAAATTAGACGATAATTCATTTAATTGAATTATCGTTTTTTTATTGAAAGGACAGCGAGTCTCAACTATTCGGAAATCTTTTCCATTTTAGATCATTGATGAAAATAAAGTGACCGGTTATTCTAAATGTAAGCGGTTAATACAATTTAGATGAGATTTGATTCATCAGGTATCAAATGGTTATTTTAGACGAAGATAGAAGGTTGAAGAGGTTGAAGAATAATTTTTTAGAAGCAGTTAAAGGCAAATTAATTATCTCATGTCAGGCATTACCAAATGAACCGTTACATAGTTCATTTATCATGTCACGAATGGCAAAGGCCGCAGCTGAAGCTGGTGCTAGCGCTATTCGATGTAATTCGGTAGTGGATGTTCAAGCGATTCAAGGGATTGTCGATTTGCCGATTATCGGATTAGATAAAGTAGATTATCCGGATGCACCGATTTACATTACACCAACGATTAAAGAAATGCGTGGGATTGCGTCAACGGGCGCTGAGGTTGTTGCTTGTGATGTGACAGGACTTCCTCGACCAAATGGTGAAACTTTAGCCCAAATTGTGGCGACGATGCGGTCTGAATATCCAGATACATTGCTGATGGCTGATACAGCTAGTTTAGATGATGTTCGAGAAGCTAATGAACTTGGCTTTGACATCATCGGGACGACGATGTACGGATATACACCGGCGACTGAAGGTCATAATATTGCTGATGATGATTTTGCTTATCTTAAAGAGGTTATCAAGCTGGCAAAGGCACCAGTGATTGCGGAAGGTAAAATTGATACACCGGCTAAGGTTACTAGAGTGTTAGAATTAGGCTGTTATAGCGTGGTTGTCGGCTCAATTATCACTAGACCACAATTAATTGCTGTTCCATTTGTTGAAGCAACTAAAGGTTTAAAAAAATAGAGAAGAAGGTTATTATAATGAAAAACTTAGAAAAATATCGTGGCGTGATTCCTGCATTTTACGCTTGTTATGACGAAGCTGGAGAAATCAGTCCAGAACGGGTACAAGCTCTAACCGAATATCACATTAAAAAAGGGGTCAAAGGCGTCTATGTTAATGGTTCTTCTGGCGAATGCATTTACCAAAGTGTTGAAGATCGAAAAGTCGTTTTAGAAAACGTTATGAAAGTTGCCAAAGGTAAATTAACAGTGATTGCCCACGTTGCGGCTAACAATACGAAAGATAGTGTTGAATTAGCGAAACATGCTGAAAGTTTAGGGGTCGATGCGATTGCTGCTATTCCACCAATTTATTTTAAATTGCCAGAATATTCAGTCGCAGCTTATTGGAACGCTATTAGTGCAGGTGCACCTAATACTGATTTTGTTATTTATAATATTCCACAACTTGCTGGTACTGAATTAACACAATCATTATATGCCGAAATGCGTAAGAATCCGAACGTGATTGGCGTTAAGAATTCATCAATGCCCGTTCAAGACATCCAAATGTTTAATGCCGCTGGTGGCGAAGATCACTTAGTCTTCAACGGTCCTGATGAACAATTCTTAGGTGGCCGTTTAATGGGGGCAATTGGCGGTATCGGTGGGACTTACGGCGCAATGCCAGAACTATTCCTAAAATTAAATGCCTTGATTGCAGCTAAAGAATTAGAAACAGCACAACATTTACAATATGCAATTAACGAAATTATTTATAAACTTTGCTCAGGACACGGTAATATGTATGGCATGATTAAAGAAGTTTTACGGATTAATGAAGACTTAGACTTAGGGTCAGTTCGGTTGCCATTAGAACCATTAAATCATGATGATTTAGCGATTGCACAAGAAGCCGCTAAGATGATTAATGATGCTAAAATGATGTATCTTAAATAGATAAAAAATTAGAATTCAAAAACCTTGGTAGGGTAATAAGCAGGTAGACCAGTATATTGGTTTACCTGCTTTACTTTATAAGTAAAGCATATTATATTTAAGAAAGCGCTTTATTAGATGGGGGATAGGCATTTATGGAAATTATTGAACATATTAAAAATCAATATTCATTTCTATCAACGCAAGAACAAAAAGTCGCATTGGCAGTTATTCAAAAAGGTAGTACCATCCAGCATATGGGAATTGAAGAATTGGCCGAAGAATTAGCGGTTAGTAATTCAACCATCTCACGCTTTGTTAAAAAAATAGGTTGTAAAAATTTTGTCGATTTTAAGCTTAGGTTCAATGATCATCAGAATCAAGTACCAGTTGAAGGGGTACAAGGAATGATTGATCAAGATGAACGAACCTCTGTTGAAATCTATCAACTGTACCAGACGGTCATTACCAAAACGCAAGAAAAGATTGATCAAACGGATTTAGAAAAATTAGTTAAATGGATAAAAGAGAGTCGGCGGATTTTTATTTACGGATTAGGGAGTTCGGGCTATACAACCGAAGAATTTGGGCAGCGTTTAGTTCGAATGGGAATTCAAACGATTACGGCGACCGAAAGCCATATGATGTTAATCACGTCGAATATTATTAATCGGGATGACTTAGTGATTGGTCTTTCTAACTCAGGTAATACGAATGAGGTTAATCGAGCGTTGAATAATGCCCGGTTAAACGGTGCTAGAACCGCCGCAATCACAAGTGCGCCAGATAGCTTAATGACGGCGGCGAGTCAGTTAACATTGTTTGTTGAAGACAGTATTCAATTCTCTAATGAACGGTTTGTTAATTCACAATTTGCCATTACGTATGTGATTGATATTCTATCAATGTTGTTATTAGAAGATGATCAGTATAACTGGAGCATGCAAAAAACGGTTGAAACTATTATGCATGATAAATTAAACCATCCTCAGAATTAAACGTCAAAAAAGCACGTTACCGTTTAGCGGTAACGTGCTTTTTTAGAATGATTATTTATTTTTTTCAGCTAATAGATCGCGAATTTCCTTTAAATAGAGTTCTTCTTGAGATTGAACCAAGGCTTCTGGTTCTTCTTCGGTTGAGCTGACCATATCGCGGAGTTTATTAAACCCTTTGACGATTAGGAAAACGACGAAAGCGATGATCAGGAAGTTAATAATGTCGTTCAGGAAGTTCCCAATGCCGAAGACGGCTTTTGTGCCGGGAATGGTTAAGGTAATTCCTGATAAATCAACTTGGCCGATGAAAAGTGCAATAATCGGATTGATCAAGTTTTTGGTTAATGAATCGACGATGGCTTTTAGCGCAGCCCCTAGAATGACCCCGACGGCCATATCTAAAACATTACCGCGCATAATAAATTCTTTAAACTCTTTAATCATAACGTAAATCCTCCTTATAAATTAGTCAGTACCCTTGACTAAAAGTATACCGTATTCAAGTTTCAGGATAAATAGATATGCTATTATTTGCAGAAAAAATCATTTTGATTGCTATTTTCATGTAAAATAGTAAGATAGAACAGTGATATTCTGAAAATAAAGGTG
>NZ_BAMJ01000008.1 GCF_000615805.1 Latilactobacillus fuchuensis DSM 14340 = JCM 11249
AATATAAAGCCGAGCTAGCAGCTTAAATTGATGCTTGACAACTTTTTTTTTAATTAATATTATAATTATTTTAAAAGAGAATTAAGCATTATTTTTGAGAAAACCAGATTCGTGATATAATATAACAGTTCATACTTAAACAAAGTCTAAAATGACGCATCTAGAAGGGAGTCGTACACAATTGGCGGCGATAATTGCGTTTATCATTATTTTTGGTATTTTAGTAGTGGTGCATGAATTTGGTCATTTCTATGTGGCTAAACGTTCAGGCATTTTAGTGCGCGAGTTTTCCGTGGGGATGGGGCCTAAGCTCTTTGCCACCCGGAAGAATGGCACGACTTATACGATTCGCTGGTTACCGTTAGGCGGTTACGTCCGCATGGCGGGGATGGCGGATGATGAATCTGAAATCGAAGCAGGTACCCAAGCAACCCTGATTTTGAACGATCAGGGCCAGGTTCAGCGGATTAATACGAGCGATAAGGTGACCACTTTAAACGGGGTACCTTTCCAAATCGCTAAAACCGATTTACAAAAGGAATTGTGGTTAGAAGGTTATGAAGCCGGCGATGAATCCGAATTAAAACGGTATTCAGTCTTACACGACGCGACGATTATTGAAGCGGACGGGACTGAAGTGCAAATCGCACCGGTCGATGTTCAATTCCAATCAGCGACGTTGATCAACCGGATGTTAACCAACTTTGCCGGACCGTTCAACAACTTTATTTTGGCGATTGTGGCCTTTATTCTCTTTGCGATGTTAAGCGGTGGGGTTGCCCAGAATAAGGCGCAACTCGGCACAATCCAAGCGAACTCACCCGCGCAAAAAGCGGGTTTAAAAACCGATGACAAACTCTTGGCCGTTAATGGCGACAAGGTCACTTCGTTCACGGATTTCAGTCAGATTATTGCTAAGAATCCAAATAAACCGGTTCAAATTAAGTACCAACGGGGCCAACAGACGAAGACGGTCACGGTGACGCCCAAAGCAGTCACGCAGGATAAAACCAAAGTGGGTCAAGTCGGTGTCACTGCGAGTCAAGATCATCGGATTATGACGATGGTTAAATACGGCTTCACGCAATCGTGGTCGATTGCCAGTCAGATTTTTAAAGTCCTTGGTTCATTTTTAACCGGTGGTTTTTCATTAAATAAATTATCAGGACCGGTCGGCATGTATTCGATGACGACTCAATTCACAGAACAAGGGTTTAACGCGTTGGTCTATTTCTTGGCCTTCCTATCATTAAACTTGGGGATTATGAACTTAATTCCAATTCCAGCATTAGATGGCGGCAAGTTAGTCTTAAACGTGATTGAAGCGATTCGCCGTAAACCACTATCACCCGAAAAAGAGGGGATTGTGACGTTGGTTGGGGTTGGTATCATGGTATTATTGATGGTCTTAGTCACTTGGAACGATATCCAACGCTTTTTCTTTTAGATTACATTTGGAGGCATAACAACATATGAAACAGTCAAAATTATTTATTCCAACTTTAAAGGAAGTTCCTAACTCAGCGGAAGCTAAAAGCCATCGCATGATGTTACGGGCCGGCTATATTCACCAAGTCTCAGCGGGTATCTATAGTTATTTACCACTCGGTTTTCGCGTGTTAGATAAGATTCAAACGATTATTCGCGAAGAAATGGACAAGATTGATGCGATTCAAATGCAAATGCCAAGTGTGATTCCCGCTGAATTATGGCAAGAATCAGGTCGTTATGACACATACGGCCAAAACTTGTTCAAGCTAAAGGATCGTCATGAACGCGACTTTATCTTAGGCCCCACGCATGAAGAAACGTTTACTGATTTAGTGCGAAATAACATTAAATCGTACAAGAAACTACCATTAACGTTATATCAAATTCAAACCAAGTATCGTGATGAAAATCGTCCACGCTACGGTTTATTGCGTGGTCGTGAATTTATTATGCAAGATGCGTATTCATTCTCAGCCAACGAAGCTGATTTAGATACGACTTTCCGTCAAATGGAACAAGCTTACACGAATATTTTTACCCGTTGTGGATTAGATTTCCGGGCCATCATTGGGGATGCCGGGGCGATGGGTGGTAAAGATTCTAAAGAATTTACCGCAATTGCTGATATCGGTGAAGATACGATTGTTTATTCTGATCAAAGCCAATACGCGGCCAACTTAGAAATGGCTAGCGGTGTTCGTCCTAGCCAAAGTTCAACTGACGTTCAATTGGAAACTGAAAAAGTGGCGACTGGCGATGCACATACGATTGAAGAAGTCGCAGCTCGTTTAGAAATCACGGCGCAACAAATCATTAAGAGTGTCCTCTTTATCGCCGACGAAAAACCAGTCTTGGTTTTAGTTCGTGGTGATTACGAAGTCAACGACGTTAAATTAAAGAACTTCTTGAATGCTGATTTCTTAGAAATGGCAACGCCAGAACAAGTGCAAACTGTTATGGGCGCACCAATGGGTTCAATCGGACCGGTCAATGCACCAGAAGCAGTCAAATTAGTCGCTGATTATAGTGTTGAAGCGATGGTCAATGCAGTCGTTGGCGCCAATGAAGCCGATCATCATCTATTAAACGTTAACGGCAAACGTGATTTTGCTGAAACGGACTATGCTGATTTACGTTTCGTTCAAGAAGGTGAAGCCTCACCAGATGGCGAAGGTAAATTACAATTTACTAAGGGCATCGAAATTGGTCATATCTTTAAATTAGGCACACGCTATTCAGAAGCATTTGGTGCGACTTTCTTAGATGAAAACGGCCGCGCTAAACCGATCATCATGGGTTGTTACGGGATTGGGGTTAGTCGTTTACTATCCGCCATTACGGAACAACAAGCTGACGATAACGGCCTCGTTTGGCCAAGTACGATTGCGCCATTTGATTTGCACATTGTCCCCGTCAACGTTAAAGATGCGGACCAAGTGCTATTAGCGGAACAAATCGAAATTTTATTAGAAGAAGCCGGTTATTCAGTATTAGTTGATGATCGTAAAGAACGCGCGGGCGTTAAGTTTGCCGATAGCGATTTAATAGGCTTGCCAATCCGGATTACGGTCGGTAAAAAAGCGACTGAAGAAATTGTCGAAGTCAAAATTCGTAAAACGGGTGAAACACTAGAAGTGAAGAAAGATGAATTAATCAATTCATTAAGTGTCCTTTTAGATAGCAAACAATCAGTCACTGAATAATCACGACGATAGTGTTTAAGCGTGTTGAATTTGTCACACGTATCCATTTCCGTTCAAATTAGAAAACCAGTTTATCCTTCGTTTCTGGGTAGACTGGTTTTCTGACTTGATACTCAATTACCAGCGTTAAGGGGGCCCTTTTGTGGCATTAGATCAAACGGCATTGTTTCAGAAATTATTAGAACAAATCGAATTACCCGCCGATGTGGCGAACTATCCCGGTTTTAAACCGGTCAAGTCGAACAAGTCATCGTCCATGAAACCTCGAAGGCTTGGACGTTCAAATTGCATTTTGAGACGGTATTACCTTACGCGGTCTTTGTGACGTTTGAACAATATTTGGAAGCGGCGTTTAAGTCCATTGCGACCGTCCAACTTGCGATGACGACTGATAAAACCGAACTTGATGGTGGTGTCTTAGCGGCCTATTGGGAATACGTCGTCAATCATAGCGGCATCCAATCGTCACTATTGCACGAACTCTGTGCGAAAGAGACACCTTACATGGACGGCAAGCAAACTTATCTAGTCGTTGAAAATGATATTGTTAAAAACTTCTTCATTAACCAAGCACAAACCGCGATTCAAGATGGTTATCGCCGTTTAGGATTTCCGAAGTTTGCGATTCAACCGTTGATTGATGAATCCGCTTCGCAAAAAGCGATTGAGGATTTCCAAGCGAAAAAAGCGGTCCAAGATGCCGCCCGAGCGCAAGCCGCGGCTGAAGCCATTAAGAAAAATGAAGCGCTTAAAGAAAAACGCCAAGCTGAAGGCAAACCAGTTGACGGTCCAATTAGTATGGGCCGCGGCTTAAAACCCGACGAACCAGCGCGTCAAATGATCACAATTAACGAAGAAGAACGGTCAGTCGTGATTGAAGGTTACGTCTTCGATAAAGAAGTTCGTGTCTTGCGTTCGGGCCGTCAATTGTTAATCTTGAAGATGACCGATTATTCATCATCATTTACGGTTAAGAAGTTCTCACGGGATGCCAGCGATGAAGGGCTGTTTGCCGCCATCAATCCGGGCATGTGGTTCAAAGTTCGTGGGAGTGTCCAAGAAGATAATTTCCTCCGTGATTTGGTACTGAATGCCAATGATTTGGTCGAAGTCAGTCATCCGAAACGCCAAGATACCGCCGAAAATGGTAAACGGGTCGAATTGCATTTGCACACCAACATGTCGCAAATGGACGCCACTAATAAAATTGGCGACTTCGTCAAACAAGCCGCCAGTTGGGGCCAGTCCGCCATTGCGGTCACCGATCATTACAATTTACAATCGTTTCCGGATGCGTACGCCGCGGGTAAGAAGAATAACGTTAAAATTCTGTACGGCGTGGAAGTCAATCTCGTCAATGACGGCACACCAGTCGCCTATAATTTACGCGACGAAGTTCTTGAAACTGCCGAATACGTGATTTTTGATGTGGAAACGACCGGGTTGTCGGCCGTTTACGATTCAATTATCGAATTAGCCGCCGTTAAAATGAAAAACGGTGAAGTGGTAGCTTCGTTTGATGAATTTATCAATCCTGGTAAATCGTTATCGGCGTTTACGACGCAATTAACCAGTATCACGAATGAAATGGTACAAGACGCTAAATCCGAAGCCGCCGTCTTGGCGATGTTTAAGGATTTTGCTGGCGATGCCGTTTTAGCGGGCCACAACATCACGTTTGATATGGGCTTCTTGAACGCCGGTTACGGTCGTAACGAGCTAGGTCAAATCGAAAATCCCGTGATTGATACGTTGGAATTATCACGGATGTTGCACCCAGAATATAAAAATCATAAATTAGATTCATTAACGAAACGCTACAAGATTAACTTGGAACACCATCATCGCGCCAATGCCGATGCGGAATCCACTGGTTATTTATTGTACAAATTAGAAACCGAAGCGGCCACGCGCTACGAGATGCTTAACGTCAATCAATTAAACAATCGAGTCGGTGAAGGCGATTCGTATAAACAAGCGCGGCCAGCCCACGCCGTTTTGATGGCGAAGACCCAAGCTGGTTTGAAGAACTTATTCAAATTAGTTTCGGCGTCAATGACCGAATATTATTACCGGACACCACGCTTACCGAAGAGCCGTTTAGACGCATTGCGTGAAGGAATTATCGTTGGTTCGGCCTGCAGTAGTGGTGAGGTCTTCGAAGCGATGATGCAAAAAGGTTATGAAGAAGCTCGCAGTCGGGCGAAGTATTACGACTACATCGAAGTCATGCCCAAAGCCGTTTACGCACCGTTGTTGGAACGTGAATTGGTCCAAGACGAAAAAGCTTTGGAAGAAATCATTGCCAATTTAGTCAAGCTGGGTGCCGAACTTGGCAAACCAGTCGTTGCGACGGGCGATGCCCATTATCTAAACCCGGTCGATTCAATTTATCGTAAGATTCTGATCAATTCGATGGGTGGCGCTAATCCATTGAACCGTTCGAAATTACCAGACGTCCATTTCCGGTCAACCGATGAAATGTTGAAAGCTTTTGCCTTTTTAGGCGCTGATAAGGCTCAAGAAATCGTGGTTACGAATCCGAATGCGCTAGCCGATAGCCTCGATGAAATTGTGCCGGTCAAGGACAAGTTGTATACGCCGAAGATGGAGGGCGCCGAAGATGAAATTCAGACCCTGACCATGAATCGGGCGCACGAATTATACGGTGCTGAATTGCCTGTGATTGTTCAAGAACGCTTGGATAAGGAATTGAAGAGTATTATCGGGAATGGTTTCTCGGTGATTTATCTTATTTCGCAAAAGCTCGTGTATAAGAGTGGTAAGGACGGTTACTTGGTTGGTTCGCGGGGATCGGTCGGCTCGAGTTTAGTCGCCACGATGACCGGGATTACCGAAGTTAACCCGTTACCACCGCATTACCGTTGTCCTAACTGTCATTATTCCGAGTTTTATACCAAGGGTGAAGTCGGTTCGGGTTACGATTTAGACGATAAAAATTGTCCGCAGTGTGATACACCACTCGATAAAGATGGCCATGATATTCCGTTCGAAACCTTCCTAGGCTTCCATGGGGATAAAGTCCCCGATATCGATTTGAATTTCTCGGGTGATTATCAATCGGTGGCGCATAATTATACGAAAGTTTTATTTGGTGAAAACAATGTGTTCCGGGCCGGCACGATTGGTACCGTCGCCGATAAAACGGCGTACGGTTACGTTAAAGCCTACGAACGTGACACGGAACAGACTTTCCGAGCGGCTGAAATTGATCGACTCGCCAAGGGTTCAACCGGTGTTAAACGAACGACTGGTCAACATCCGGCCGGGATTATCGTTGTGCCGGATTATATGGACATTTACGACTTTACGCCAATTCAATTTCCAGCCGATGATCAAGATGCGGCTTGGAAGACAACCCATTTTGATTTCCATTCGATCCATGATAATATCTTAAAACTCGATATCTTGGGCCATGATGATCCCACGATGATTCGGATGCTCCAAGATTTGTCGGGGATTAACCCCAAGACGATTCCAACCGATGATCCCGGCGTGATGGCGCTCTTTTCCGGGACTGATTCATTAGATGTCACACCAGAACAGATCAATTCGAAGATGGGCACCCTCGGCGTACCGGAATTTGGGACGCGTTTTGTCCGCGGGATGCTCGAAGAAACCCACCAACGACTTTCTCAGAATTGTTACAAATTTCCGGCCTGTCTCATGGGACTGATGTGTGGTTAGGCAACGCCGAAGAGTTGATTAACAAAGGCGTCGTCACGTTGAAGGACGTGATTGGTTGTCGGGATAACATCATGATGGATTTAATTCATTGGGGGATGGACGACAGCATCGCCTTCAACATCATGGAACGGGTCCGTAAGGGTAAAGGGATTCCGGATGACTGGCAACAAGCCATGCGTGAAAATGAGAACGTGCCTGATTGGTACATCGATTCTTGTTTGAAGATTAAATACATGTTCCCGAAAGCCCATGCGACCGCCTATATCATGATGGCGTTGCGGATTGCTTATTTCAAAGTTTATTTCCCGATTATTTATTATTGTACGTATTTCAGTGTGCGCGCCGATGACTTCGACCTCGTGGCAATGGCCCAAGGCAAAGAAGGCGTCAAGGCCCGCATGAAGGAAATCACCGATAAAGGGATGGAAGCCAGCACCAAGGAAAAGAATTTGTTGACGGTCCTCGAAATCGCCAACGAATGTTTGGAACGGGGTATCAACATTAAGATGGTCGATGTCGAAAAATCCGACTCCGCCAACTTCTTAATCCAAGATGACCACACGTTACTCGCCCCATTTAGAGCCGTGCCTGGCCTCGGCGATAACGTCGCCAAACAAATCGTTTCCGCTCGCGAAGAAAAGCCCTTCTTATCCAAAGAAGATTTATCCAACCGTGGTAAAGTTTCCAAAACCTTGATTGAATACATGACGGTCAACAACGTCTTGTCTGATCTACCGGATGAGAATCAGTTGTCGCTGTTTGATATGATGTAACCAAATAGACAAGCTAGATTGCGAAGGCAATTGGGCTTGTCTATTTTAATAAGGATTAATTAATAGTATAATTTGATTAAATGCAATGCTGGGAGGATCCTTTAATGTCACATCTAAGACCGATAATATATGAAATGGGTTATAACAAAGACGTTATCAATCAAGATATTATCAAAGAAGATGATAAAAAATACATCTTAAGTTATCCAACCGTTTATATTGTGCAAGACGTCGATCGGCATGCCGGATATTCTGTCTACGTTGGCGAAACAAGTGACATTAAACGACGAACAATCGAACATATTAGCATAGATTCTAAAGAAAGATCTGATTGGCGAGAACTCGCTGATTCTGAATCGGCTGAGATGTACGTTATAGGGCATGAACATTTTAACAAATCGATGACTTTAGATATCGAGAATAAAATGATGCAATATTTAGCGAGTGTCGATGTTGTTAAAAAAGTGAATAATCGTCGCACTAATCAACAAAATATGTATTATTCATATGACGAAATGGAAGAGATATTTTCTAAGATTTGGCGAAAATTAAGAACCTTCGACCCAAAATTATTTCCACTTGAGAAAACAATTCGAGACTCAGCTTTATTTAAAGCATCCCCATTCCATAAGTTAACAGAAGAACAGTTGGCTGCGAAAGATAAAATTATGCGGCGTATTGAAACTAATTTGGCTAATAAAGCCGGAGTGGGCACGCTGATAGTAGTTGAAGGCGATGCTGGTTCAGGAAAGACCGTTTTAATGAGCAGTCTTTTTTATGAACTTAATCAGCTAGCCAAAGAAAATTCAGAAACTCAGCAGTTGAAAGGTACTAGCCAGTTTTTGTTAGTGAATCATGATCAGCAATTAACGGTTTATGAGGAAATCGCTAAAAAATTGGATATTTTAACGCATGATGGGCAAAAGACCGTTTTAAAACCAACACCTTTTATTAACGCACATCCGCAAGAGGAACCCGTGGATGTTGTCATTGTGGATGAGGCACATTTACTGTTAACGCAAGGCAAGCAATCCTATACTGTTAAAAATCAGCTTGATGATTTATTACAACGGGCACGGGTTGTTGTGGCGGTTTTTGATAGGAAACAAATTTTATCGCGTGAACAATATTGGACACCAGAACAATTAGAGACGCTATTAGCTAAGGTTAAAAGTGAGGGCAATCACATTGCTCTCAATAAGCAATTGAGAATAAATGCAGGTCAATCAACAATTGATTGGATTCGCAATTTAGTCGATCTGAAAACGATTGGGACATTGCCTAAGAAAGATTCTAAGGGGTACGAAATTCGGTTTTTTAACTCACCAGATGAATTACAGAAAGCCATTTTCGAAAAAGCACAGAATGAAGATTCTGGTATTTCAAGGTTACTAGCGACTTTTGATTGGCCATATTCTGGGAATAGAGATAATGAGGGCCAGCCATGGTACGTTAAAATTGGTGATTGGCAGATGTTATGGAACTTACAATCTAAATTAACGCGTCAACAAAAAAGACTTAACAAGGGGTTAGCGTGGGCAGAACAACCGCAAACGCTGAATGAAGTTGGGTCGACCTTTACAATTCAAGGGTTTGATTTGAATTATGCCGGTGTAATTATTGGACCATCTGTTAAATATAGAAATGGTAGAATTGTTTTTGATAAGTCACAGAGTGAAAATAGTAAAGCAAAACAAAGAAGATCGTTAGATAGTGGTCTTAAAATTGATGTTTCGGAAGAAATGTTGAATAATGAATTGAATGTGTTACTCTCTCGAGGGGTTAATGGTCTGTATATTTATGCGGTCGATGATGCTTTAAGAGCAGCACTGCAGTCGGAGGAAATCAAATATGAATAGCATGGAAAAAATTAATCAATTTAGGGATGATCGAAATTGGCGGCAGTTTCATAATGAAAAGGATTTGGCATTATCTATTTCATTGGAAGCCTCAGAACTACTAGAACTTTTTCAATGGAAGACAGCAGCAGAAGGGACTAAAGATATCGAGCGGGTGAAGGAAGAACTAGCTGATGTCTTAATCTATAGTTACATGATGGCAGACAACTTAAATTTGGATATTGATGATATTATTGAACAGAAATTAATTAAAAATGCTGAGAAATATCCAGTAAAAAAGATTAAATAATATAATAGAAAGAAGGCTCAGTACGGCTAGATTCTATCTAGCTTTACTGAGTCTTCTTTTATTTAATTACGCCCGTAATATCTGACTCATCATTCGTCCTTTAGCCAGTTCATCAATCAATTTATCTAAATAGCGTACTTTTTGCATCAGAGGGTCTTCAATGGTTTCGACGCGAATGCCACAGACGACGCCCGTAATCAGGTGACAGTTTGGGTTCATCTGTGGGGCTTCATCGAAGAATGCTTGGTAGGTGATACCTTTTGCAAGTTGAGCATCGAGCTCGGTCTGAGTGTAACCAGTCAACCAGCAGATAATCTGATTAACTTCCGCTTGCGTTCGCTGTTTACGTTCAGCTTTCTGAACGAGTAGCGGGTAGACTTTCGTAAGTGACATGGTGGCGATGTTAGTTCGTGGCATAATAGTCCTCCTTAGAAGTGCACTTTTATGTTCAAGAATCGAAAAAAATAAAGGGAATTTCAACCAAATTATAGCGTTGTAATCGTTTATTTGTAAAGAAAAGTAACTGGTCCAAGCATGTTGTCGATTGGAATTGATTGCTTTCATTAATAAAGCGGATTGGAGGATTAAAATCCCCAACTCCTACCATTGTATTTTCATGAAAATTATGTTATATTGTTATCAGTAATTAGATACTTCGGGTGAGTGAGCAGAAATGCTCACTCTTTTTATTGGAGTTTGCCCAAAGTTGCTAAACTGAAACTATAGATGAATTGGAGGGAATCATTTGAGTACCGTTGTGGAAACAGTCCACGATCTTGTCGGGCCAATACTAGATCAACATCATTTTGAATTAGTGGACATTGAATTTGTTAAAGAAGGCAGTAGTTGGTATTTACGCGTCTTCATTGATAAACCAAATGGCATTGACCTTGAAGATTGTGCGTTAATTAACGATGCGTTAAGTGAGAAACTGGATTCAATCGACCCGGATCCAATTCCGCAAGCTTATTTCTTAGATGTTTCATCACCAGGCGCTGAACGGCCTTTGAAGAAGGAAGCTGATTATCAACAGGCATTAGGCGACTATATTAATATCTCGCTTTATCAAGCCGTTGATGGTGAAAAAATATATCAAGCCACTTAAAGGCCATTGATGCTGACACGTTAACGATGTCCATCAAAATTAAAACGCGTCAAAAAGAAATGACATTTAATCGCAAGGAGATTGCCAAAGCTCGCTTAGCAATTGAATTTTAGTAAAGGTAGGCTAGATACATGAGCAAGGAAATGTTAGGCGCTTTAACGGCGCTCGAGGAAGAAAAAGGCGTTAAAAAGGAAGTCGTCATTGAAGCCTTGGAAGCAGCACTTGTGTCTGCATACAAGCGCAACTATGGCCAAGCCCAAAACGTCGAAGTTGAATTTGATTCTAAAAAGGGCAACATTCATGTGTATGCTGTTAAAGAAGTCACTGATGAAGTCTTCGATTCACGTCTTGAAGTCAGTTATAAAGATGCACTTGAAGTCAACAAGGCTTATGAAGTCGGTGATACGATTCGTTTTGAAGTCACACCTAAAGATTTTGGCCGGATTGCTGCCCAAACAGCAAAACAAGTCATTATGCAACGGGTTCGTGAAGAAGAACGGAACATCATCTACACCGAATACAGCCAATATGAAAATGAAATCATGCAAGGGATTGTTGAACGTCGTGATAACAAGTTATCTACGTCAACCTTGGCAAGATTGAAGCTGTCTTGAGTAAACAAGATCAAATTCCTGGTGAAGTTTATCAAGCACATGATCGGATTAAAGTTTATGTTTCGAAAGTTGAAAACACGACTAAGGGCCCGCAAGTGTTTGTTAGTCGGACACATCCAGACTTAGTGAAACGCTTATTCGAACAAGAAGTGCCTGAAATTTATGACGGAACGGTCGAAATCGTTTCAATCGCGCGCGAAGCCGGCGATCGGACTAAGATGGCGGTTCGTTCAACTGATCCAAACGTCGATCCAGTTGGGACTTGTGTTGGTCCTAAGGGTCAACGGGTGCAACTCGTGGTTAACGAATTACACGGTGAAAACATGGATATCGTGAAGTGGGAAGAAGATCCTTCAGACTACATCGCCAACGCCTTGAACCCAGCCGAAGTCATTGCCGTTCAATTCAACGATGGTGATAACGATCATAGCTGTACCGTCATTGTGCCGGATTACCAATTATCATTAGCAATTGGTAAAAAAGGTCAAAATGCCCGGTTAGCGGCTAAATTAACCAGTTATAAAATTGATATCAAACCTGAATCAGAAGTTGAATTCGTCGACGAAGATGATGCCGCTGAAGATACAACGCCTGTTGAAGGTTTTGAAGAACAACCACAAGAATAAGTGAGGGTTCATGATGAAACAAAGAAAAGTCCCAATGAGAAAAGACATTATTTCGCAAGAAATGAAGCCTAAAAAAGAAATGGTGCGGATTGTTAAAACCGCTGAAGGTGAGATTAGTATTGACCCAACCGGCAAGAAATCCGGTCGTGGCGCTTACGTCTCGTTAGACCCTGAAGCAATTAAAGTCGCACAAACCAAGAAAATTCTAGAAGCCACTTTTAGCATCGACGTTTCTGAAGCATTCTATACAGAATTATTCGAATACGTTGATCATCAAAAAGCGCGTCAAGAATTGTTTGGAGCAAACAAATGACCCAAGGACAAAAACCAGACCGTTTATTGCAACTCTTAGGAATCTGTATGAGAGCAAGGCAACTGGTCAGTGGAGAAGAACAAGTGTTAAAAGCCATTCAGCAGTCAAAAGCGAAATTGGTTTTTATCGGGAGTGATATCAGTCCACTGACCAAGAAGAAATTGACCGATAAGGGCCTTTTCTACGAAATCCCAACCACTGAGGCGTACACGGCGCTCAATTAACCCAAGCAATTGGATTACATCGCGCCACGATCGCCGTTATGGATGCTGGGTTTGCCAAAAAGATGATAACGCTACTGGGATAATAAAGGAGCGTGAAGATATGGGTAAAAAACGTATCTATGAACTAGCGAAAGAAATTAATGTATCAAGTAAAGATTTATTGGAAACTGCTGAAAAGAAGGGCTATGATTTTAAAAATCATATGGCCTCTATTGATGACGGTCAAGAAAAGACGTTAAGAGCGGCTTTTTCAAAGAATCAACCAGCGGCTAAAGCACCCGTTCAAAAAGCACCAACTGCAGCACAAAAGGCAACAACGACTGTTGCGCCTAAGACTGCAGCGCCAACAGCACCTAAAGCAGATGCTAAACCTGCTGCTGTTAAACCCGCAGCACCAGTCACACCAAAAACGGCGCCAGCAACGCATCATCAAGCTGGTGAAAAAACAGAAAGTGGTAAGATTAAGATTAATAAAGCTGCCATTCGTCGTCGACCAGAAGCCGACAAGAAACCAACGCATCATTCAACAACTCAACGGCCACAACAAGGCCAACCAACGCGTACGCAACAATCAAACGGCCAAGCTCGTCCTAATAATACGAACCAAAGCCGTCCAACGAGCAATGCGCGTCCTAATAATGGTCAAGCCCGTCCAACAAATAATCGGAATGGCGCTACCAACCAAAGTCGTCCTAATAACGGGAGCAGCCGTCCAACCAACGGGAACAACCGCCCAGCAAGTGCTAACAAGCCAATGAGTTTGCAAGAACAAATCTCACAAGCTAACGCACGTCGTCAACGGGGCCAAGAACGGATTCAACAACAACGCGAACAACGCGAAGCTGATGAAAAGAAACGTCGCGAACAACGCAACCGGCCACGGCCAGCTGCTCGTCCCGGTGCTACTAACAGTAGTAACGGCCGTCCAGCAAGCGCAAGCAAACCAGCTGGTGCTGGTACTACTCGTCCAACGACGAATAACCGCCCAGCCCAAAATGGCCAAAGCCGTCCTAACACGACGAATAACCGTCCAAGTAACAACACGAGCCGCCCAGCTAACAAGCCAGTGACAGCTCAAGAAATGCAAAATAAGATGCAATCTAATACGGTTAGTGCTAGTCGGCCAGCTGCAAAACCAGCAACTGCTGCTGCTAGCAAGCCTAAGAACTTCGGCCCAGATAAGAAACGGGGCGGTGGTTACAACAGTTATGGTAATAACCAACAACGTTTCAACAAGCGTCGTAAGAAGACTCGTAAGCAACAATTAGCGGATCAAAATGCTGCTAAGAAGGAAATGCCACAACGTAAAGATCGGCCATTACCAGAAGTATTAATCTTCTCTGAAGGCATGAACGTGGCAGATATTGCTAAGAAGATTCATCGCGAACCAGCTGAAATTATCAAGAAGTTATTCATGTTAGGCATTATGGTTAACATGAACCAATCACTTGATAAGGATACGATTGAATTATTAGCGACTGATTACGGTATTGAATCAGAAGAAAAAGTTGAAGTCGATATCGCTGATATTGATTCAGTCTTTGAAACTGAAGCTAAGAATGACGAAAACTTAACGGGTCGGCCACCAGTTGTCACAATCATGGGGCATGTCGATCATGGTAAGACGACGTTATTGGATAACTTACGTAACAGTCACGTAACTGATGGCGAAGCCGGTGGGATTACCCAACATATCGGTGCTTATCAAACACGTTTAAACGATCGTTTAATTACGTTCTTGGATACGCCAGGACATGCGGCCTTCACTAACATGCGGGCCCGTGGTGCTGATATTACTGATATCATCATCTTGGTCGTTGCCGCTGATGATGGTGTCATGCCACAAACCATTGAAGCTATCAATCATGCCAAAGCAGCGAAGGCACCAATCATCGTTGCCGTGAATAAGATTGATAAAGAAGGCGCAAATCCTGATCACGTGATGGAACAATTAATGGGTTACGGCCTCGTTCCTGAAGATTGGGGTGGCGACACCATTTTCGTCAAGATTTCTGCTAAAACTGGTGAAAATATTGATGAATTATTGGAAATGGTCCTTCTTGAAGCTGATGTGCTTGAATTGAAAGCTAATCCAGCTCAAAAAGCGGTTGGTACCGTGATTGAAGCCCGTCTTGATAAAGGTAAGGGGCCAGTTGCCTCATTACTCATTCAACAAGGGACTTTAAAAATTGGTGATCCAATCGTTGTTGGGAATACCTTCGGCCGTGTCCGGGTCATGACTAATGATCGTGGTCGTCGGGTTAAAGAAGTCTTCCCATCAGAACCAGTTGAAATTACTGGGTTAAATGATGTGCCACAAGCTGCGGATCGTTTCGTCGTCTTCGAAGACGAAAAAACGGCGCGGGCTGCTGGTGAAGAACGTGCTAAACGTGCTTTATTGAAAGAACGTAGCCGTTCAAACCCTGTCACATTAGATAACTTATTTGAAACAATGAAACAAGGCGAATTGAAAGAAGTCGACGTGATTATTAAAGCCGACGTTCAAGGTTCAAGTGAAGCCTTAGCCGGTAGTTTACGGAAGATTGAAGTCGAAGGCGTCCGCGTGAATATTATTCATGAAGCCGTTGGTGCGATTAACGAAAGTGATGTCACATTAGCTGCTGCAAGTAACGCGATCATTATCGGCTTTAACGTTCGTCCAACACCACAAGCTAAGATTCAAGCCGATTCTGAACAAGTTGATATTCGTTTACACCGAATCATCTACAAGGCAATCGAAGAAATCGAAGCTGCTATGAAGGGCATGTTAGAACCAGTCTTTGAAGAAAAAGTCATCGGTCAATTAACGGTTCGTGAAACTTATACCGTTTCTAAGATTGGGACGATTGCCGGTTGTATCGTTGATTCTGGTACAATCCAACGTGATAGTGGCGTTCGTTTAATTCGTGATAGCATCGTGATTCACGAAGGCAAGCTATCAAGCTTGAAACGCTTTAAAGATGATGTTAAAGAAGTCGGAACTGGTTTTGAATGTGGTGTAACAATTGAAGATTACAACGATATTAAAGTTGATGATCAAATTGAAGCTTACGTGATGGAAGAAGTTCCTGTTAAATAATTAATTTACGGGAGGATCAGCTATGAAACATCGTGTCGGACGTGTTGAACAAGAAATTCAACGTGAAGTGAACGATATTCTCTTAAAAAGAGTACGGGATCCACGTGTTGAAGGGGTTACGATTACAGATATTAATCTAACCGGTGATTTACAACATGTTAAAATTTATTACAGTATTTTATCTAACTTAGCCAGTGATGCTGAAAAAGCACAATCTGGTTTGGATAAAGCCAAAGGATTGATTCGGATGGAATTAGGGCAACGGATTAAGTTGTACAAGATTCCTGAAATCACCTTTGAACAAGATAATTCAGTGCGTTATGGTGAACATATCGATGAATTATTGCGTAAATTGCATCAAGACGAAGCACAACGTTAATCTGTGCTAAAAAGGGCGGTCCGATAATAGGGGCCGCCCTTTTTATATGCTATAATGAAACAGTTAATTCACTAAAGGAGACTATTATGGACGGCATTTTACCATTATATAAAGAACGTGGCATGACCAGCAGTGATTGTGTCTTTAAAGTTCGACGCATTTTACACACTAAGAAAGTGGGCCATTCTGGCACACTGGATCCCAACGTGGACGGTGTTTTACCGATTTGTATCGGACAAGCCACTAAAGTGGTCGATCAATTGGTTCATTCCGGCAAGATTTATACCGGTGAAATCACGATTGGTCTTTCGACGACGACCGAAGATTTAGACGGTGAGATTGTCGAAGAAGTCAAAATGACTGAACCATTATCAAAAGAAACGATTGAAACGACGCTCGCTAGTTTCTTAGGCGATTCGATTCAAATTCCACCGATGTTTTCGGCGGTGAAAGTCAATGGCCGTCGACTCTACGATTATGCGCGCGCCGGTGAAACAGTTGAACGGCCCCAACGATCAATCACAATTTCTCAATTTGATTTAGACGGTGAAATCACGTTTGATGAAGCGACTGGTCATCAGAAGTTTCGCTTCGTCGTGGGTTGTTCGAAAGGGACTTATATTCGGACGCTCGCGGTTGATTTCGGCCGGAAGTTAGGATTACCAGCAGTTATGTCCGACTTGACGCGTTTAAAGAGTGGTGGGATTCAAATCGGAGATTGTGTGACGCTCGCGCAACTAACGGAGAAAATGGAAGCCAATCAATTAGCCGACGTGTTAATTCCGTTGGACCACGTTTTTGCTAATGTTGAACAAGTCGTGCTAGATGACGATCAATGGGCCAAAGTGCTCAACGGCGTTTTCTTAACGTTTGAAAATCAGACCGTTGATCAATTGGCATTGACTTATCAAGGGCACATTAAAGCCATCTATCAATTGGACGCTGGGCAAGCCCACGTTTATCGACCATTTAAAATGTATTTACAAAATCAAGGTACTCATTAAAAAAATCAGGTGAAAAACATGCAAGTCATTGAATTAGTTCATCCCTATGCACCCACTCAAATTAAGCCAACACCAGTGGTTTTAGCGTTAGGTTTTTTTGATGGGGTTCATCGTGCGCACCAAGCCGTGATTGAAACGGCGCAAAAAGTGGCACGCAAAAAAAAGATGCCTTTAGCGGTCATGACGTTTAATATTCATCCCGCGATTGTCTACCGTCACGTGAACGAAGCGAGTTTTCGTTATTTATCGACGACTGAACGCAAGCAAGAATTGATGGCGGACTTAGGCGTTGATATTTTGTACGTCGTGCATTTTAATCCAGCTTTCGCGAAGCTTGCACCCCAAGCGTTTGTCGATCAATACTTGGTTGCCCTACACGCTGATACGGTGGTTGCTGGTTTTGATTATACGTATGGGCAAAGAGCAGTTGCGAATATGCAGACGCTCGCGTCATTCGCACAAGACCGTTTCGAAATTGTAACGGTCGCTGAACATGATTATCAAGGCACTAAAATTGGCTCCACCTTAATTCGTGAAGAACTCGATCGCGGTCAGATTGATGCCGCTAACCAATTATTAGGGTATATTTACCGAACAACTGGCGAGGTTGTGCATGGTGAAGCGCGTGGGCGTGAACTCGGCTTTCCAACGGCCAATATTGCCGCAACCCAGCCCGAACGGTTACCTGGGATTGGAATTTATGCGGTGCGAATGTTTGTCCGTGATCAATGGTATCTGGGGATGGCTTCGATTGGCCGCAACGTGACGTTCCATGATGATAACCCGGTCACGGTTGAAATTAACTTGCTCGATTTTAACGGCGACATCTATGATGAAACGGTTAAAGTCGAATGGCACCACTATTTGCGTGGCGAAGTGAAGTTTGAATCGGCCGCACAATTAATTGAACAGCTCCATCAAGATAAAGCTGATACACGAGCGTATTTTAAAGAATTAGAGGGGTAATTAAATGGCGGGTGCTTATATCCATATCCCATTTTGTGAACATATTTGTTATTATTGTGATTTCAACAAGGTTTTTATTGAGGGCCAACCGGTCGATGATTATGTCGACATGTTAATCCGTGAATTCCAACTAGTCATGGCGGAACATCCTGATGAACCCATTGAAACGATTTACGTGGGTGGTGGGACACCAACGACGCTCTCACCAGCGCAACTGCAACGGCTATTAGATGGTATTCATCAATATTTACCATTTAAAGGTGGCGAATTCACCTTTGAAGCCAATCCCAACGATTTACAAGACACCGCGAAGTTGCAGGTTCTTAAGGACAACGGCGTTAATCGTTTAAGTATTGGGGTCCAATCGTTTAATGATCAAATACTGAAAAAGATTGGGCGGATTCATCGCAGTGCGGATGTTTATCGCGCAATTGATAATGCACGGCAAGTCGGTTTTGAGAATATCAGTATTGATCTGATTTTTAGATTGCCTGATCAAAGTGAAGAAGATTTTATGGATAGTCTAACCAAAGCGTTGGCGCTTGATTTGCCGCACTATTCAACCTATTCGTTAATTCTGGAACGCAAAACGATATTCTATAATTTAATGCGCCAAGGTAAGTTACGTTTACCATGCAAGACGTTGAAGCGCATATGTATCAAGCGGCGATTGATAGTTTCCAAAAGGCGGGTTTAGAACAATATGAAATCAGTAATTTTGCCAAACCCGGTTATCAATCAGCCATAATTTAACGTATTGGCGCAATGAAAAGTATTTCGGTTTTGGGGCGGGTGCTTTTGGTTATCTAGGTAAAGATCGCTACCATAACTTCGGCCCAATTCAACAGTATCTGGAACCATTACACGACAATAAAGTGCCCGTGATTGAACGTCACGTTTTACCGTTAACCGAACAGATGGAAGAGGAATTATTCTTAGGATTGCGAACGATGCAAGGCGTGTCGATCCAACGGTTTCAAGAAAAATTCAAAATGCCACTCCAAGCCGTTTACGGCGATACCGTCGCCACGCAGATTGCGAAAGGTTATTTAAAACAAGAAGGCGACTGGTTACGCCTAACGGAATCCGGCAAGTTCCTAGGCAACGAAGTCTTCCAAGAATTTCTGTTAGACGAATACTAAGTGCTGAACAAGCCGATAAGCTTCTGAGTATAGCTTAATATCGCGGATTATGACGGTTTATGTCATGATTCGTGATATGTTGCTAGACGGAAGAAGCTGGCTTGAGAAGCACGTTAAAGAAAATAAGTGCCGCCACTCACGGGTTGGCTCTGAGCATTAGCCTAGTTTCGCGAATAAAGTCCGATTTTAGGACTTTGTTTGTGAAACGTAGCTAAGCACAAGAGCCAGTGAGTGAAGGCACGTTAAAAATACTAAGTGCTGACTCAGCCGGGTAATTTCTGAGTATAGCCTAGAATTGTGAATTATGACTGGTTTTAGTCATAATTTGCGATTTGTAGCTAGACGGAAGAAATTGGCTGAGAAGCACGTTAAGAAAATAAGTGCTGGTTCGAACTGGTCAGACTTTGAGGATTAACCTAAAAGCGATAATTATGGGTGGTTTTACCCATGATTATTGCTTTGTAGTTAACCGGAAAAGGCTAGTTCGGGAAGCACGTTAAGAAAATAAATGCTGGTTCGAACTGGTCAGACTTTGAGGATTAACCTAAAAGCGATAATTATGGGTGTTTTTACCCATAATTGTTGCTTTGTAGTTAACCGGAAAAGGCTAGTTCGGGAAGCACGTTAAGGAAAATAAGCGCTAGTTCGAGCTGCTCAGATTTTGAACATTAACCGAAGCTAGATGCAAAAAGGCTGTTCAACCAAATCATTTTGGTTGAACAGCCTCTTTGTTTGGCATCGCTCTGACTGGAGACTGGTCGCCTATCAGCCTCAAGACCGATTTTGCTGAAAATGGTAAAAAAAGCGGTCCGATTCTTGACTTTATTTGACGTTCTTGCTATATTAATACTTGTAATTAGCACTCGTAATAATCAAGTGCTAAAAAGAGGTGATAACATGCTGACCGAAAGACAATTAATGATTCTTAAAGAAATTATTCGTCTTTTTACCGAGAGTGGTCAGCCGGTGGGTTCTAAAAAGTTAATGGCAGAATTACCAATGCACGTCAGTTCGGCAACGATTCGGAATGACATGGCTGATTTGGAGAGTGTCGGGTTGATTGAAAAAACCCATTCTTCTTCCGGTCGAGTGCCTTCGATGAAGGGGTATCGTTATTATCTAGATCACCTGATTCAACCGGCAACGCTCAATCCAATTGATGTCGCGACGGTGCAACAATCGTTTGGTCATCGTTATCATAAGATTGATGAAATTGTGTCCCAATCAGCGAATATTTTATCCAACCTAACCAGCTACACGGCGATTACGTTAGGCCCGGAAGTCGCTGAGATTCGTTTAACCGGTTTTCGATTGGTACCGCTCAGTAATCACCAGGTGATGGCGATTATTGTCACGAGTGCCGGGACGGTTGATAATCAAGTCTTCTCGATTTCGCAACATATTTCGGGAGACGAGCTTGAAAAGGCGATTCGGATTATCAACGAACATCTGGTCGGTCTACCGTTAACGGTGGTCAGTCAGAAGTTGAAGACGGAAGTCCCCGCACTGTTAACGCAGTACATGGCTTCCCCAGGTGGTTTCTTGAATATCTTCGATGATGTTTTGAAACAAGCCTCTCAGGAACGGTTATACGTTGGTGGACAGATGAATTTGTTGAACTTCTCGCAGTTTGCGGATGTTGATCAACTGAAGTCAATCTATAATATCATTAATCAATCAGACGATTTAGCGAAGTTGTTGGATTTGTCACCCGGCAGTGCCAACAATCAGGTTCAAGTCCGATTAGGCGATGAGATGACCAATGAGCTCTTGAAGAATTACAGTCTGATGACTGTCAATTACGATGTTGGCGAACATGGTCAAGGTCTGATTGCTTTATTAGGCCCCACTAGCATGCCTTATTCACGGATGATCGGTTTATTAGACGTCTTCCGTGAAGAATTAGCGAGAAAACTAATTGATTATTACGCCGATTTTGACGATAATCAAACTTAAAGGAGTGTGTTTGTTTGACAGAGCAAGACCAATCAGTAGACGAAACTAAGACACCGGTTGAACCAGCGGAACCAACCACTGAAACACCGGAGCAAGTAGTTGAAACTGATAAGACAGAAGCCACTGAAGAAGTTGTGGAAGATCAACCTTTAGTTGACTTACAAAAGAAGTATGACGATTTAGAAGATAGCTATTTACGCTCACAAGCTGAAATTAAAAATATGCACGCCCGCCATCAAAAAGAACAAGCCAGCTTGTTGAAATATGATGGTCAAGCGTTAGCTAAAGATGTTTTACCTGTTTTAGATAATTTAGAACGGGCCTTAGCAACTGAAGCAACTGATGATAATGGTGAACAACTTAAAAAAGGCGTTCAAATGACTTATGATCACATGCTTAACGCGCTAAAAGACCACGGCGTTCAAGAAATTGAGGCCGCGGGCAAAACCTTTGATCCGACCATTCATCAAGCCGTCCAAACGGTGGCTGTTGAAGGAGATCAAAAAGCAGACACAGTCGTTCAAGTTTTCCAAAAAGGTTATTATTTGAAAGACCGTGTTTTACGCCCAGCAATGGTCGTTGTCGCACAATAATTAATTAAAAAATTTAAAAAAAGAGGGAATTAATAATGAGTAAAGTAATTGGTATTGATTTAGGCACAACAAACTCAGCAGTTGCCGTATTAGAAGGCGGCCAACCAAAGATTATTACAAATCCAGAAGGCGCACGGACAACACCATCTGTCGTTTCATTCAAGAATGGTGAAATCCAAGTTGGTGAAGTGGCTAAACGCCAAGCAATCACTAACCCAGACACAATCGCATCAATCAAACGTCATATCGGCGAAGCTGGTTACAAAGTCACAGTTGGCGATAAGACTTATACACCACAAGAAGTTTCAGCAATGATTCTCCAATACATCAAGAAATTCTCTGAAGATTATCTTGGTGAAGAAGTCACTGAAGCGGTTATTACAGTGCCTGCTTACTTCAATGATTCACAACGTCAAGCGACTAAAGATGCTGGTAAGATTGCCGGTCTTGAAGTTAAACGGATTATCAACGAACCAACAGCTTCAGCTTTAGCTTACGGTTTAGACAAGACTGAACAAGAAGAAAAAGTTTTAGTTTATGACCTTGGTGGTGGTACTTTTGACGTTTCCGTCCTTGAATTAGGCGACGGTGTCTTCCAAGTGCTATCAACAAATGGTGATACACATTTAGGTGGGGATGATTTCGATGACGCCATTATTGCTTGGTTAGTTGAAAAATTCAAAGCTGAAAATGGCATTGATTTATCAAAAGACAAGATGGCTATGCAACGTCTAAAAGATGCTGCTGAAAAAGCTAAAAAAGATTTATCTGGTGTCACAAGCACTCAAATCAGCTTGCCATTTATCTCAGCTGGCGATAACGGCCCAATGCATTTGGAAATGACTTTATCACGTGCTGAATTTGATAAATTAACATCTGACTTAGTTGATCGTACTCGTATTCCTGTTCAAAACGCATTGAAAGATGCTGGTTTAACAGATAATGATATCGACAAAGTTATCTTAAATGGTGGTTCAACTCGGATTCCTGCTGTTCAAGAAGCCGTTAAAAACTGGACTGGCAAAGAACCAGATCATTCAATCAACCCTGACGAAGCCGTTGCAATCGGTGCTGCTGTTCAAGGCGGCGTTATCTCAGGTGATGTGAAGGATGTCGTATTACTTGACGTAACACCTTTATCATTAGGGATTGAAACAATGGGCGGTGTCTTCACTAAATTAATCGACCGGAATACAACGATTCCTACAAGTAAGGCTCAAACATTCTCAACTGCTGCTGACAATCAACCAGCCGTTGATATCCACGTCTTACAGGGTGAACGTCCAATGGCCGCTGATAACAAGACATTAGGTCGTTTCCAATTGACTGATATTCCTGCTGCACCTCGTGGGATCCCTCAAATCGAAGTTAAATTCGATATTGATAAGAACGGGATTGTCAATGTTTCTGCCAAAGATTTAGGCACTAACAAAGAACAAAAAATCACAATCAAGAGTTCATCAGGTCTTTCAGACGACGAAATCGATCGTATGATGAAAGAAGCCCAAGAAAACGAAGAAGCCGATTCAAAACGTAAAGAAGAAGTTGATTTAAAGAACGATGTTGATCAATTAATCTTCCAAACTGATAAGACAATGAAGGAACTTGAAGGCAAAGTTTCAGATGACGAATTACAAAAAGCAAAAGATGCTAAAGAAGAATTAGTCAAAGCACAACAAGAAAACAATCTTGAAGACATGAAGACGAAACGCGATGCGTTAAGTGAAATTGTTCAAGAATTGACGGTTAAATTGTATCAACAAGCCCAAGAAGCTCAAAAAGCTGAAGGTGCAGATGCAACCGATGCTAAGACTGATGATAGCACTGTCGATGGGGACTTCGAAGAAGTTCACGATGACGACAAGAAATAATGTACTTTAAAAAAGGCCAAAACCTAGTATGGTCTAGGGCTTTGGCTTTTTTTAAGCCAAAAATTATGCTATTCTTGTTAAGGTAGATTTTACGTGAGTAAGTAAATGAATGGAGGCCCACAATGGCTGATAAAAGAGATTATTACGAAGTCCTAGGCATTTCACGCGATGCCTCGGACGCCGATATTAAAAAGGCTTATCGTAGCCTTTCTAAGAAGTATCACCCAGATATCAATAAGGCCCCAGATGCAGAAGCTAAGTTTAAAGAAGTCACTGAGGCTTATGAGGCCTTGAGTGATCCGCAAAAAAGAGCCGCTTATGATCAATACGGTCATGCTGGGATGGATCAAGGTTTTGGCGGCGGTGGCGCCGGTCAAGGCTTTGGTGGATTCGGTGGCGAACAAGGCTTCGGCGGTGGTGGCTTTGAAGACATCTTTAGCCAATTCTTTGGTGGTGGCGGCGGTGGTCGTCAACAACCCAATGCTCCTCGTCAAGGTTCAGATTTACAATACCGGATGGATTTGAAATTCAAAGAAGCGATTTTTGGGAAAGAAACAAAAGTGTCCTATAATCGCGAAGCAGAATGTCATACCTGTCATGGTTCTGGTGCTAAACCTGGAACGAGCGCGGAGACGTGTCATAAATGTCACGGTGCGGGTCAAATTCAAGTTGAACGCCAAACACCACTGGGTCGTATGATGTCACGCGAAACGTGTGATGTCTGTGGTGGGACTGGTAAAGAAATTAAAGAAAAATGTACCACTTGTCGTGGGACCGGTCGTGAAGACGAACGCCATACCGTTAAAGTGACGGTGCCAGCAGGTGTTGAAGATGGTCAACAAATGCGTCTTCAAGGTCAAGGCGAAGCCGGCACGAACGGTGGCCCTTATGGGGACTTGTTCATCGTTTTCCGGGTTGAACCTAGCAAGGAATTCGAACGGGATGGTGCTCAGATTTATGTCGAAGTGCCAATCACGTTTGCACAAGCCGCTTTAGGCGACGAAATTGAAGTCAATACGGTTCATGGTCCAGTCAAACTGAAGATTCCAAGCGGCACGCAAACCCATACGTCCTTTAGATTACGGGGCAAAGGGGTGCCTAAGTTACACGGTAACGGCAATGGCGATCAAAATGTGACCGTTAAAGTCGTGACACCGGATAACTTAAATGCGAAACAACGTGATGCGCTTAAAGCGTTCGCAGTTGCGAGTGGCGATTCCGTTAATCCGCAAGACAGTAATTTGTTTGATAAGATTCTAAATAAGAAACATAAAAAATAAGTGGTGTCAGTCATCGTTTATTAATGAAGACCAAATTAAAACCCGTTATTATCCAAGAAATCTGGATAATAACGGGTTTTGTTTTGGTTACCAATCGATTAGTGTTTTTGGCCTTGTTGACTGTGACGATAACCGTAAGTGAAGTAGATGATGAGGCCAATCACGAGCCAAACGGCGAAGACCATCCAAGTCACGGCTTGCAATTGCGTCATCAAGAGCACGCATAATAGACAAGAAACGATTGGTAATACGGGGTAGAGTGGGACTTTGAAACCGGTTGGTAATTCTGAATAGAATGGCATTTTACGTAAGAAAACAATGCCGAGTGAAACCGTCGCAAAAGCGAAGAGTGTCCCGATATTAACCAGTTCGGTAATTTTATCGAGTGGGACGACCATCGCAATCACGCTGGTAATCACGGCAAAAATCCAAGTATTCGCAACTGGGACGTGAGTTTTCGGACTAACTTTTGCAAAAATGGCGGGTAATAGACCATCTCGACTAATCGCAAAGATTAATCGGCTGCCACCGTAAGACATGACCAGTAGAACGGTGGTCATACCAGCCACGGCCCCTAAAGCAACGACACCGGCAATCCAATTTTGGTGCATGAATTGAAGGGCGAACGCAACTGGATCACCGACGTTCAGTTGCGTGTAATGGACGACACCGACTAAGACGGCTGCCACGGCAGCATATAACAGTGACGCAATTCCTAATGACGCGATAATCCCAATCGGCATATTCCGTTGGGGATTGATGACTTCTTCAGAGGCCGTTGAAACGGCGTCAAAGCCGATATAAGCGTAGAAAGCGAAAGCAGCCCCCGATAGGACGCCAGCGCCACCATAGGGCAAGAATGGCCGATAATTAGCAGGCTTGATATAAAAGACGGCGACTCCGATGAAAATCGCGATTACGACAACTTTAACGCCGACCATGATGGTATTGATGCGAGTTGATTCTTGGAGTCCGTTTGACAATAAGAAACCAATGATTAAAATAATTAAACCAGCGATTAGATTGATACTCCCCGGTTGGCCTGGTGTCCAAGCCGTTGAAATTATTTTAGGGAGATGAATGCCAAAACCGGCTATTAAATTTTGGAAATAAGCGGACCAACTCACCGCAACGGAAGCGACCGCGAAGAGGTATTCAGAAATGAGCGCCCAACCGAGTAACCAGGCGATCAGTTCGCCAAAAACGGTGTAGGCGTATGTATAGGCGCTACCAGCGAGCGGAATCGTTGACGCAAATTCGGAATAACAAAGAGCGGCTAGCGAACAGACGACTGCGGCTAACAGGTAAGAAAGCATCGCACCGGGGCCGGCGTATTTAGCGGCGACAATTCCGGGTGTGATAAAAATCCCAGCCCCGACGACGGCACCAACCCCCATGGCAGTTAGGCCGAAAGCGGTCAAATGACGTTCCAACGGACTGTTTTTGAATTGTTCTGGATTAATCTGTTTCTTAGTGAATAACGAATGATTTCCCATAGCAAACTCCTTATGAAAATGATTAAATTTTAATTAGTTAATTTTAATCGTTTTAGGGGTTAATCGTCAAGCTTAATTTTCAGAAAATTATAAAAATAGTGGTAGTATGCAGCCATAACGTGCTTTCCAGCCAACTTCTTCCGTCTAGCTACGAATTGCAAGTTATGACTAACCCCAGTCATAACTCACAATTCTAGGCTATACTCAGAAGCTGATCGGCTGGATTTAGCACTTCGATTATAACGTGCTTCTCAAGTAGCCTTTTCCGGTTAACTACAAAATCAGCGTTATGATTCAGAGTACAAATCATAACGCTGATTTCTAGGTTAATCCTCAAAGCCTGACCAACTTGAGTCAGCACTCAAACTATAACGTGCTAACTCAAGCAGACCTTTCCGCCTAACTACAAAATTGCCCATATGATTAAAGTTCAAATCATATGGGCAATTCTTAGGTTATGCTCAAGGTCAAACCGCTTGTGTGAGCACTTCTTTATAATTAATGCTCAGTCGTTATCCGCAACTCAACACACTTACTTGGTTATTTTAAATTAAATTCCAATGGCGGAGGCCTTCGATAATGCCGCCTTCGGTATTTTTGCTGGTGATGTATTGGGCTTGAGCTTTTGCCGCTTCAATACCGTTGCCCATCGCAGTGGGGTGATCAACGTAGGCGAGCATTGGGATGTCGTTGGGGCCATCACCAAAGGCATAGGTTGGAATGCCGGCTAAACCTTGTGATTCGATTAAGCGTTGAATCCCGGTTTGTTTCGAACCACCGAATTCGACGGTATCAATTGAATAAGGCCCGTTGCGGTAGAAGGTTAAGTCTTGGTTTAACGGGTTGGTGTAAGCTAAATCGTTTTGTTTGGTGAGGATCAATAACATGTAGATTGGATTATTTAAATAGTAGTCAGCGTCAACCGTTGGAACTGGCGCATTGACGAAATCGTAAGCTTCTTGCGTCGTGGTTGTGACGTTGGTAATCCGAATCTCTTTTTCATCGTAAAAAGCAATTGCTTCATCAGCGGCCTTAGCCGTCGCAACGGTTTGTTGAATCACGTCAGTCGGAATCGTCCCTTGATAGATGGGTTGCCCTTCAAATTGGATGTAGCTCCCGTTTAACGTAATGAAAGAATCAATGCCGGTTTTCGCTAAGGCGTCTTTGATTTCAATTGGTGAACGGCCCGTTGAGATAATCGGTAAATACTGATTTGCACGCAATTGGCGAACCGCGATTGCGACGGCTTCGTCAACCGTCGATTGTTCGTTGTAAAGTGTGCCATCTAAATCAAAAAATACAAGTCCTTTATAAGTCAAAATAAATAGCCTCCTAATGTAATGGGTATCTAAATATGCTAGCATGCTTATCAGAGGGATGCAAACTGGAATCGGCAATTCTTAAAATTTATGGACTATTTTGTGAAGATTATTAATTATACGGTATAATATAGTTATAACTTGAAAGAGAAGGAATTCAAATGAAAATATTAATGGTTGAGGATAATAAATCCGTATCAGAAATGATGAGCATGTTCTTCTTAAAGGAACAATGGGATGCTCATTTCGCATACGATGGTAACGAAGCCGTTGAACAGTTTAGTGCTGATCCAATGAGTTGGGATATCATTACGTTAGATTTGAATTTACCGGGTCTTGATGGCATGCAAGTCGCTCAAAAGATTCGCCAACTGTCTAAAACGGTGCCGATTATTATGTTGACGGCGCGCGATTCGGAAAGTGATCAAGTCTTAGGGCTCGAATTAGGTGCCGACGATTACGTCACGAAGCCGTTTAGTCCGATTACGTTAATTGCGCGGATTAAGGCGTTGCACCGTCGCGCCGAATTGGTCGAAGAACAGATTGAAGCTGATGAACAGGTTGAAGAAGCTGCTAACAGTGATTATGATGTTCAAACCGATCACTTTAAGATGAGTTCTAAAACGCGTGAAGCGTATCTGTTTGATGAACCCGTCTTAGATTTAACGCCGAAAGAATTTGATTTATTAAAAACACTCGCTAAAAATCCGCGGCAGGTCTTTTCCCGCGAACAACTCCTAGAATTGGTTTGGGACTATCAATATTTTGGTGATGAACGGACAGTCGATGCCCACATCAAAAAACTTCGCCAAAAAATTGAAAAGGTTGGTCCCCAAGTCATCCAAACCGTCTGGGGCGTTGGTTACAAATTTGATGATTCTGAAGTGAAACGTTAATGAAATTAATTTATCAATGGATGCTGGCCTTTTTTGGGGTGATTATGACGACCATTGTGATTGTTGGGATTGCTTTTACGCAATATTCAACGAAAACGGCCTACAATAACACTTGGGACCAACTGGAAGGGTACGCATCGGTCATTGAACGTGAAGCCTTTAAACAGGGGTCACAAGCAACTTTGTCGAAGCAATTTATTGATGACGGACGCGCGATTTTGTCGCAACAACACGTCAGCTTTAATTTCTTCAATGCCCAAAATGAAATGGTTTATCCGACACCGGACGCCAATGTTTCGGTCAAGAAAAAGTATTGGAAACACCTTAAGAACGGACAAGTCCAACGTTTAAGTATGAGTAGTGATGCCCGTCAATTTAATACGACCCAGGAACAACTGGTGGTCTTTAAACCGGTTTTCTACAATAATAAGTTGATTTACGTGATTGGGGTCGCGTCCTCATTACAGAATGTCAAATCTAGTCTAGTGACGATGCGTAAAAATCTATTGATTGCCTTTTTACTGTCAACCATCGGTGGGATTTTACTCAGTTATATTCTGGCTCGTTATCAAATTTCACGAATTAATCGGTTGCGGAACGCGACTCATTTGGTTGCTGAAGGGGACTTTGACGTCCAAATTGAAAATCCGGGTAAGGACGAATTAGATGATTTAGCCACCGATTTTAATGAAATGGTGCAATCGTTGAATGAATCCGAAGTCGAGATTAAGCGCCAAGAAGATCGACGTCGTCAGTTTATGGCCGACGCCGCCCATGAAATGCGGACGCCGTTAACGACGGTCAAGGCTTATTGGAAGGATTGCAATATGACGCGATTCCTGAAGAAATGCGTGAGAAGAGTATTACGTTGATGCAAAATGAAACCAACCGTTTAATTCGCTTAGTCAATGAAAATTTAGATTATGAAAAGATTCGCACCAACCAAATTAAATTGAATCAACAACGCTTTGATGCAGTGGATGCTTTGCAGAATATTCAGGAACAATTACAGAAAAAAGCCGCTGAATCAGGCGATGCGTTAGTGATTGACGCGCCTGAAAAAGTGCCAATCTACGCGGATTATGACCGCTTTGTGCAAGTCATGTTTAACATCATTCAAAATGCGATTCAGTTTACAACGGATGGTCAGATTACCATTACGGCGAAAGAAGGTTTCCACGAAACCATCCTAACCGTTAGTGATACCGGGATTGGCATGACAGATGAACAATTAAAGAATATTTGGGAACGTTACTACAAGGCCGATCCTTCCCGCAAAAATACGAAATACGGGGAATCCGGTTTAGGGTTAGCGATTGTTCACCAACTCGTCCAACTGCATAAAGGGACGATTGAGGTTCAAAGCCAGCCAGATCAAGGGACGACGTTTACGTTAACTTTTCCAGATGAAATGATTGAAGAAGAACAATAAAAAGCCAATGTCAATTCCTGAGAATGGTTTAAGTATGCTATCCTAAAAGTAAACGATGACTCATTTGAGGGGGATAATCATGGCTAATGATGATTTAAAATTAGATCAAAAAGAATTCGCAAAGATGATTGCTAGTTCACATCAAGTTTCGGACGAACTCGATCCAGAAACCATTGTCAAACGTAAATTGACCATTTATTTAACGGCCTATTATTTAGCCGAAAAGTTTAATGACTTGCAAGCACAATCATTAAATGGTGAAAAGCCGAGTAATCAAGACTATCAACAGCTGTTAAAACAATTACAAGAAACTAAATTTGGTGATTGGTGAACATCTATTCAAGCATCCAACTGATAAACCAGTTGGGTGTTTTTTGTTGGATTGCAAAAACAAGCCATGACAGAACTCAATTGATGAGTTTTGGCGCGCGTCGAAGCATAATATTCAGTTAATATCAGAATGCTAAGACCTATAGTCTCTTTTTTGTAAGCCAACAAAAAAGTGTTCTTTTGACGTCTTTTTTGGTTCAAGCGATTGAAAATGACGGTGAGTCTTAGTATGCTTAGCACTAACAATGCGTTTTAGACGAGGAGGATTCCAAAATGACGGTCGATTATTTAATAGAAGATGCTATTCGCCAATCACTAACTTTGTTTCAGGAAATCACCATTAAGTCGGTGGTTGATTCGACGAATCAAATCGCAAAAGAAAGCTTGCAGCAGGAACAATCAACGCCTAGCGTGATTATTGCCGACCAACAGACAGCGGGCTACGGGCGCTTAACGCGCACGTTTTATTCGCCTTCAGAGACGGGGATCTATATGAGTATTGCGCTACCAATGACGTTAGATGAGGAAACAACGTTATTGACCCCCATGAGTGCCGTGGCCGTCAATCGGGCAATCAAAAAAGTTTGTCAGATTGATACTCAGATTAAATGGGTCAATGATCTTTATTATCAAGGCAAAAAAGTCGTTGGTATATTAGCAGAATCAATCATTAACCGGGGTGTCGTGATTGGAATTGGAATCAATTTTAAGGCTGATTCGCAATTACAGAGGACTGTTCAAAAGGCGGGCGCTTTGTTACCTGATGATAGGTTAGTGACGCGCAATCAGTTGATTAATCAAATCTTAATTGAATTTGAACGGCTATTACCAATTTATCAGCAGAAACAATTCATGGATGAATACCGGCAGCATTCATTATTATTGAATAAAAACGTCATTTTACGCTTGAATGAACAGACGACTATTGAGGGTCGAGTAGCAGGCATTAGTGATAAGGGCGAGTTAATTTTATTAAAAGCCAATCAGCAGTTACAAAGGTTTAATGCTGGTGAGATTGAGCGGGTGTTAGCATGGTAAATCATAAACGATTAGTGGGCCTGATTATCAGCGCACAAATGGCCGTCCTATTGGCGATTAGTGCGCAATTAACGATTCCAATCGCATTTGTGCCATTGACGTTGCAAACATTGATGGTTGGGATTATTGCAACGTTGCTACCGTTTAAGTTATCAGGTATTAGTATCGCAATTTACCAATTTCTAGGGTTAGTGGGATTCCCAGTCTTTTCCGGTGGGCAGACGGGGATTGCGGTTATTTTGGGCCCCACTGGCGGTTATATTTGGGGATTCTATGGGTATTGTTGGCTAGTCCATTGGTTGTTAGCGAATAGATTGCAGCCAAGATTGAGCATTATTTTAGGGATTAATACCGTCGCTAGTTTAGGTCAATTATTGATTGGCACCGCGTGGTTAACGGTCGGACAGCATCTGAGTCTCGAACAAGGGCTGTTAGCCGGTTTGCTACCGTTTATTATCCCAGCGCTGTTAAAAATTTTAATCGTCGGCTTGATTAGTCAGCCTTTATTGCAGTTTACTAATCGGTATGCTTGGTAGGAAAACCAGTGATGACTTTAGTGAAGCGTCAACAAGATATTCTTGTTGGCGTTTTTTTTGAATTGGTTTTTAAGTGTTCTTCCTTTTAAAAGCGCTTTCAAAAGAACTTCCGACAAGCTATGATAATGACAGGAATTCCAAATATCAATTAAAAAATAAAGTAAAGAAGGTTAAGAAATGCTACTAACAATTATTGCGTATGCCATGATTATTGTCTTTATGTACATCATTATGAAGAAAAAAATGTCACCTTTTACAGCATTAGTTATTATTCCATTAATCTTTGCCATTATCGCTATGTTAACAGGGGTCGCTAAAAAAGGGAGTTTAGGCGACTTTGTATTAGAGGGAATCAAAACCACCGCTAATACGGGGATTATGTTATTATTTGCGATTTTGTATTTCTCAATTATGTTAGATGCCGGATTGTTTGATCCGATCACTAAGAAGATGATCTATTTTGCTAAAGGTGATCCGATGAAGGTCTTGATTGCTACTGCAGTCGTTGCAGCCACCGTTTCGTTGAATGGTGATGGGACCACGACGACCTTGATTTGTTGTTCAGCTTTTATTCCAATTTACAAAAAATTAAATATGAAACTCATGAATTTAGGCGTGTTAGTTATTTTACAGAACACGATTATGAACTTACTGCCATGGGGTGGGCCAACGGCCAGAGCTATGGCCGTTTTAAACGTCGATGCGAGTATTTTAGCCTATCTATTACCAGGGATGATTTTGGCGCTCGCTTACGTGATTTTCTACGTGGCCCCACACATGGGACGACAAGAACGTAAACGTTTAGGGGTTAAAAAATTAACCGATGCAGAAATCGAAGAAATGACAGCCGTTACTGATCCTGAAGTTCAAAAAATGAGACGACCACAAAATTTTGCTTTTAATGGTTTATTGACGATTTTATTGATTGCTTGGTTAGTTGCTGGTTCATTCATTCCCGCCATCGAAATGCCACCACTCTTATTATTCTTGGTCGGGACTTGTATTGCCTTGATGGTTAATTACCCATCATTAAAGGATCAATCAAAACGAATTGGTGAAAATGGCGGTGACGCCGTTCAAGTTGTTATTCTTGTTTTTGCTGCCGGCGTCTTCATGGGCCTTTTCCAAGGAACCGGGATGGCAGAAGCATTAGCGCATAGTTTTACACAAATTATTCCGCACCAATTGGCCGGTTTCTGGGGCTTAGTGATTGCCGCCATTTCCGCACCAGGCGCGTTCTTTATTTCAAATGACGGTTTCTACTTTGGTGTATTGCCCGTTTTAGCGCAAGCTGGTCGCGCATACGGGTTCACCAATATGCAAATGGCGTTAGCATCATTGATGGGTCAAGCATTCCATCTATTAAGTCCATTAGTGGCATTCATCTATCTACTACTCCGTTTGACCGGTTTAGACATGGGGCAATGGCAAAAAGAAGCCGCTAAATACGCATTAGGCGTCTTTGTAATTTTTGTTGTTACGATTATTTTATCAGGCCACATGCCACTCTATATTCCGCAATAAAAATGAGACAGGAAAAGAACAATCTAGTGTTCAAAAGAGGCTTATAGTAAGAAGCGGGGTGATAAAGGGATGTTTAATTTATTTAAAAAACGAACGCAAGAAGTGGCACCGCCAATTGTTAAAGAACAAGTGGTTGAACAGTGGCAGGCTGTACCACAGTATGTCGCAGTTGATCCGCGAGATTATCCACAAGTCACCGTCATTGCTGCGAGCCTTGCGAGCGGTTCTGCAACGAATAGTCAGTTCAACTTGAAACGACTATTGATTGCTAATCCAGAAGCGAAACGGGTGGGGATCATTGTGAGCAGTTTGATGGCGACACAAACCCAACAACAATATGTGATTCGATCCATTAAAAAAAGAGTGAATGGAGAATAGAGATGCTAAGAAAATTCAAAATTACAATCGACGGTCAAGAATATTTAGTCGAAATGGAAGAAATTGGGGGCACGCCGGTACCAACCGGGACGCCGAACGTTGTGCCAACTAGCGCACCAGTCGCACCAGTTGCTGAAGTCGCTACACCTGCACCAACGCCAGCGGCACCCGTAGCCGTTACTGCTGATACGATGATGGCACCAATGCCAGGAACGGTGCTCAAGTTATTAGTCGCTGAAGGTGAACAAGTCACTGAAAATCAACCATTACTGATTTTAGAAGCGATGAAGATGGAAAATGAAATTGTTGCCGATAAGGCGGGAACCGTCGGTCAGATTTTTGTTGATCGGAATCAAGCAATCAATGCAGGCGATGCATTAATTAGCATTCAATAGGGGGGCTTAGCGTGGAAACCTTAATTCAAGGGATTACAAGTATTTCAATGGGCCAAATCGTGATGATGCTAATTGGCTGTTTGTTAATGTATTTAGGGATTAAAAAAGAATATGAACCGACATTATTAGTACCGATGGGGTTAGGGACGTTGTTAGTCAATTTCCCTGGCAGTGGGGTCTTAACCCAAGTCGTGGGGACGACTAAGACGGAAGGGGTCTTAGACGTTTTATTTAACGCTGGGATTAATACGGAGCTCTTCCCATTACTGATTTTTATCGGGATCGGCGCGATGATTGATTTCGGTCCGCTATTACAAAATCCATTCATGCTTTTATTCGGGGCAGCTGCTCAATTTGGGATTTTCTTTACCGTCATTATTGCCGTACTGTTTGGTTTTGATATCAAAGAAGCGGCTTCAATCGGGATTATCGGCGCTGCCGATGGTCCAACCGCCATCTTCGTTTCCAATCAACTAGCACCCAAGTTACTAGGGGCGATTACCGTCGCCGCGTATTCCTACATGGCGTTAGTACCAATCATTCAACCGTTGGCGATTAAAGCCGTGACGACTAAAAAAGAACGTCAGATTAGAATGACTTATAAATCTGAAAATGTTTCAAAAACAACTAAGATCGTTTTCCCAATTATTATTACGGTATTGGCCGGGTTTATTGCGCCAATTTCGTTACCGTTAGTTGGGTTCCTAATGTTTGGCAATCTGTTACGTGAATGTGGGGTACTCGATCGACTATCCGCAACTGCTCAAAACGAACTGGTGAACATCGTCAGTATTCTGTTAGGACTAACGATTTCAGTTAAAATGCAAGCGGATCTATTTTTAAACGTGCAAACCTTAATGATTATCGCTTTTGGATTAGTTGCGTTCATTATGGATTCAGTTGGTGGCGTGTTGTTTGCCAAATTGTTGAATGTATTCCGTAAAGAGAAAATTAATCCAATGATTGGGGCTGCTGGTATTTCAGCTTTTCCGATGTCGAGTCGTGTGATTCAAAAAATGGCTTCTGAAGAAGACCCTAAGAATTTTGTATTGATGTACGCAGTTGGTGCGAACGTTTCCGGTCAAATTGCGTCAGTCATTGCCGGTGGCTTACTATTATCGTTTTTTAGTTAAAGGAGGACCTGTAAGATGTGGACTAATTTAGAAACAGCTTTCGAGTTAATGCTCTTCGGGATGGGCGGCGTCTTTTTAGTACTATTCGTGCTCTTCTTGACGGCTAAGCTATTGATCAAATTTTTACCGGTGAAATAAGCGATGATGCTTAAAAGAATCTGGTTAGGGCTGAATCAAACTGAAACGCAACAATGGCAAGCCTTATTAGAACAAGCCGGATTAGCAGTTGATTGGCAGGTTGATTATACGATTGGGTTATTCGAAAATAAACAATTAATCGCAACCGGTTCGGTGTATGCCAATATTATCAAATGCGTGGCTGTCAGCAATCAGCAACAATCGCAAAACTTGTTAACGCAAGTCGTGCAGGCGTTATTAGATGATTTAGAAGCGAATCAACAAACGCATAGTTTCGTTTATACGAAACCGGGCACGGCTGATTATTTTACGGCGCTGGGGTTTAAAGCCATTGTCACAACCAAACAAGTGATTGTCCTAGAGCGAGGTTTCCCTAATTTAAATGATTACCGGCAACAATTACGGCAGGCCAAACAGGCCGGTCAACGAATCGGGGCAATTGTGCTGAATGCCAATCCGTTAACAATCGGGCACGAACATTTGATTCAGACAGCGGTCCAAGCGAGTGATCACCTCTATCTCTTTGTCGTTTCAGAAGAGCGCTCGTTATTTTCTGCGCAAGAACGATTGGCGATGGTTCAACAAATCGCGAATAAATATACGAACGTCACTGTGTTACCCACGAATCAATATCTTGTTTCTAGCATGACGTTTCCAAACTACTTTTTAAAAGATCGTGCTGATCAAAACCTAGCGCGCGTGCAAGCCGAGGTGGATGCGACGTTATTTGCGAAAGTCATCGCACCAGAATTGGCGATTACGACGCGCTGGGTGGGTGAAGAACCATTATCACCAGTTACGGCAATCTATAATCAACAAATGGCACACGTTTTTGGGACAGCGATTCAATTACAGATTATGCCGCGACTTGCAATCGCGGGTCAAGTTGTCAGCGCAACCAGAGTTCGAACGGCGATTAAGGCCCAGGATTGGTCGCAAGTCGCGCAATTAGTCCCAAAAGAGATTTATCCAATTGTGAAAGGAAGTATCGATGATGGAATTAAAACAAATCGCAACGGCGGGGACCATGGAGTCCAGTGATTTAATGATTACATTAAGTCCTAATGAAACGGGTTTGGTCATTGACTTGCAAAGTAATGTTGAAAAACAATTTGGCCAACATATTCGGGCGTTAATCACAGAAATGTTGACGAAATTTGACTTAACGAATGTCACTGTGAGCGCTGTTGATAAAGGCGCTTTGGATTGTACGATTAAAGCGAGAACCGTCGTTGCAATCTACCGGGGGCTTGGTAAGACTGATTATGATTGGAAGGAGATCAACGCATGGATCGCTTAAGAAGAACGATGATGTTTGTGCCAGGGGCTAATCCAGCCATGTTAAGGGATGCAATTTTGTACGGTGCCGACTCAATTATGTTTGATTTAGAAGACGCAGTTTCGATGAAGGAAAAGGATTCAGCACGGATGCTCGTTTATAGCGCTTTGAAAACATTTGATTATCATAGCGTTGAAACGGTTGTCCGAATCAACGAACTCAATAGCGGCGGTAAACAAGATATTGAAGCGATGATTTTGGGTGGCATCAATGTGATTCGTTTACCTAAGACCGAAACTGCTGAAGATATTAAAGCCGTTGATGCGACGATTACCGAAGTGGAGACGCGTTATCAATTGCCAATCGGCACTACTAAAATGATGGCCGCGATTGAATCTGCAGAAGGGGTATTGAACGCCCGCGAAATTGCGACCGCCTCTAATCGGATGATTGGGATTGCCCTAGGTGCTGAAGACTATGTGACGAGTCAAAAGACCCGCCGTTATCCGGATGGGCAAGAACTATTCTTTGCTCGAAATTATATTCTACACGCTGCTCGGGCTGCCGGGATTGCAGCCATTGATACCGTTTATTCAGATGTTGACAATGAAGCCGGTTTAAAACGAGAAGCCGCCTTAATTAAACAGTTAGGGTTTGACGGAAAATCAGTGATTAATCCGCGCCAAATTCCGATTATTAATGCGATTTATGCGCCAACTGAATCAGAAATTCAAAATGCTAAAGAAGTTTTAGCCGCGATTCAAGAAGCCGAAGCCAAAGGGTCAGGTGTGATTGCGATTAACGGTAAAATGGTCGATAAACCAATTGTTGAACGCGCCTATCGCGTACTCGCAATGGCGAAGGCTGCTAATATGGAGGTCGAATAATGGTTGTTAATAAAGTGGGCCGTGAGATTCCTAAACAATATGCAGATCAATATGGCGTCTATGCTGGTGAAGAAGCGAATCTTGCCGATTATCAACTGGCGACCAAACAAGTTCATCCGGTTAAACCTCGCGATAATAAACAATTAGCGTCCATTCATGACGCGATTGTGCAAACGGGTTTAAAAGATGGGATGACGATTTCGTTCCATCATCATTTTAGAGAAGGCGACTATGTGATGAACATGGTTTTAGCTGAAATTGCACGAATGGGCATTAAGAATATTTCGATTGCGCCTAGCTCGATTGCTAACGTTCATGCACCTTTGATTGATTATATTAAACAAGGCGTTGTGACCAACATTACCTCAAGTGGGTTGCGCGATAAAGTCGGGGCTGCCATTTCAGAAGGCATCTTAGCGAATCCAGTCGTCATTCGGTCACACGGTGGCCGGGCAAGAGCGATTGTCCGGGGTGATATTCATATTGATGTTGCTTTTCTAGGTGCACCTAGTTCAGATGAATACGGTAATGTGAATGGGACCAAGGGCAAAGCGACTTGTGGATCCCTGGGTTATGCGATGGTTGATGCGCAATATGCCGATCAAGTCGTCGTCATTACGGATAGTTTAGTGCCATATCCGAATACACCAATCAGTATTCCGCAAACGTTAGTCGATTATGTGGTCGTGGTTGATGCAATCGGTGATCCAGAAGGGATTGCTAAAGGGGCAACCCGTTTCACCAAAAATCCTAAAGAGTTATTGATTGCTGAATACGCCGCTAAAATGATTACGGGTTCCGCTTATTTTAAGAATGGTTTCTCATTCCAAACCGGGACCGGTGGCGCCGCATTAGCAGTTACCCGTTTCTTGAAAGAAGCGATGATTGAAAATAATATTAAGGCCAGTTTCGTATTAGGCGGAATTACCAACGCCATGGCTGACTTATTGACAGATGGTTTGGTTGAAAAAATTATTGATGTGCAAGATTTTGACCATCCTTCAGCGATTTCGTTAGGGAATAATCCTGATCACTATGAGATTGATGCGAATATGTATGCCTCACCGTTAAGCAAAGGGGCTGTGATTAATCAGCTAGACGTTGCAATATTATCGGCCTTAGAAGTGGATACCGATTTTAATGTCAATGTGATTACCGGTTCTGACGGCGTTTTAAGAGGGGCTTCCGGTGGACATTCGGACACTAGTGCCGCTTGTAAAATGAGTATGGTGATTGCCCCCGTTGTTCGGGGTAGAATCCCAACGATTGTGGATCAGGTCACGACAGTTGTGACACCAGGCAGCAGTGTTGATGTCGTGGTGACTGAATTAGGGGTTGCCATTAATCCACAACGAACTGATTTAATTGACATGTTTAAAGCGAGTCGGATTCCCCAAGTCACGATTGAAGAATTGAAGACGAAAGCTTACCAAATTACTGGCGAACCCGCACCAATCCAATATGGTGATCAGACGGTTGCGTTGATTGAATATCGGGATGGCACGCTAATCGATGTGGTCAAAAATGTCTGAATTAAGCTATTTGACGGGGCCGGAAATTACGTTAGTCGAGATGCTAAGTGCACGAGAACAAAGAGTCATGACGCAACAAACATTATTAAAACGGCATCCAGAGATGACGCTAGTCACCGCGACTTTAAGAATTCCGGGACCCATTAAAACAAGTGTTAGCCTGCAAGCATTGATGACTCAATTGAAGGGTCAGTTGCAAACCAATTATCAAGTTGAATTGGTCGAACAAAGGACTAATTTAACGGCCATCACGGGACCCGAGTTATATTTTGTGCTGGCTAAAGATGCTCAGTTAGTCAAACAAGAAATGATATCACTCGAAGCCCAACCGGGTTTTTATCAATTATGTGATTTGGATGTTTTGATTGATGAAGCGGGTGAATTAAGGCAAGTTAACCGCGAGCGTCTCAAGTTAGCTAGACGGCAATGTTTGGTTTGTGGGCAAGACGCCAAAGTTTGTAGTCGTTCGCGCCAACATGGTTTGTCAGAAGTTCAAACAGTGATTGACGGTATTATTGAAGAGGAGGTGCTAGCCAATGAATAATCAAAAAGTAGCTATTACGGAAACCGTGCTACGTGATGGTCAGCAAAGTTTAATTGCCACTAGAATGCCGATTGCAGATATGCTCCCCATTTTGAAGACGATGGATCAAGTCGGCTATCACGCTTTAGAAGTTTGGGGTGGGGCCACGTTTGATGCTTGTATTCGCTATTTAAACGAGGATCCGTGGGAACGATTACGCCAAATCCGTAAACAAGCACCCCATACTAAATTACAAATGCTATTACGGGGTCAAAATATCTTAGGTTACAAAAATTATGCGGATGACGTTGTGACGGCGTTTATTCAACAATCAATTGCGAATGGGATTGACATTATTCGTCTGTTTGATGCGCTGAACGACACCCGTAATTTAAAAACCGCATTAAACGCGACTAAGCAATACGGTGGACATGCACAAATGACGATCGCGTATACGACGAGTGATTACCATACGGTTGATTACTATGTTACTTTGGCCAAAGAAATGGCTGATATGGGCGCTGATTCGCTTTGCATTAAGGATATGGCGGGGATTTTAACGCCACAAACGGCTTATGAGCTAGTGTCTAGAATTAAAGCAGCGATTGAAATCCCGCTTGAGGTGCATACTCATGCGACTAGCGGGATTGCTGAAATGACTTATTTAAAGGCCATCGAAGCGGGGGCGGATATCATTGATACCGCGATTTCACCTTTTGCGGGTGGGACTAGTCAACCCGCCACGGAATCCATGCAGATTGCATTGCAAAATTTAGGTTATACGGTCGATTTAGATCAAACTAAATTAAATGCAATTGCGGATTATTTTGCGCCGATTCGGGATCGTTTTCGACAGGACGGCTTGTTGAATCCTAAAGTCAAAGATGTTCAACCTAAAGCGCTTGTTTACCAAGTTCCAGGTGGCATGTTATCGAATCTATTGGCGCAACTACAAGCGCAGAATTTAGAATCGGCGTACAGTGATGTGCTGGAAGAAATTCCTAAGGTGCGAGCAGATTTAGGTTATCCGCCATTAGTGACCCCGCTTTCGCAGATGGTTGGGACGCAAGCGCTAATGAATATCATTAGTGGCGAACGTTATCAAATTATTCCAAATGAGATTAAGGATTACGTCAAGGGCCTCTATGGTCGGCCACCAGTGCCGATTCAAGCGGCAATCATTACCAAAATTATCGGGGATCAACAACCGATTACGCAACGGCCGGCAGACTTATTAGCACCTCAATTGCCTGATTTTGAAAAGGCCAGCCAACCTTACGCTAAAGGGATTGAGGACGTACTAATGTACGCGCTATTCCCTGAACAGGCGCGTGATTTTCAAGGCCGACGTGAGGACCGTTTCTATGATGTGCCGGTTCAAACCGTCGAAGTGGCTTTAACGCCAGAGTTTTAAGAGGTCAAAAAATAAAAAATTTAATAGTCAGCCACTAATCTGGCTGACTATTTGGTATAATTGTGCAAAATGACTGAAGGGGTGTTTTGCATGAATTTAGTAGTGAGCGCAGTGGCTAAAAATCTAGATTTATCACAAAATCAACCAATCAAAGAATTAGTATACGAAGCTTTTCGGAAAACGATTATCTTGGGGGATATTCCAGCCGGTGAACGGATTAATGAAAAGAACTTTTCCGAATCAATGAATATTAGTCGTACGCCAATTCGCTATGCTTTAAGACGTTTAGCAGATGAGGAATTAGTGATTCGAAAACCGGGTGTTGGTGTGATTGTTAAAGGGATTTCAATCAAGGATGCCTATGAAATTTATGCCATTCGCAAAGAATTAGACGCGTTAGCAACGCGACAAGCGATGCTCATCATGACCGATGCGGATTTTAAAGCCTTACATCAACTATTATTGACGACGAATCAATTAAATGAAGTTAACGATGTGGACGCCGTCTTAAGAAAGTTCTCAGAGTTTAATCAGATGATTTATGATAAAAGTCAAATGTATCGGTTGAAATCAATCGTGACGAAATTGCAAGAATATTTAATCTATTTTAGAGATATTTGTATTAAAGATAAAAGCCGTCGAGATTCTGCACTTCAAGAACATTGGTTATTGTATCGGGGGATGGTTAATCAGGATATTGACCAGATTAATTTAATTACACACGAGCATTTAGACCATTCGTTGGAATTTATCGTTAAAGAGATGAGGGAACATCACCTTGAATGACCAATTACGACAAACAGCACAAATTGCACGGCAATCATTAATCGAAGAGGTGACGCTAGCGCCCAAGCCGGGGTTAGTCGATCCAGTCTCAGTGGGTGCACATACTGATATGGATCATCAACTATTTCTAACCAGTATTGAAGCACTCAGTCCGTATTTAGAACAGTATATTAATCTCGGTTATACGAGTCAGTCTGACCAACAATTATTTGCTGAATTACGGACGGTTGGGCAACAAGCTGAACAGGCGATGTTGACTGCAACTCACCAGGTTAACACCCATAAGGGGGCTAATTTTTCGTATGCGTTCATATTAGGGGCACTAGGCAGGGCCTACCAGCAATGGTCACTAACCCAGTTGATTACAGCAGAGTTTGCGCCAGTTTTTGAGATTATTCAGGGGATGACAACCGGTTTAGTGTCGCGTGATTTTCAGAATTTGGCGACCAAAACGAAGCTGAGCTACGGGGAACAATTGTACGTTGATTACGGCTTAACGGGTATTCGTGGTGAAGCAGAAGCCGGCTATCCTAGCTTAAGGTTGCTGGTTTTACCAATGTTAAGAGGCTCATCAACTAAATTAAATGAAAACCAACGATTGCAGTTGATGTTAAAGTTAATGGCCAACGTTCAGGATATGAATTTAATCCATCGTGGTGGGATTGAAGCTTGGCAACAGGTTAAAGCGACTGCGACAAACTTATTGACGCAAGATTTTCCAACTGATCTTAGTTTTAAACAAGCGTTACAACTTTTTGACCAACAATTAATCAAAAAAAATCTAAGCCCAGGCGGGACAGCTGATTTATTGGCATTGGGAATTTTCTTTGATTTATTAAACCAGAGTCATTAGTCAAGAATAGCTTAAAGGCGTTAGCAATCCGAATTAATGGGATTGCTAACGCCTTTTTGATTTGGTGACATTTAACTGACCACTTGATCCTGAAAGTTTTTAAAAATGGTTTGTTGATTGGTGGTTAGAATCAGAACAATCGCGTATTGTTCAGCGATTTGTTTCAGGTCGACTAATAATTGGCGAGCCGTTGTCGGAGTCAATTCGTCGAGATAATCAGCTAGAATGAACAATTGATGGTGGCCCAATAAACCGCGGACCAGTTGAATCCATAATTGTTGAATCGGTTTTAATTGTGCGCCGGGGGTTGTTTTGAAGTGTTTAATGTGTTGATTAATGAGCGATTCAAAAGGTTTTAGATCTTGATGTGGTTTCATCAAAAGGTTATCCCAACCGGTTAGGAAGGGAATGATTTTAGGATGCTGATAATCAATGATATAGGGTTTTTCAGGGGTCTGAAAAGTGGCACTGTGTACATCAGCAGTGGTTGCGAAGTAGAGTTTACCAGTTTCTAAGGGTTGTTTATTTAACATTTAAATCACATCCCGATGTTGTTTTTGTTTAGTATGGTGAATCATGATTATGATGACGCCGATTACCGGGATTAGCAAGGCTAATCCTGGTTGCCAGACTTGGCGTAAGACTTTGTTGGATAGTGTTTGTTTAGCGCTGTCGTGGAGCACTGGATTAATTAAGGAATCACTACTGAAATCGGTTAGATGATTCTTGAAGAGGGGGTTAAAAGCGTTTGGTTGCCGTTGAACGGTTTGCAGGGGGCGTTGTAGAAAATGTTGGTTGACGGCTTCCAAAAACTGCCAATATTGATCATTGAATAAAGCGCCGAGGATAATAATCGTCAGTAGGGCGAGTGCGATGACTAATAACGCTGTCATAAAATAATAACTGCTAATTTTAACGGTCGACCAGTTGGCACTCATAAAAGTTAACATATCTTGTTTTAACCATTTTAAAAGATAATAACTGAAAAAGAGGGCGCAGCAGACGCCGATTAGGAGTAGCGACCAATAGATTAATTGATAGGTTTTAATCAAATCTAAATTAGCGTGGAGTAGCTTGGTTAATAATTGATTAGCGGAATAACGCGCTTCGGAGGAGAAATTGGCGAGTTGGGTTTTCAATTGACTTAAATTGTGTTGGCCTAAACTAATCAGACCGAGCAGTAAGCCAATGATACCAAAGAAAAAGCAGTTAAATAAATAAAGACTGAGCGCGCTTTTTCGATAATAGTGAATATTCGCCAAAATAGATTTGATGAAAAACATGCTGCCACCTCCTGATATTCTCTAGTTTAAAGCCTAAGTGTGAAAAAAATATGAACTATGTGGTAAAAATTAGAGTGCAACTCACCACGGGAGATTCCGAGCATTAGCCTAGACCGGTGAATAAAGACCGGTCGGGCTTTGTTTGCCGGGCGTCACTAAGCACATTAAAAAAGCGCCGCGTCATCCGTTAATTGGATGATGCGACGCTTGGTTTAATTGGAACTACTGCTGCTACTGTCACTGTTGCTTTCTTTGAGCGCTTTGCTCTTTGGGACTTCGGTTAAATCTGATTTATCCGTGGCGAGTTCAGGTGCATCCGTTTTGAAAAGATTCGCGGTTGTCTGATTACCATTCTGAGAGAAAAGGCTCGTTGATTTAGTGCCGAGTTGATTCTTAATATCAATCAATTGTTGATAACCCGATTGATAATTAAAATTACTAGGATCAACGGGTTTGAACCCATCAGGTGTGTAGAAACGCAATAAGTTCTTTTCGTTGACGTCATCGGATAAGCTCAACTCATGGGTGACTTGTTTTTGCCAAGTGGCGACTTGTTTTTTTAGTTTGGCAGATGGTAAGGTCACTTCGGTGCCATCGCTATTCTTATAAATCGTCCCATCTAAAACGGTGTAGTCAGGGGTGACAAAGTTATGATTCCGGAAAGCGACGACTTGATCGTGGTCGCTTGACATTAAGTCGGTTCCGAATTGAATATAATTGGTCGTATCAACCCCTAGAAGATGCAGAATCGTTGGTAATGCATCAATTTCACCACCATATTGGGTTTGAATCCCACCTTTGAGGCCCTTCATATTGATCATGAACGGTACCCGTTGGAGTTGCGCATTGTCGTAATCGCCCCAAGTGTCGGGATCACGACCGAGAACGCTCAATAGGGATTTATTATCCGAATTAGATAAGCCGTAGTGATCACCATATAGAACAATCATTGAGTTATCGTAAAGGCCGGAAGACTTCAGATAATCAAAGAATTCTTCCAAGGATTGATCGAGATAGTGGGCGGTCGCGAAATAGTTATTGACGGCCGTATTCTCGGTTGTTGCGCGCGGGAAGTCACCGTCTTTTTCCGGTAATGGGAATGGAAAATGATTGGTGACGGTAATGAACTTCGCGTAGAACGGTTGTTGCATTTGTTCGAGATATTTAATCGATTCGCCGAACAATAATTTATCCTTTAAGCCGTATTGTAAAACGTTGTCGGGACTGGTATTAAAGTAACTAGAATCAAAGAAATAATTGTAACCGAAATTTTTATAGACGTTGTTCCGGTTCCAGAAACTACCGACATTGCCGTGGAAAACGGCGCTGGTATAATCACCATTTTGTTTCAGAATCGAAGGGGCTGCTTGGAAGGTGTTGTCCGAACCTAAGGTGGTAAAGACCGACCTTGAGGGAGTCCGTAGACACTGGTTTCCATCATGTTTTCGGCATCACTGGTCTTGCCTTGGCCGACTTGATGGAAGAAGTTGCTAAAACTTAACGTATTTTGATCATGATAAAGACTATTTAAAAACGGGGTGACTTCTTGACCTTCGAACTTATAATCAATCAAGAATTGTTGGAAACTTTCCAAATGAATCACAATCACATTTTTACCTTTAGCGACCCCCTCGTAGCTAGCGTTAGGGGCGGCGTAATGTTCTTTAATAAAGTTTTTAACCGGCTCTAAATCGTAACTTTCAGCTTGTGCGCGCACTTGGTTGTTTTGCGTGGTTTTAACTGCATCGTAAACGGTGAATGTATCGATTCCCAAATATTTAACGATGTAATTGCGGTCAAACGTTCGTGATAGGAGTTGGGGCCGATCCATTTCGCTGATACTTAAGTTAATCCCGAACAGTAAGACGGCGATTGAGGTGATACTGAACGCCCAGCGTTTCGAGAAGCGCCGTTGGTCGATTTTAATCACTTTAAATAATAATAATAAGGCTAAGATGATGATATCAAGCCAATAAAGCGCATCGTGCCAACTCATCAGCGCTAGCGAACTTTTACTGAGTCCTGCGGAGACTTTCGAATAGCCCAGAATCGTATTAATCGTCATGTAATCGGTGAATTGACGGTAATAGATGACGTTAAAATAGAGTAACGCGGTGTTAGCGCCGTAGATGATTAGCCCGACCCAGTAACTCAGATGGGGTTGACGAATATAGAGGAGAATCCCAATTACCAGAAGTGTTGTCGAAAATGGGTTACAGATTAGAATTAACGTCTGCAGCAGATTGCTGGAGGCGAGATTGAAATCGGTAAAATAAGCGAAGAGGGTTTTAATCCAAAATAAAAAGACTAGTAACGTTAAGAAGCCTAATTTAGTCGCTAGAAATTGTTTGATTTTTGCAAGTTTCAAGAAGCGTAACATCCTTTCCAGGAAAGACGAATATAAAGATAAAGTAATCAATATTGTTCTATTTTACCGCGCGGCGCGGGTGAGCGCAAACCAACTCGGCAGTTTAAATAGAAACTTAAAGTTTTCTAAAGCTAATTAGTCGCGTTTTGAAAAGAGTTGCGTGTAACGTGGATTCGGTTTTTCGGGGGTTAAAACGTGTTGATAGACGGCCTGTAACTCGTGACCAATCTCAGTGATACTCTTTGATTCAGCGGTTTGATAACCTTGTTTTGTCAAATCAGGAACTGATTGTTCAACAATTGCGCGAATTAAGGTCGTGAATTCAGCGTTGTCGCGGCCCATGTAACAGTTCTGACGATCCGTTAACCAACCTTGATAAACTGGGATATCGCGGACTAAGACGTTTTGATGACTCGCGAGTGCTTCTAAGACGACAATCCCTTCAGTTTCTTCATAAGATGGGAAGAAGAAGAGATCAGCGCCGGTATAAGCGCCTTTTAAAACGTCACCTTTAATGTAGCCAGGGAATATGACGTTTGCCGGATGATCGGTTTGAACAATCTTACGGATGTTGCGTGGAATGCTATATAACGGGACATCGCCAAACCAAATAAAGGTATAGTCAGGCATGTGACGCGCAACTTCGACAAAATCCAATAGTCCTTTGCGTTTAAAGAAAAGGCCGACACAAATGACGACTTTTTGCGCTGGTTTTAAATTGAAATAATCACGGAAAGCCGCTTCGCGTTTTGTGACTGGTTGATAGTTCGCTAAATCAATGCCGTTTGAAATCGGCGCAATCGGCACGGTTAAACCATATTGTAATAGGAGTTGTTTCGCGTATGGCGTGGGGGTAATCAGGTGATCAGCTCGGCGATAAAGGCTCACTAAGTATTTCTTAACAAATGGGGCGAGTTGATTAGAACCGATGAATGAGTTTTTGAAATCTTCTTCAGTTGAATGGGCGTGATAGATCACGGGTTTATGCAACTGAAGAGCGCGGCGAATCATGCGCCGACTATTGAGACCATAGGTGTTAATATGTAAAATATCATAATTGTCATCTTTAGCATCCAACGTAAATTCAATGCCCATTTCAGTTAGTGCGCGTTTTTGGTGGTCCAATGCCCGACCAATGCCGGACTTGGCTAATAGTTTTTCGCTTTCGAAGTACAATAGAACTTTCATGTTGGCACTCCCTTAGAACGTATTAGGATTATTATAGCATAGCTGATTTAGAATCTGTTCGGGCTAAAGTCGGGCAAAACGGGTCAATTTTTAAGATTCGGTATAGTTCTAATCTAAATCCGTTACTTAGGCACGTAAAATGGTTATAATGAATTTAAAGAATGAAACTTAATGGACATAAAAAGCATGTTAGTTTAGATAGTGAGGTTAGCGGTTGTTATTTTTAGGTGGTTTTTATCAACAAATTATTTTGCCTTGGGCGCAGCAGTTTAATCATCTGCCGTTAGTGAAGTTAATGGTTGAAAGTCTCGATAAGACAATTTTATATTGTCTGATATATTTAGCGTGTCGGCTAGTGTATTGTCTAGTGAAACGCCGGTCAACTAGTATCCGCGAAGAGCTACACCGTTTTGTCTTTGTCTTTTATGTCTGTTTACTAGTATCGTTGACCGTTTTACGGCATATTTATTATCCATGGCAACTGCAACTCTACGTTAATCGCCCGTTAAGTCAGATCAATTTAACACCTTTTGTTGAAACCCTTAAATTGAGACAAGCACCGGCCCAACTGGATTACTGGTATAACTTATATGGTAATATTTTATGGTTTATCCCGTTTGGTTGGTTAAAATCAGGCTTAGCCAAAAAACCGCATTCTGCTTTTAAAGTCATCTGCCAAGGGGCCTTATTATCGTTAGGCATCGAATCCGCCCAATTCATTTTAGGAACTGGATTGGCCGACATCGATGATTTAATTTTTAATACGATAGGTGCAATTATCGGTGTTATTTTATATCAGAGCGTTAATCGTCTGAAAAAGCGATAAATCAAGTGGGTTTATCGTTTTTTTTTTGAAAAAAATTTAAGTTAGACGTCATTTATATGTAATCGCCATCATAGTCGATGCTATTGGATTCTGATTGGTATACCGGTTCGAAACCGCTTCAATGGTGCCGTTTTCGTACTAGAAATTCTAAAAAAATGTCTGTATAATGGATTTTTGTACTTTAAGAGAAGAAGAGGAATTTAGATATGGCTATTTTAATTGCATTAATCCCCGCAGTTGCATGGGGGAGTATCGGACTATTAAGTGGTAAATTAGGTGGCAATGCTTATCAACAAACTTTAGGGATGACAATTGGTGCGCTGGTTTTTGGAATCGGTACCTTTTTATTCCTACATCCCGTTTTAGATGCTAAAACAATGATTGTCGGGATTATTTCAGGGCTCTTCTGGAGTGTCGGTCAAGGCCAACAATTCCAATCGATGCAAGCCATGGGCGTTTCTAAAACCGTACCCATGTCAACTGGGATGCAGTTAGTTGTCAATACATTAGCTGGTGCTTTATTGTTCCACGAATGGAAAACAACCCATGATTTTATCTTTGGGATTTTTGCGTTAGTGATTTTAATCGCCGGTGCCACTTTAACGTCAATGAAAGATCCTAAGAGTAACTTGGCTGCTAAAGAAGACACACAATTGGCCCGTGGTTTTAGAGCATTGCTCATATCAACGGCTGGTTATGGTGGTTACACGATTATCGTTAACTGGGCTCACGTTGGCGCAACTGCGATTGTCTTCCCACAAGCAATTGGGATGTTTATCGGTGCTTTAGTCTTTGCTATTTTTGGCATTGGTAAAGCGGTTTACAGTAAGAAAACAGTGCTTAACATTAGTACTGGTTTGTTATGGGGTTTAGGTAACTTGTTCATGTTGATTTCAATGAGTGATATTGGCTTAGCATCAGTTATTCATTGTCACAATGTGGGATTATTATCTCAACCATTGGTAGTATCTTCTTATTAGGTGAACGTAAAACTAAAAAAGAAATGGTCTTCGTCACGATTGGCTGTCTATTAGTCATCGTAGGTGGGGTCACATTAGGTATGATGAAATAATTCGCGCTATGAGAGAACGCGATTATCAATTGCATATCAATTTAAAAAGCGATTTATCCTGAACTTGAAGGATAAATCGCTTTTTTGATTGGGTTTAAATTAATTTGCGTCGAGCGTGTTCAACAAATTTGAACTTATCCGAACGATGGACCGATTCAGTGAACTGTAATAACGTGTTGTCCTGCAGATGAGTTTCGCTTTTGACAATCACGACGGAGCTACCGGGTGTGATGTGTAGAATCGCTTGTTGTTCTTCGGTTGCTGGGGCGACCGTGACTTCTTTACTCGCGTAACCAATTTCTAAATGTTGTTGGTTTTCGAAATAATCGTATAAAGAATTAGCCGCGACGGTTTCGGTAATTGTGGGGACCACCGCTTGAACGACGTAATCGTTATCGATGACTAAGGGTTCGCCATCGACAATTCGCAACCGTTGAATATAAGTCGCGGGGATTACTTCGGTCGTGTCTAAATTGAATTTAGTTTGCGGAACCGTGGTTGTTGATAGTTTAAGAACCCGCGTTTCGGTTTTCATATCAAACAATTCATCTAATTCGTGATAACTCGTTAAACCAGAAATCGGAAAGGCGTAACGATCAAAGGTTAAAACGATGGACCCTTTCCCTTTAATCTTATGAATAAAGCCGTTTTCTAATAAGTTGGCGAGTGCTTTGCGAACCGTTTCGCGGGAAGCGCCGTAGAGTTCAGTCAGCTCATTTTCACTGGGAAGATAGGTATTGGCTGGATAAAGTTGGTGGGTGATCTTGCGAACCAAATCGCGATAAATCATTTCGTATTTTTTCATCATTCATTAAACTCCTAATATCAATAAGTCTATCATATAAATTATAACGGTCAGATGCAAGCGCTTGATGACAAGTCTAGACAAGTTTTAAAAATATTTTGTAAGCGGTAATATAAAACGTTTGACAACTTGTACGTACATGATATATGATGAGCTTGTTAACAGAAAGCGCTTTAATTATTTGCAATCATTTATTCTAGGGAGGTCATGATTATGGCTCAAAAAGATTATTCACAACTCGCCAAAGCAATTGTCGCTGGGGTCGGGGGAAAAGGTAACATTGATAGTTTAATTCACTGTATTACACGTTTACGTTTTTATTTGAAGGACGAAAGTTTAGTGCAAACCGAAACAATTAAAGCGTTAGATGGCGTGATTAGCGTTCAGCAATCATCTGGTCAGTATCAAGTTGTGATTGGCAATCAAGTGACGGCCGTTTATGATGCGTGATTGCGGAAATTGGTGTCGAATTTGCAGATGAAGAATTAACGTCTGAAACAGTCGCCCAAACAACGAAACAACAAAATTTAACACCGTGGGGCCACGTTAAAGCAGGTTTCAGTCAATTATTAGGCGTTATCACGGGGGCAATGAGCCCAATTGTCGGCATGTTAGCGGCGAGTGGGATTTTAAAAGGGGTTTTGGCGATTTTAACCATGCCTCAATTAGGTGAAATCGTTAGTCCTAAGAGTGAAATTTTTATCGTGGTAAATGCAATTGGCGATGGTGTTTTCTATTTCTTACCCGTCTTAGTTGGGTTTACAGCGGCGAAGAAGTTAAAAGGCGATCCAGTGATGACCGCTGTGGTTGGGGCCATTTTGGTTCACCCATCCTTGGTCGCAATGAATGGCAAATCATTATTAACGATGGGCAGTTTGAACTTTCCAATGGTTAACTATACGTATTCAATTTTCCCAATGATACTAGCAGCATGGTTAGTGGCTCGTTTAACGAAATGGGTTAAGAGCTGGTTGCCTGGCTATCTTCAAATCATCTTTACGCCGCTAATTGTCATTACAATCACGGCTGCAATTACCTTATATTTAACGGGTCCAATTATTACTTGGCTATCAACAGGTTTAGCATTTGGGATTCAATGGTTACTTTTAAAGAGTGGTTGGTTATCAGGGCTATTAATTGGTGGTTTCTACCAAGTGCTGGTTATCTTTGGACTACATTGGGGCATTCTACCATTATTGGCCAACGATATTGCCGCAACGGGTCACAGCTACTTGAATGCGATTTTAAGTACGACGATGGTTGCGCAAGGGGCAGCAGTTTTAGCCGTTGCGATTAAAACCCGCAAAACAGAGTTAAAAGAACTCTCATTTGGTGGTGCGATTTCAGCTTTCTGTGGGGTCACAGAACCCGCAATTTACGGGGTCAACTTGAAGTTTAAACGCGTCTTTATTTCTGGTTTACTTGGTTCAGCAGCCGGCGGTTTTGTCAGTGGTTTACTACACGGCAATATGTTTGGTTTTGCAGGTTCATGGATTGGTTTTGCATCATTCTTAGATCCGAAGAATCCAAGCGATTTATCAAACTTATGGGTTTTCTTAATCGCATCAACGGTCGCAACGGTTGTGCCATTTATCGTGACTTACGTTTGGGGTTACAATGATCAAATGCAAGCTGGCGATGGTTTGGCAAAACCTAAGAAACCTGGTACCGTAAAATAATTTTTAAAGCATAGGAGACGAATCGATATGGAATGGTGGCAAAAAGCGACGGTTTATCAAATTTATCCGCGTAGTTTTCAAGATTCAAATGGTGATGGGATTGGTGATATTAACGGGATTATTCAACGGTTAGATTATTTAGCTGATTTAGGGATTGAATTAATTTGGTTAACACCAATGTATGTGTCACCTGGTCGGGATAATGGGTATGACATTGCTGATTATTATCAAATCGATCCGATTTATGGAACGTTGGCTGATTTCGAACGGTTATTAAAGGCCGCCCATCAACGTGGGATTAAGATTATGATGGATATGGTTGTCAACCATACGTCTGATCAACATCATTGGTTCCAAGAAAGTTTAAAATCAAAAGATAATCCGTATCATGATTATTATTTATGGCAGGATCCCGTTGACGGTCATGAACCGAATAACTGGTTATCGAAGTTTAGTGGTTCCGCTTGGGAATACGTGCCAGCTTTGAATCAATACTATTTACATCTCTATGAAAAGAGTATGCCCGATCTCAATTGGCGCAATCCGCAGTTGCGGGCTGAAATCTTCAAAATGATGCAATTCTGGGCTGATTTAGGGATTGATGGCTTACGTCTCGATGTCATTAATAATATTTCGAAGGATAAAGATTTTCCGAATGATAGCTTTAAAACGCCAAGCGATGATGGTCGCAACTTCTATACGAACGGTCCCCATGTGCACGAATATTTACACGAGATGTATCAACAAATCTTTGGCCCTAATCAATTCGTGACGGTTGGTGAATTATCATCGACACCGATTGCCGAAGCGATTAAATATACGAATCCAGAACGCGAAGAATTATCGATGGCCTTCACGTTCCACCACGTCAAAGTCGATTATACGGGTGGCAAGAAGTGGACCTTGGGACACTGTTATTTACCCGATTTAAAACGGGTCTTAAGCGATTGGCAAACGGGAATGGCCGCTGGTGGCGGTTGGAACGCATTGTTCTGGTCCAATCATGACCAACCCCGCGCCATTTCACGGTTCCTCAATGATGGGCAATACCGGGATCAATCCGCTAAATTACTCGCACTTGTGGAGTTTGGGTTGCAAGGCACCCCGTATATTTATCAAGGTGAAGAAATTGCGATGAAGAATGCGTACTTCACCGATATTAAGCAGTATAATGATCGTGAATCGATTAATGCTTACCATCAGATGCTCGCTGACGGGCATACTGATGCTGAAGCGATTACGATTTTACAACAAAAATCACGGGAAAATTGTCGGATTCCGATGCAATGGGATGACAGTGTTCATCACGGTTTCACGACCGGCACGCCGTGGTTGCAACCGGTATTGCACGACGATTATTCGGTTACTAAAGTCATGCAAGCACCAGACAATGTTTTCGCGTTCTATCAGACTGTGATTCGATTGCGCCAAGGCCAACCATTATTATTGAGCGGCCAATACCGACTGTTGGCAGCCGATGATGAAGCGGTCTACACTTACGAACGGTTTGATCAACAACAAGTGATTCGCGTCATGGCTAATTTTACTGACCAAGTTCAAGTTCGGGAGATGCCAGAAGGGGTACAAAGCTTATTAGGTAACTATCCTGAACAGATGATGAAAGATCAAAAAATCACCTTGCAGCCTTACGAAGCGGTGATGGTACGATATACGGAAGAAGGTTAAGCTAATGTTTGGTTTTTTGAAAAAAGAAACGAGTGTTGAATTGAAAGCACCCACTAGCGGTTTGTTTGTCCCTTTAGCAGCAGTCTCCGATGAAGTATTCGCTAGTAAGGCAGTTGGTGATGGGTTTGCAGTGACACCAGCGGAAAATGCGAATCAAGTGGTCTCACCCATTGATGGCGTGGTTAGTTCGATTTTTCCAACGAAACACGCGATTATGTTGACGACTAAAGCGGGCGTTGAAATTCTGCTTCATTTGGGCATTGATACGGTTGAATTGAACGGTGCACCGTTTACCATGTTGGTTACTGAAGGCGCCAAGGTGCAACAAGGCACGCCACTGGTGACGGTCGATTGGCCCCAAGTGATTGCAGCCGACAAGGAAACCACTGTGATGGTGGTTAGTGCCAACGCGACGTTTGAATTAACAGATGCTGTGACTGGCGAAGTCAGTCCAGCAACGACCATCGGGACTTTCAAGTTAATGACAGATTGAAGGGGTACTTATCCAACGAATCATTATTGAATCGGATGACTTCGGTATCACGACCGGAGTCTCCAAAGGGATTCTAGCAGCATTGCAACACCAAATTGTGACTTGTACTAACGCCCAAGTGACATCGGTCGATTTTAGCCCTAGTGTTCAACTGGCGCGCCAACAAGGGGTTCACCAAACGGGGCTTCATCTGGTATTAGATCGCGATCAGCCAGTTAGTCGGCCGGATTTAATCCCGACGTTGATTAAGCAAGACGGCCATTTCTGGGATTATGCGACACTCCAAAAGCGGGTTGCAAAACTCAATTTGCAAGAAGTTCGCCTTGAATTTCAAGCGCAGATTGACCGTTTTCTGGCGAGCGGTTTGCAATTAACCCATTTAACCTCACACCATTTTGTCTCAACGTTATCACCGGCGATTTACCAGATTGTGTTAGCATTAGCTGAACAGTATCGAGTGCCGGTGCGCAATGAATGGCGCCAGTTATCGACGGCGGCACAACGACCGTTTGATGAGATTAGTCAGCAGTTTAATGTGACGTTGTCGAGTCGGTTAATCATGCATCAACACACAGAACCGGTGTTAACCGAACGCGGCTTAACGGCGCAATTAACAGCGGTGACGGCTGAACAGGTACCAGTCGTGTTGACCCATATCGGTTGGTTATCCGCTAGTTTACGCGCTAAAAGTAGTTTGACAACCAATCGGTTAGTTGAATGGCAAATGTTAGCGGGTCTAAAGCAGCGTGGTTATTATCAACGCCACAACCTTGATTGTGTGACGTACCAATCTTTGATGAAGTAGGAGGCCAGTTTCTTGGCGTATCAGCATTTAACGATTTTAGGGGACAGTATTACGGATCGGCGTAATCATTATGCGACTAAATGGTATTACGATTGGTTAGCAGAATGGCAAGCGATTCCTAAGGTTACTAACTTAGGGATATCAGGGAGCACCATTGCACCACCGTACGATCCGATGGTGCAACGTTGGCAAGCGATTCCCACCGATACCGATTTACTCTTAATCTATGCAGGGGTTAATGATTTTGGACGTGATACACCGTTAGGCCAGTTTGGCGATCAGACGGCCGCAACGTTTTATGGTGCACTGAGTCAATTATTGGGTCGGATTAAACGTCAACGACCAATGGCCGACTGCTATTTTATTTCACACGTCATGATTGGAACGACTTTCTTTCCGGCGGTTAATCATTGGGGCTATCGGCAAATTGATTATGAACAAGCGATTCAAAAAGTGACGACAGCATTTGCGGTTGCGCATATCAGTTTATACCAACACCCTGAGTTATCGTTTGCCAATGCCGGGCAAGCTGATCGATTAAGTCTAGACACATTACATCCCAACGATGCGGGACATTTGGCGATTGCTAAAGTATTAAATCTAAATTTAGAAACTAACGAAAAGGACCACTTTTAACGAAGTGGCCCTTTTTTAGGCGGTTGCTTTAGTGAACGCGAATCGTTTATAATGTAAACAATCTTTTCAAAACGTATTGGGGAATGCTATGAAATTTAATAGGATCGTGGGTCTAACATTAATGATGATTAGCTTATTAAGTGGTTGTCAGTCGAAGCAGCAGTCAGAACCAAAACAATCACAGCAACAAGCAGCGGTAGCCAGTGAGCCGCAACAGTTCTATCAAAAGAAAGTTAAGGCGTATTGGTTACAATACCAGCACCAACAATTTTTTGTGAGTGCTCAGCAACCAACGACTTCTTTGGCGACGAAGCACCAATTAAAAGCCTATTTAGCAATTGAACGACAGGAAACACTGTCACATGACGCTGCACAAAAATTAGCGCAAAACGGTTTTATTTTTAAAGCAACTCAGCCCATTAAATCGGTTGGTCAGTATGGATACGGGTGGATCACAGTGGCGGTTAATCAAAACTATACAACTGGGGCCTTGCAAACAACCGCTGATATTGACCATCCATTATATAATCAATATAAAATAGTGAACATTCACGCCATAAAAACAGGGCTGTGACATAAGTCTTTAAGCAAGCATTCCTTTTCGACGCGTGCCAGAACTCATCAATTTCCGTTCAAATCAAAAAAACGTCTATCCTTGTTCGGGATAGGCGTTTTTTCAACTCGATACTCAATTGAAAACGTGCCAGAATCCGCTGATTCCTGTGCTTAGCGACGTTTCGCGAATAAGTCCATAACCCGGACTATATTTACGAAACTAGGCTAATGCTCAGAATCAAACCGTGGATTCTAGCACTCAATTGATAACCGAGTTCTGTCACAGCTTGTGTTTTTTAGAATAATTGGCCAATTCCGTAGTGAATCGCATGGTGATGAGTCCGATTAGAATATTGCGGATGATGGCGACTTTCACTTTGCCGTCGCCGAGTTTGGAACTGATGAAGGCCGTCATCGAAACGGCGATGGTGACGGCGATAATTGTGCCGGTCATTTTGTAAGCTTCAGGTAGTAAAATCATTGCGACCAGCGGGAAGACACCGCCGAAAGCGGCCGAGAATAGGGATGAAAAAGCGGCTTCCCATGGATTCATGTAATGGCCGAGTTCGAGATCGTATTTGACGTTGACGATTGTTTCGAGCGGTTTTTTATGCATCAAATCTTGGGCAATGGCTAAAGCTGTTTCGGAAGTGACCCCCTTTGATTCGTAGAAGGCTTGGACTTCTTGAATTTGATCGTTTTTAGCATTTTTCAACCGCTGTTGTTCAATCGCGACAGCGGCCTTTTCAGTGTCACTTTGCGAACTCACTGAGGCGTATTCACCGGCGGCCATTGAAAAGGCACAGGCTAATAAATCAGATAAACCGGCGATAAAAATGGTGAAATTATTGGTGGTCGCTGCCGCAACGCTGAAGAGCACGCCAACAACGGTTAAAATGCCATCGTTGGAACCTAATACACCAGCGCGCAAGGTATTCATTTTTTCTTCCATGGTTTGTTTCTGTTTTGTTTTAAGTCGCATATTAAGTCAGCTTTCCAATCTTTAGTGGGCAAATAAGGAACCGATGGCGTAAGTGACCAGCATCGTGATTAAACCTGAAATCACATTTCGGAGAATGGCTTTGGGCCGATTAGCATTTCCTAAAACTGCCGCTGTATAACCAGTAATCGATAGGGCAATCATCACTGCAATAATCGTCCCAATGATTTTGAAGTGGCTGGGCAGTAGAATAATCGCTAGTAATGGTAGAATAGAACCAATTGGAAACGAAATGAGGGAAGCAACTGCGGCCGCATAAGGATTCGTATAGGCGGTTGGATCAAAGCCGTATTTCTCGCGAACGACCGTTGTCACTGCATCAGCGGACATCATTTCGGTGGACGCTTTAGCCGCTAGTTCTGGGGCAATCCCCGTTTTAATGTATTTTTGACGAACAAAAGCGAGTTGTGAGTCATAATTGCTGGCAAGATTGAGTTGTGTATTGATGACGGCAATTTCTTGGGCGTCTTTTTGCGTACTAACCGAAACATATTCACCCATCGCCATCGAAATCGTACCGGCTAACATGCCCGCAATGCCTGAAATAAAGATAGCGAAGTTATTGCTAGTCGCACCAGCCACGCCGATGACAATACCGGCAACGGACAGAATACCGTCGTTAGCGCCCATGACACTAGCACGCATAATATTAATTTTTTGAGCAAGAGAGAGATGAGCTGTCATAGCAGCCTCCGATAATTTATTTTATTTAATAATCATTATAAAGTAGCAACAATTCTATTTTAAACAATTGATGTCAAAAGTCAAGTTAGGACTTGCCTTATAGTGCACTAGAAGGTATATAGTCATCTTATTCAAATAGAAATGGTGGATGATGATAATGAGTCGAATATTAATTTTAGGGGCTGCGGGACAAGTCGCGCAGTTAGTCATCAAGCAACTTTTGGCGGAGCAGCAACATCAATTGGTTTTATATTTACGGCATGCGGAGCGATTAGCGTCTTTAACGACGCAACCGCAAGTTACTGTGATCGAAGGGGACGTTAATGATTACCCACAATTGGTCAACGCGATGAGCAATGTCGATAGCGTGTACGCTAATCTGGGTGGCCAGTTTGAGCCAATGGTTAAGAATATTGTTCGGGCGATGGCTGAAACGAATGTCCAACGATTGATTTATATCAGTGGGTTAGGTCTTTATCATGAAGTGCCCGGAGAATTTGGTCGGTGGAATGAACAGGCGGTTGGCCATCAAGTCATGGAAGATACGCGCGATGCAGCACGATTGATTGAAACTTCGGATTTAAACTATGCGATTTTAAGATGCGCTTATATGACTGATGCACCAATCACTAATTATGAATTGACGGAAAAGGGCACGGCCTTTAAAGGGACGATTATTTCGCGTCAGAGTATTGCGACCGTTGTTCAAAAATTGATTGATAATCCGAACTTGGGCCACCGTGTTAGTTGGGGGATTAATCAACCCAATACGGATGGTGATCGGCCCCAGTATCAATAGAGAGTAGGTTAAAACATGGCAGAACAACAATATAAAATTGGTGAATTTGGTAAATTAGTCGGGTTATCGACATATACGTTACGTTATTATGAAGAACAAGGTTTGATTAAACCGCACCGTGATGCAAATGATGTCCGTTATTTTACATTGGAAGATGTTAAATGGGTCGGTTTTATTTTGCATCTGAAAGGGACGGGTATGCGCATCAATGAATTAAAGCTGTACGTTCAATTGCGCGCACAGGGTGATTCGACGATTAAACAACGACGGGATTTATTACAAAAAACACGGGCCGATGCGGAAGCTGAAATGGCCGAACTAAAAGCGCATTTAACCGTATTGAGCCATAAGATTGATTGGTATGACGGTAAGGTCGATCGAACCATTAATGAAGATGAAAGTTTCGAAAATTATCTACAACGTTTTGATGATTAATAAAGGAGTGATTTAAATGGCAAAAAAACAAACAGCTGGTCGCGATAAATTAGGTGATTTTGCGCCGAAATTTGCTGAATTAAATGATGATGTTTTGTTCGGTGAAGTGTGGTCGCGCGAAACACAATTATCAGCGCATCAACGGAGTTTAATTACGATTTCAGCTTTGATTTCGGGCGGCAATCTAGAACAGTTACCCGCCCATTTAAAAATCGGTAAAGCCAACGGGATTACTAAAACTGAAATTGCGGAAGTCATTACCCATTTAGCCTTTTATGTCGGTTGGCCAAAAGCTTGGTCCGCCTTTAATCTAGCTAAAACGATATTTACAGAAGATTAAGTGAATTTGGACAAAAAGAAGCCATCATCCAGAATGTTAACGGATGATGGCTTTCTTTAGATGGCACTAGTCAATTAGCGATGACTGACGACTACTCGATAAATTAACCGACCTAAATTAATGAGTATTAATATGAAAAGAACGGGCACAATGAACAGGATTAAAAAATTACCATCTGTAAATAATGTTGGTGACCACCATTTAATCAGTGTTCTGACCAAGACAACCAGTATAATAGCTGCAAGTAAGGCTTTAAGTTCGAATTTTTGCATCAATAGTGACCTCATCATAATTTGTTTGTTGATTAACAATATAAACGATTGTGTCTAGCTTGTCAGAGGTTCAAGAATGATTTAATTGATTCTTAATTGTTGGCAAGCAAAAAAGAGGATGCGATATAAGTTTTAGTATCCTAATATTAAACGATTATTGTTTTGACGCGCGCCAGAATTCATCAATTTCCGTTCAAATCAAAAACCAACCTATCCTTAATTCAGAATAGGTTGGTTTTTGGACTTGATACTCTATTGATAACGTGCTTCTCAAGCAGCCTTTTCCGGTTAACTAGAAAATCAGCGTTATGATTCAAAGTACAAATCATAACGCTGATTTTTAGGTTAATCCTCAAAGCCGGACCAACTTGAGTTAGCACTCAATTGATAACCGAGTTCTGTCACAGCTTGTTTTAAAGTTCAACACCATGTTCTTTGAATAATTCTGGGAGACTCTTTAATGATTGCGCATCGTATTTAGCGAAGAAATCAGGCACACTGTAAGTTTTATCAGCCGGACGAGAAGCGTCAAAACTATTACTGATTGATTCGATTAATTCGCCATCTTTAATTGTTAATTCAAGATCTTCGACTGGAATACTCCGTTTATCGGTAATCTTAGCGTCGATTAAGAATGGACGGCCTGCTTTAGTCACTTCAAGGGCTTTGTCGAAAGCAGCAGGGAGTTCTTTAGAAGAACGAACCGTGATAGATTCAATCCCCATGCCTTTTGCGATCATGGCAAAGTCTTGATCTTCAATGAAAATCCCAGAGAAGTCCATTGGAATATCTTCTTGTTCACTCTTGATAAAGTTTAATGATGCGTTTGACGTGATGATGTTGATGATTGGTAAGTTGTATTTCTTTTCAGTGATTAAGTCTTGCATGACCATTGAAAAGGCACCGTCACCCGCAATATGGAAGACTTGACGATCTGGGAAGCTGAGTTGACCCGCTAAAGCACCAGGAATCCCTGAACCCATTGAAGCGAAGAGGGCTGAAATCACCCATTTGTTCTTAGGCGTTAAGTTTAAATGACGGAAACTGTTGATAATGTTATCACCAACGTCAATTGAAAAGACGGCATCTGGATCGGCAATCCGATTGATTTGTTTGTAGATTGGTTCGAATTCCAAAGGATCAGATTCGCGATTTGATAACATATCGAGGTATTCTTGCCAGTTAGCCATATCAGCTGCAGCTGCTTTGAAGAATGGACTTGGGGCAACGGCTTGGCTGCGATCCAAAGCTTTTTCAACGAAGGTCGTGGCGTCTGACCAGATACCGAAGTCTAAGAAATGGTGGCGACCGAATTGAGCTTCGTCATTGTCAATTTGAATAAATTTGAAATCATGTGTGCGGTAAATTAAGTTGGCAAATGGGAAGTCAGCACCAATCGCAATCACTAAATCACTAACGGCCATAATTTCATCAGCCGCTTTAGAAGCCGCCCGGTTAGACATGCCTAAGTTACCTTCATAGCTATCGGGCACTAACCCTTTTGCTAAACCAGTCATGACAAGTGGAATTTGAAGTTTCTTCGATAATTCGACTAACTTGTCGCCACCATCTTTAATCCCACGGCCAACGTGAATGACGGGGCGTTTAGCGTCTTTAACCATCGTTAAGAATTGATCCACTTCTTCATCAGTGGCAACAGGGCCAGCCACTTGTTTGCGATCAGTTGGTGAACTTGAGCTGTAAGGTGTATCTGGAATTTCAACGTAACCAAAATCATTAGGAATCACGACAACCGCGACACCGTTGTGTTTGTAGGCTTCACGAATTGCTTTATCAACAACATATGGCAAACTTTCGGGTGTCATCACTAAGCGATTGTAAACCGCAACGTCTGCGAACATTGGATTTTCAGAAAATTCTTGGAAGTAATTGTAATTCATATTGCTACTAGGCACTTGACCGATTAAGGCTAAAACGGGTGCGTGGTCTTCCTTTGCATCATAAAGTCCGGTTAAAAGGTTAGTGGCACCGGGGCCAGCTGAACCAAAAGTCACCCCGATTTTACCGGTTAACTTAGCGTCAGCAGCAGCGGCGAGTGCGCCAACTTGTTCGTGACGAATTTGAATATATTTAAGTCGATCTTTTTCGATATTAAGCGCATTCATTGTTGAGTTAAATGAACCACCTGGGTAACCAAAAATATGGTCAACGCCCCAAGATTCGATAACGCGAAGCATGGCGACGCTTGCTGGAATTGTTTTTTGTGAGTCAGTTTTTGTGTTAGTCATGATAAAGAACTCCTTTAGGTGTATTCACTATTTAGGTTGTACACAACCCTATAGTGTTAATTTAGCACACGTTGAAATCGATTACAAGCAAAACGCTTATCAAAAGTATGGAAGATTCTAATTGATATGAATTAGGTTATCAGGTGATAAGTGGATCTTAAAAGGGTCACAAAAAGGCAGCACCATAAAATATGGATGCTGCCTTCTTCAATCAGTTTGTTACCGGTATGTTATTTCGACGGTTAATTAAGATAACTGATTAATTGTTCAGTCGTTAATTGTTGTTTTTCAGCATCGGGAAAGTCGGCAATTAGCTGACCGTCTTTTAGAATTAATAGACGATTGCCGTATTTTAAGGCATCGGCTAAATCGTGGGTAATCATTAGGCAAGTCAGCTGGTTGTCCCGAATCGTGGTATCGGTGAAAGTCATCAAGGCTTGGCTAGAAACCGCGTCTAAGGCTGAAGTGTGTTCATCTAATAGTAGTAACTCAGGTTTTTGAATGGTGGCCATCAAGAAATTCAAGGTCTGTCGTTGACCACCGGATAAATTACTAACCGGTTTGTCGAGTTGCGCCTCTAGATGATTGGGCAGGGTCTTCGCTAAGGCTTCGATTTGCGGACGTTGTTGTGCTAGTCGTCGGGGGAAGAGCCGACGTCGTTGACCGCGGCGCATCGCTAGTAGGATATTTTCGGCGACCGTCATGTCAGCGGCGGTACCTAATTTTGGATCTTGATAAACCCGACTAATCAGACGGGTGCGCTGTTGAGCAGATTGTTTGGTAATCTCTTGGTCATTGAAGGTAATCTGACCACTGGTTGGCGTTAAATCACCGGCAACGATGTTGAAAAAAGTCGACTTACCCGCACCATTTGCGCCGAGGAGCATGACGAATTCATCAGGCTGAATCGTGACGTTGATGTCTTGCAGCAGGTTTTTCTGATCGGTTTCGGTCGTGAGTTGATAATTAAGTTGATTGAGGGTCATACGTGCGGTCATTGAGTGGTCAGTCCTTTCTTTTGTTGGGGTGAGATGATGAAGATTGCGAGGATAATCGCAGAGAAGAGTTTGAAATCATTGGCGTTGAATCCGAGTTGTAAGACTAATAATAGAATTAACCGGTAAACAACACTACCTAAAATAATACTGATTAATTTCGATAAGAAATGGCGGCCGGTTAATAAACGTTCACCGATGATGATGCGGAAAGGCCGATGACCATGACCCCAATCCCCATATTAACGTCGGCAAAGCCGTTATATTGTGCAACTAAGCCACCTGTTAAGGCGATGAGTCCGTTGGAGAGGACAATGCCGATACTGTTAGTCCGTTTAACGGCAATCCCTTGTGATAAGGCCATTGTCGGATTATCGCCAGCGGCCAGTAAAGACTGGCCAAATTCGGTGTATAACAACCCGACTAGTAGCACGACGGCGACTAAAATAATCACGAGGTTAATCAGAATCAGTCGATTGTCAGTTGATAGGCCACTAAAGAACGGGATTTCGTAAAGACTATGTTGACTATCAATCGACAGATTGGCTTGGCCCAGTATTCGCAAATTAATTGAATAAAGACCGGTTAAGGTTAGAATACCGGCTAATAAACTTTGTACGTGGAAATAGTTGTATAGAATAGCGGTAACTAGACCAGCTAAACAGCCACCAACAAAAGTCACGAGTAAGGTTAATAGTAGGTTGTGGTGATTCTGCAACATGATGGCGGTCACGGCCGCACCGAGGGGAAAACTCCCTTCAACGGTCATGTCGGGGAATTTTAAAATTCGGAAGGTGATGAAGACACCGAGACTCAGTAGACTCCAGAGCAGCCCTTGGTCAATGGTCGAAGTGATTAAGGTCATTTGATCACCGTGCCTTTCTGTTGTGCGGTTTCGATGGTGTCTTTAGGAATTGTGATGTGTAAGGCTTTCGCTTTTTTGAGATTTAACACTAAGTGGCCTTTACGTAGATAATGAATAGGTGTCGTTGCGGGTTTTGCTTTGCCACTTAAGACTTGGGCGGCCATTTTACCGGTTTCGACGCCTAAATCGTATTGACTGAGGCCGACAGTCGCGAGACCACCATCCTTGACCATCGTTTCGGCCGAGGGGAAGACCGGCGTTTTGGTTTTATCAGTCGTGCGGACGAGTGTGCCCATCGCACTGGCGATTGTATTGTCGGTTGGCACGTAAATCGCATCGACTTTGGGTGCGAGGGTTTGGCTGACTTGTTCGAGATCGTTGACCGAACTGAGACTCGCTTCGACAACCGTTAAACCAGCTTTTTTTGCTATTTTCTTGAACAAACGCATTTGGCTAGTAGCCGAGTTATCACTGCTTGAGTAGAGTACGCCAACCGTTTTAAGTTGGGGCATAATTGTTTGCATTAAAGCTAATTGTTTTTGAATCGGTGCGCGATCCGAAACACCAGTAATGTTGGCGCCGGGTCGTTGGTTATTGTGGACTAAGTTAGCACTAGCGGGATCAGTGACCGCACCGAGAATCACGGGGATTTTTTTAGTGGCGTTCGCTAAACTCTGGGCGGCCGGTGTCGCAATCCCGATTGTGACTTTCGCTTTCTCAGTGACAAAGCGATTGCTCATTAAACGCAAATTACTTTGATCGTTTTGGGCGTTTTGAAAATCAATTTTGATATTCTGCTTATTATGGTAACCGGCAGAGGCTAAACCGGCGATAATTCCGCGATGAATTTCATCTAAAGCGGGATGCGAGAGTGGCTGTAAAATGGCAACGGTTGGTAATTTAGCTTGGCGGGTCTCTTTAATGGTTTTGACGCCCAGTAAGGCGAGTAGCCCACCGAAGATTAGAATGAGTGGTAAAAAACGTTTAATTTTAGACATTTGCAATTACTCCTTTGATTTTTACAAATAAAAAAGTCCCCTACATAGCGGTCATGTAGGGGACAGAAAAAGCCTACACGGATTTACTCGAGTAAAATCCATGTAGGCTTAAAATTCAATCGATAAATGATGAATGGCCGCATGGATACAATCAACAGACTGTATCCATTTGCGAATACAACCTGACTTAGCGGCTTTGCCAACGAATATTCAACTGTGTCAAGTTAGTATGTGTCATTTCATTTACCTCCGATTTATTTGATAAGTTGAAGTATAGAGACATATGAAAAATAAGTCAAGTTTTTTTGAAAAAATATTTTTGAAAATAATAACGGTCTAGGTTGAAAATGGGACGATTCGGCTTGCATTTTGGCGCTAAAAAAGCTAAAGTTATTAACGTATACTTGTGTTTAAAAACAGGAGGAATAAGAGAATATGGCACATATTTCATTCGATGCATCACGTTTGGACAAATTTGTTCAATCAAACGAACTTGCAGAAATGCAAGCAATGGTTAATGCAGCAGATTCACAATTACGGCAAGGAACTGGCGCGGGCAACGATTTCCGTGGCTTCTTAGATTTACCAGTTAACTACGATAAAGCTGAATTTGCTCGTATTAAAAAAGCCGCTGCTAAAATCAAGAGCGACTCAGAAATCTTCATTGCAATTGGTATTGGTGGTTCATACCTCGGTGCTAAGGCAGCAATTGATTTCTTAAATACAACATTCTTTAACATGATTCCAGCTGACCAACGCGAATTCCCACAAGTTATTTTTGCAGGGAACTCAATTAGCTCAAGTTATTTAACTGACTTAGTTAACTTGATTGGCGACCGTGATTTCTCAATTAACGTCATCTCAAAATCAGGCACAACGACTGAACCTTCAATCGCTTTCCGTGTTTTGAAAGACAAGTTAATCAAGAAATATGGTAAAGATGCTGCTAAAGGCCGGATCTATGCAACAACTGACCGTGCTAAAGGCGCTTTGAAGACTGAATCAGACGCTGAAGGCTATGACGAATACGTTGTACCTGATGATATTGGTGGCCGCTTCTCAGTATTGACAGCCGTTGGTTTATTGCCAATTGCCGTTGCTGGTGGCGATATCGATCAATTGATGCAAGGTGCTGCTGACGCTCGTGCTGAATACAATGACACTGACGTCACTAAGAATGATGCTTACAAATATGCTGCCTTACGTAATATCTTATACCGTAAAGGTTACACAACTGAATTATTAGAAAACTACGAACCAACCCTCCAATACTTCTCAGAATGGTGGAAGCAATTAATGGGTGAATCAGAAGGTAAGGACCAAAAGGGGATTTATCCTTCAAGTGCTAACTTCTCAACTGATTTACATTCATTAGGCCAATACATTCAAGAAGGTCGTCGTAATTTGATGGAAACTGTTGTTAACGTTGAAAAACCTAACAGCGACATCGATATTCCAACTGACGCTCAAAACTTAGATGGTTTAGGTTACTTAGAAGGCCACACAATGGACTTCGTTAACAAGAAAGCTTACCAAGGTGTTGTTTTAGCACATACTGATGGTGGCGTACCTGTTATGACCGTTAACATCCCTGATCAAACAGCCTACACATTAGGTTACATGATCTACTTCTTCGAAATGGCTGTTTCAATCTCAGGTTACTTGAATGGCATTAACCCATTCAACCAACCCGGCGTTGAAGCGTATAAGAAGAACATGTTTGCCTTACTTGGCAAACCCGGCTTTGAAGAACTAGGCAAAGAATTAAACGAACGCCTATAATTCAACGTTTGTAAGATATTAAAATAATATATTTTGAAGCAATTAAATTGATTTTTTTGAGAGTGGTAACGGATTTGGTAACGACTACTCAAAAAATGAATTTTAATTGCTTTTTTTATTTACATAATTTTCGTATTGCTTACTAGCACGTTCAATTATCTTAGGCGTTGTTTTTGCATAAATTTGAGTTGATTCGATACTTGAGTGGCCAAGTGTATCTTGAACGTCCTCTAAAGGCGCGCCAGATTCGCGCATGAAAACAGCGTGAGTGTGGCGTAAATCATGTATTTTAATTTTGGGGAGACCAGCATTAAGTCTAATGCGTTCAAAAGCACCATTTGTTGTTCGGTCTCTAATAGTTTTACCGATATATTTTTGGGATGCTGAATACCTAAAAATAAAGTCATCCTCTTTGATTTCATTTGAAGTATTAAGTGTAACGACTTTTCTTTCATCTGAAAAAATTTCAAATTGATCTAACAAAGCTTCTTTCAAACGTTGAGTCATATGCAACTGGCGGATGGACGCTTTTGTTTTTGGGTCGTCCAAAATAACGGTGTTGAATAACTCACCTTTTTCTTTTCGATATAATCTAGTTCGTTTTATATCAATAGTATTATTTTTTAAATCCACGTCATTGTAGGTGAGCGCCATAGTTTCACCTTTACGTAATCCTAAGTCAAGTATTGTTAAGAAGAAAGGGTACCATAAAGGTTCTCTTTCTTTTTTAGCAAATTCAAGGAATAAATCGGATTCGGCAACTGTCCCATGTTTTTAAGAATTATCGAAATCAGGCATTAACTGAACTTCTCGAGGCATACGAGCACGGAAAATACATTATTTATCAATCAGATGAACTTTTGATAGATTTTGACATCATATTCTAATAATGTGCTAAATGACGTGAAGGTTACCATGTTTGTTGCCGTAAACAATCACGGACTTAACCGCATCTTGCGAATTACTAAGAAGGGAGGAATCCTCGTAGTGGATCTAATTAATAGTAACCTTATCTTAGTAGCTCGAGATAGAGCGACTTATTAACGTGATGTGAACACGATTTTGGTTTGTGTCCCGGAAAGGACGGTCCACAAACGGATAGGTTTAATACTTATCAGATTTGAGTTAGCATTATCTTTGCTCCAGGTATTTATACTAGTTTAGACAGGTTGATTACCTGTCTTTTTTGGTGTTTAATGATAGTTATTAGGGCTCCTATGTCAAGAATACGGACATAAAAGTGCGAACAAATTTGACTTTCAATTTAAATTACTTAATTTAATTTTCGGAGGCCGAAGTTTTAGTCCCGTTCAGATTTTAAAAACGCTTTAGAGTATATTAAATAAGCCCCAACATTATTGAATTTAATAGCCTGTAGCTACGCTACAAGTGAAATACGATCACTGTTATACCAACGAATATAGTTATCAATTCCGGCGATTGCTTCATGAATTGTCTTAAAATCTTGGAAATTAACGTATTCACGTTTCAAAATTGAATGAAAACTTTCAATTCGCGCGTTATCGCCGGGCTGACCCTTTCGGGAGTAAGAATGCTTGATACCATACTTCGATAAAGTGTTTTCAAATAAGTCACTTGTGTATTGGCTTCCCATATCACTATGAATAATTTGTGGTTTAACTGCTTGCGCCATGACTTGGGTAATAACGTTAGTCGCTAGTTCTTTAGTCATCTGCGTATTAAGTTGGTAAGCAATAACCCGTCGGGTTACTGGATTATAGACACTAGCTAGGTAACACCAAGTATGGTTAAGGGGAATGTACGTAATATCAGTCAATAAAATACCAGATTGATCAGTTAACTGCTTAATCAAGTTTGGTCGCTGATCATAATCAGTCTGAGTGGTTGGCTTATTGATTCGTTTAACCATTCTAGATCTAATCCCTAATTCACACATTTGTTGATAGACCAGACGCTGACTAACGTGAATATCAGACTGTTGATTTAGTAAGATCGTTAATCGTGGGTAGCCATACATTGGATATCTTAACCAAGCCGTTAACACTTCTTGTTTAATTAAATGCCGGCGGCGTTCAGTTCTACTTGGCTGCCAATGTAGATAATCATAGTAGGTTGAGCGCGGAATTTTGAGTACTGATAAGATACGCGTAATGCGGTGCCCAGCAAGTAAATTAGCGTTGACGACTTCTAACACGAGGGCACGCCCTTTAATAATTAGCTTTTTGCCATGAGCACCGCCGCTCGTTTTAAAATATCAAGTTCTTCTTTTAACCGTTTATTTTCTTTAATCAGAGCACGTTCATTTGATGATAGCACTTTAGTGTTGTTAGGATCAGCTTGTTTAATCCACTTAGTGACCGTTGAAACACTGACGTTGTATTCTTTAGCCAGTGAGTTGGCCGAACGGCCAGTCTGACTTAAGCTAACAATCGATTCTTTAAATTCATTTGAATATTTAATTGCCATAATAAAAAGCTCCTTTATGATGTATTATATCGAACAGTTTGTCCGTAATTCCATCATAGGAGCTATTGGGAACGTCAATTAGATTAATGGTATTACGACACACGCTTGTCAAAAAACGTCAAAATTAGGCAGCCTACTCTATTTTTTAATCTCTCTAATTGTCCTAGTCTTTACGGCTGGAGTTTTGTATTATATGTATATTGGAGGGTTGTTTATGAATAAGTGGGTTAAACGGGGAATTTTAGTAGTGGTTCTAGTCTTAGCGCCTATTGTAATGTCGAACTTAATGGAGATATATCCTTTTAATAAGGTACCAGGAGAAAATAGTGACTGGTTTGCTTTCTTAGGGGGATACTTGGGCGCAATACTGACGGTTGGTGGGGTATATTATCAAATAAGCTCAGAAAATAAAAATAATGAGAAGCTTGAATTTAGGAAAAGCAGACCATATTTTGCTATAACAATCAAAGGTAAATATGATACATTATCTGATGTATATTTTAAAAATGAGAAGGATAAAAATAATGCTCTAAAAAATATCACCGCGTACGAAGCGTCAGGTGCTATGCGGATCAGGTATCATGATGATAAGTGTGTCAGAATACAAAACGCATCAACTCATCATGCGTTTTCATTACAGGTTAAGATAGAATGTGAGAACGAAGAAAATATATTTAGGATTCAATACATTAAGCCTTATCAAGAAATTTATTTTTCTGTAAATACGGATGGAATTATGTCAGTTGAATTAACATTTTTAAGTGAACTGAGAGAAAAAGAACGCATATATTTTTTATCAGAAAATAATTTGTTAGTTCATAAAAAGGACCTAAGTAGACTTGAATCTGATATGAATGAACGTGAGGATAATAAAAAATTTAGCGATTACAATCCTAATGTGAATGAATCTGAATTTAAACTTGATAAATATATGGTAGAGGATTATGCGCTAAAGAATTTTTAGGCAGCTAAGGCTGTCTTTTTTAGTACGACGAATTGTCAATTCAAATGCAACACTTTGTCAAAAAAGAACTCTTCATGGGTCTTTTTTATTTGGTTAGTTGCACTTCAATTGTAAATTCGTCATACAAAAAAGCCTCAATTTTTGATAAATTGAGACTTGTTCGGCAGATTATTAATATTACTGCAATTTTTTTATTCATATTTTATGATCCTTTTAGGCTAACCAATGGGCTCAGCGTGAATCAAACGCGATTGAAGGGGAAACCTAATTACCTGTTTGATAATGATAGCCGGCTGGTAAGGATTCACCAGGACTTAATCTATGAGAATGGCCCTTTCGGGTTTCCCAAGTATAGCCATCTTCAATAGCCCAACGGATACCGGTCGTATTATTAGACGTAGTTGTATTAGCAGCAGCAGTTGAAGTGTTTTGAGCAGCGATAGCACTTTCGGATGCAGCAGTACTTTGAGCAGCAGCAACAACACTTTCAGATGCAGCAACACTTTGAGCAGCAGCGGCAGCACTTTCAGATGCGACGATACTTTGGGAAGTAGCAGCACTTTCAGATGCAACGACACTTTGAGAAGCAGCAGTACTTTCAGACGCGGCAACCTTTTCAGAATCAGCACTTTCAGATGCAGCAATGCTTTCAGGAGTTGATGCACTTTTAGAATCGGCAATGCTCTCAGATTCATCAGAAGAGTCATTACTATCTTTTAAGGTTTGGCTACTTTCTGTTGAAGCCTTACTAGATTTGACACTTGTTGGGGCGTTCATTGCACCCAGTAAAAATAAAGCAATCGTTGTTGCGGCGATCCAACGTGTTCGTAAATATTTCGATTTATTTATTGGTAATACATAAGGTGGCTGTTTTTTTAAAATGAATTTGTAGACAGCGATATACAGAACGTAAACTAAACCGATAAATGCTAATAAATTAAATAGATTAAATTTAATAATTAGAGCGAGTATTAGGATAACAGCAATTGCAATCAACCATTTTTGATTAGGCTTTTTTGGATTTGATGTGATGTTGTTGTTCTTTGTTCTAAGGTTATTCGCCGTATTTTTCGATTTATCAGGAGAATCTTTAACGTATGAAACACCTGTTCCAGAAATAGTATTTGTGGTTCGCGTTCCCCCATTAGCTTTTTTTGTATATCTAAAGCCTTTAAAACCAGTACTCCAACCAATCCCAGACTTACTGAAATTCAACCTGAAATTTTTACCCATATTAATACTTTTTCTATATCTCCAACCCATTTTAATTCCTCCAATAGATATAGCTTTTAACGTCATCAGTATTTGGACAAAACTAGAAATAGAATCCCCAAGATTCATATTTTTAGCTAGTCCCCAGTCATGAATCGAACATGACTGAACTCACCAT
>NZ_BAMJ01000007.1 GCF_000615805.1 Latilactobacillus fuchuensis DSM 14340 = JCM 11249
CACCATTAATATAATTTGTAAAATCCATTGAAATATTAATAACATTGGCATATTTTACGTAGATATCATCAATCAAAGGATTATCTAGTTGATGGTTAGTCGATAACCGTTTAACCAAAGTTGCTAAATGAATCAATAAATAATCTTGAAGATCATTATCTAATCTGAACTTTGTTTTATAGATAAGATCAACATTTTTTAATGCATTATCGATTAATCTGATATAATTACTTTTTTGCTTATTTTCAACGTAGGAAAGCTTCCCAATCATCTGTCTTCTTAAATAAATAATTTCAAAATCCGGAACGATTAAATCATAATATTCCTCAATGTAATCAACTATCGTATGAACTAACGTCTCTACACGAATATCGTCACTCGGAATATTCTCCCCCGCTTTTTCATTAACATAGTTTTTTCGCAACAACCTAAATATTAATAACCTAACGTGTTCAATCACATTTTTTAACAATAAATCATTAATCGCATAATCATGCTCTTCAAGACTTGCTTCAAGCGTTTCTCTGAGCGCTCTTTCATCAATCATTTTTGTAAAAGCTTCGTATTCTGGCGTAATCACTAAGGTCGACAATTGTGTTCTAAATAGACCAATGATTGCTTTTCTTTTATTGTCTTCCTCACCCTCAACTAAAATACCAAACCGGGGTTTGCCACTCACTTTTAATGAATTCTCTCGAAAAAATGATTCAGTTTTCTTTAAGTCATCTTTAATTGTCGAAACACTGACATTTAAGCGTTCTGAAAGCTCCCTTAATGTCATGAAATCCCCTGCTAAAAGCAGAATAAACTCTAAGCTGTTCAAACGTTGCTTCATTGGAATAATTCGATCTCGATTTTCGCTAATGGCTATTTTCTGCGTAAAGCCTTTAAATTCCGCTTCATTTGATATGCCTAAGCAAAAGCCTTTTCCTCTGACCGTTTTAATCTGAAAGCCATTTTTTAGCCCATCGTGCTTCAAATCTTTAATATTCTTCCAAAGTGTTCGGTCACTAATCCCAAAATCCTCACATAACTTATCGCGACTGACCGGCTGTGGCGAACATTCACTTAGAACTGATAATAGGTGACCATACCTCATACGATTGCCTCCTCTACACTCAATATTGTATGCGCTTCCATTCGTTCCTACAATAACAACTATTTCCTCTTCTTTTTGCAAAAAGTACCTTATAGCCCCTAATTGATATTTTACCAATATAAAAGGCCACCACTCTTTTCCAAGAATGTTGGTCTCATATTATGATGATACTTGTAAAATGGACATCAATCAAATTTTATTTCTATTCAGCTATTAACCACCAAAAAACGAGCTGCAAATCTGCAGCTCGTTTTTTTGATTGCTATTTTTGTGTCACTAATCCCGCATAAATCTGATCGATGTTCCATTTCATCATCGTGTAATAGGTGTCGCCGGTTGTCCCTTTTTTCGCTAAGGAATCGGTGAATAATTTAGCGAACACTGGAATGCCCGTTTCTTTGGCAACCTTATCCATCGATTTCGGTGAGACGGAGGTTTCAACAAACAGGCTATGAACCTTGGCCGCTCTAATCTTGGCTAAGACAGCCTTCATCTGTTCTGGAGTCCCTTGCGATTCGGTATTAATCTCCCAAATATACGCCGGTTGTACGTGATAGGCTTGACCGAAATATTTAAAGGCCCCTTCCGAAGTCACTAATAATCGTTGTTGTTCTGGAATCGCCAAAAACTTCGATTGCGCCGTGGTGTGCAGTTTTTGCAATTTAGCAATATATCGATCCGCATTTTGTTGATAGAAGGCCGCATTCTTCGGATCTTTATCCTTCAAAACCTTGGTGATATTTTGAACGTAAATAATCCCGTTTGCTAAATCCAACCAAGCGTGCGGATCTTGTTCTTTAACGTTGGTCGTTAAATGTTGCACTTTGATGCCATCACTGGCCGCAAAAACGTCTTCGTCAAACTTTTTATGCGAAGTTTCGACCAGTTTTTTAAACCAGCCATTGCCACCCGTTTCCAAATTTAAGCCGTTGTGGAATATCACATCGGCATCCGTGGCTTGTGTGATATCACTCGGTTGCGGTTCGTATTCGTGCGGATCAGTCCCACGTTTAACGATACTATAGAGTTCAATCCGATCCTGCCCGACTTGATGGACCAAATCTTCCAAAATCGAATTGGTTGTGACAACTTGTAACTTTTGGGTGGTCGGCGCACTCGGTACCGTATTGCGCTGATTCAGCCAGCAATAAACGCCGCTGACCATCGCGATGACGCCGACGAAGGTGATTAAAATTCGTTTCATTTAGTTGGCTCCTTTACACTTGGTCGCCATTTGAGGAAACCTTGTTTGGGGGCGACTAAGAAAGAAATCGCGAATAAAACGGCCGCCATCAGCACAATCGCCGGGCCCGATGCCCAATTCAAGGTATAGCTGAAATATAAGCCGGTCGTGGCTGAAATCACACCGATTCCGGCGGATAAAAAGAGCATCGTTGCGAGGCGTTCCGTCCATAAAAAGGCGGTCGCCGCCGGGGTAATTAACATCGCAACCACTAAGATAATCCCGACCGTTTGTAATGCCGAAACCGTGACTAACGTTAACACTAACATCAACCCGTAATGCAACAGTTGCGTTTTTAAACCGTAAGTTTTCGCGTAAGTTTCATCGAACGACGTAATCAATAATTCCTTGTAGAAAATCGAAACGAATAAGATCACTAAGCCTAAAACCACCGCGGTCGTCATGATATCACTATCGCTGACCGCCAAAATATTCCCGAATAAGATATGGTGTAAGTTCGTCGCACTTTCAGCCATCGAAATCAGGATAAAACCCAGCGCGTAAAAAGCACTGAAGACAATCCCAATCGACGTATCGGTTTTAACTTTACTGTTGGCGGCGACAAAGCCGATTAAAACGGCGGCTAGAATCCCGAAAACCGAAGCTCCGAATAAGACGTTAATCCCGAGCATGTAGGCCACGGCGACCCCTGGTAATACCGCGTGTGAAATCGCATCGCCCATTAACGACATCCCGCGTAAAATAATGAAACAGCCGACAATCCCCGACATCACCCCGACCATAATCGCCGTTAACAAGGCACTTTGGAGAAAATCATATTGGCCTAAAGCGCTAATAAAATCATGAATTGAGGTCATTTAGCCACCTCCTGATCTGTTTCAAACAAGATTGCTGATAGATCCTCACTGAAAGCCTGCGCCATATTATCAGCATGATAAACCGATTCAACCGGCCCATAAGCGACAATCCCGTGATTCATAATTACTAAGTCATCAAAATACTGGGTCACTTTATTTAAATCGTGATGGACGACAATAATCGTTTTACCGGCATCGCGCCAAGCTTTCATGATGGTCATAATCGCCGTTTCACTCTGTAAATCAATCCCAACAAATGGTTCGTCTAAGATAATAATATCGGCTTCTTGGACAATCGCCCGCGCCACGAAAACACGTTGGAGTTGCCCGCCCGACAACTGGCCGATTTGCCGTTTCGCAAACGCCGTCAATGAGACCTGTTCTAAAGCCGCTAAACTAGCCGCTTTTTCAACTTTACCGGGGTTTCTCAATAAGCCTAGTTGGCCATACGTCCCGGTCAACACGACATCCAAAACGTTGATGGGAAAGTTCAAATCTAAATCTTTGCGTTGTTCAACGTACGCCACGTTTTTGCGAACCTCTTTTAAGGGTCGCTGGTTGTAAGTAACTTGGCCTTGTTGTGTTTTAATCAACCCCAGTATCGCTTTGATCAGGGTTGATTTACCCGCACCGTTTGGTCCAATGATTCCAGTTATTTTGCCTGCTTCAAATTGAACGGCAACATCAGTGAAGACTGGTGTGTCATCGTAAGCAACGGTGAGGTTCTTAATTGTTAGCATAAAGAGCCTCCATCCATTTTTAGGTAAACCTAACTTATTACCTTCATCATACATTATTTTAGTATCGATAACAATATTTTTAGGCTAACTTAATTTTCGCCAAACCTGCCTTCTTTTAAAGAATATGTTATGCTAGTTTGTACGATTATTTTTAGTAAGGAGTTTTAAGAATCTTGAAATCAATTCATTTAAAATGGCTGGAATATCTGACCGGCTTTATCTTCATTATAAGTATGGTCGCCATCGCTACTTGGTTAGACGATGTCGAAATTATTTTACCGGAAATCGCCGCTTTGACGGCTGGTCTATGGCTTTATCACGAACCCAATTGGGTGGCCAATCCCAGCAAAATATTTATCATCCCGTCAACCACCGCGATTGTCGGTTTTGGGATTAACTTATTACCGTGGACCTATCCCGAAAAAATCCTATTATTACTCGGCTTAATGGTCGGTTTTCTAAGTGTCATGCGGTCCACATTAGCGCCGGCGTTTGCGACTGGGTTACTGCCGATTATCGTCAATGCACGTCACTATTCATTTATTATCGCGATTTTAGTGTTCACCTTAATCTTAATGTTGGCCGTTCAATTCCGGCAACTCGCGACCCGCACTGCCGATCCACTACCGATTAATTACCGCGCGATGCTCGTCTTTTTAGGTTTAGCGGTGATTTGGGTCGGCCTAGTCACCTTAGCCGGTAAACCACAGATGGCGGCGATTCCGCCGGTTTTTGTCGTCTTTTTCGAAGTGTTACAAAAACCAATGTATTCTGGTAAAATGGCCGTTAAACAAGTGATCGCCCTCACCGGGGCAGCGACGATTGGCGTCGTGGCTTACAGCTTAATCGATTCGCGTTTACTAGTGACTTTAATCGCACTCCCGTTAGTAGCGCTCTTACTTTGGCTATTACGGGTTAAAATCCCGGCGGCCTATGCTTTCCCATTATTAGCAATCATCTTACCAACCACGATGTTCCACACACTGCCCCTGACCAGTTTGCTAGCCACTAGCTATTTCTTCGGCGGCGCTTATCTATACCATCGGTTGGTCAAGCCCTATTTTCAACCAACTAAAGCATCCATTCATTCATAGAAAAGAGTTCCTTTAAAATGGCAACCTTCCAAATGAGTTTCATCTTAATCTTGATTGGCATCGCCGCGGGCATCGTCAGCACGGTTGGCGGATTAGCTCATTAGTTTCGTATCCCGCCTTATTAGCGCTTGGATTACCACCCGTCACCGCCAACGTGACCAATACAGCCGGCTTAATTTTCACCGGCGTTGGGGCCACTATCGCCTCGCGTAAAGAATTGAAACACCAACGTCACGAGTTGCTGACACTCCTGCCACTAACCTTGATTGGTTGCGTCGTCGGTGCGTTACTACTCTTTAAAATTCCCGCGACGACTTTCCAAAAAGTGGTGCCTTTCTTTATTTTATCGGCCGGCCTATTGATCTTGATTCCGCGCCATCTACAAGTCAAACAACCGGCTCAGTGGCAAGTTGTTCTCGCTTGGTTCGGCGTCTTCTTCGTGGGGATTTATAGTGGCTATTTCGGCGCCGCTTCTGGCGTTTTAATGTTGTCCCTACTCTCGATCATTAGCCAAGCGCGATTCACTGAATACAACGCTACTAAAAATCTGATTATGGGCCTAGCCAACTGCATCGCAACGTTGATCTACGCCTTACAAACCACGATTCAGTGGTCACTCGTTTGGCCGTTAGGGATTGGCTTTTTATTGGGTGGTTTAATCGGCCCTTCAATCGTTCGCTTGCTCCCCGAACGCTGGACTAAAATCGGCATCGGGATTGCCGCAATTGGCCTAGCGATTAGTTTATTTGTCCAAGCTTATTAACTAAAAAACAGTGCGTGATCACCGAATCATCGGTAATCACGCACTGTTTTTTTAGTTTAAAATGATTAGTTAATGTTCTAAACGCGCTTCTCAAGTAGGCTTTTCCGGTTAACGACATAACGGAAACCATGGGTAAATCGCCCATAATTCCCGTTATTAGGTTAATCCTCAAAGCCTGACCAACTTGAGTCAGCGCTCTGATCAAATTGTACTTTTCGCCGCCATTAACAACAGTCGTTTGAAATCCGTTTGTTCTTTAGTCGTCATTGTTTCGGTCATGCGTTGGAAACAGATATCGACTTCCTTTTTGACGGATGGATAAACTGCCCATGCTTTGTCAGTCGGTTGAATGTCGTAAGTTCGTTTGTCTTTCGTATTTTTCGTGCGAATCAAATAACCCGTTTCTTCTAATTTCAAAACTGTTTTGGCGACGACACTTTTGTCTAAGCCGAGTCGTTTGGTGATCCCATCTTGGGTCAATACGCCAAAATCACAAACAATCGAAATCACTAGCGCTTGGGCGGCGGTTAATGCATATTGCGCACAGCCTTCATTTAACCAAATATGCGATTTACGATACAAAATTGAAATGGCTTTAAAGCCGCTATCCATAATATCAGGCATGTCAGTTGGCCTCCTCATCTGTTACCGTTATTCTAACTAAACATAGTGGCATTTGCAACTAGTTGTTGACGTCCAAAAATGAGTGTGCTAAATTAATATAGTGGCAATTGCCACCTTTTTTAATTTTAAAGAACGGGAAGTTAAACACTTATGGAACAAACCACTAAAATTTGGAACAAACAGTTTATTTTACTATTCATCACCAACTTATTGATGATGGCCGCCTTTTACGCCTCAATTCCGATTATTCCGATTTACTGTCAAGAACACGGCATTACTGGGATGAAAGTCGGGATTGTTCTAACGGCGATGTCGCTGGCGACCATTATTTTTCGACCAATTGCCGGTTATCTATTGGATAACTTCAATCGCTACCACGTCTATTTATTATTTCTCGGACTATTCTGTCTCGCTTTCCCAAGTTTCATTCTCTTCCCCACTTTTGGCGCACTCGTTTTAATCCGTTTATACATGGGGATTGTCTATTCCGTCTGTGGTTCGGCCACTATGACGCTGGCCGGCGATGTTTTGCCGCGTGCTAACGTAACCGCCGGCATCAGTCGCTTTGCCTTAACGATTTCGATTGGGATGGCTTTTGGCCCCTATATCGGGATTCAAGTTCAAAACTACGTCAACAGTCCAACTGCATTCTTAATTATCTTTGCAATGACCGTCGTGGCCTTCATCTGTGTTTGTGCCAGCCATATTCAATATCCAAAGGTCACTCGCAAAAAGTTTGCTTTTAGAGATACAATTTACAAACCAGCCTTACCTTTCATGTTCAACATGATGTTCCTCATGATTCCATTTGGCGCCGTGATTGCTTATTCATCCTTACTCGCCCAAGACTTACATTTAACAGCAACCATTCCGTATTTCTACATTTGTTTAGTGCTCGGCATGTTATTATCAAAATTTTCAACCCAAAAAATGATCGATAACGGTCGTCACCGGGTTCTCGTATACCTCAGCTTAGTCCTTTTAATGGTCACGATGGCCAGCTACGCCTTCTTAACAACCAGTCTGCATCTATTAATCGCCGGTTTCCTATTCGGTTTAGGTTACGGTATTCTCCAACCACTCTTCCAATCCTTTGTGACTGGCACCACCCCCGCGCCTAAACGTGGCGTTGCCAATGCTACTTACATGCTTTCTTATGATATCGGTATTGGGATTGGCTCATTTTTAATGGGCAGTCTGCAAACCTCGATTGGGATTGCCAACGGTTTTGCATTAACGGCCTTGGCCTTTGTCATCGGCGGCGTCATCTACGCGGTTTATGTCGATCGTTATTACCTTAAATTGAAAAATCAATTGACCAGCCAGGCCACACCTGACAATATCGTCAAAACGCATATGGAGCACGACGTTTACACCTTACCAGCTACCGCTAACGTCCAAGAAGCGTTACTTTATTTCTCACAAAAACACATTAGTGGCGCCCCAATTGTTAATCAAAATGGGCAACCAGTTGGCTTTATCAGTGATGGCGATATTTTACGTTATCTCCGCACCGCCGATTATCCAGCTGCTGCACTCGATGGCACCGCCTTATTAACGGCCCTTTTAGAAACCGATGTTGATTTTGATCAAAAATTGGCGAATCTAACGTCGTTAAGTGTTCTAGAAGTTAGTACCCGTCAGCTCATTACAGTTGACCCCACCGCTTCTTTCGAAAGTGTTTGTCAGCTGTTAAGTGCTAAACCGATTAAAAAAGTGCCAGTTGTCGAAAATCATAAAATCGTTGGGATTATCACCCGGTCGAATATTACCGATTATCTGACCCAACGCTATTTGAAACAAGCAACGACGATGTAATAAAAATAGCCCCCCTCGACGGTTAGTGAGGGGGGCTATTTTTTTGAAATGCGCTTCTCGAGTAATCTTTTCCGGTTAACGACATAACGGAACCCATGGGTAAATCGCCCATAATTCCCGTTATTAGGTTAATCCTCAAAGCCTAACCAACTCGAATCAGCGCTCTATCTGAAACGCGCTTTTGTTTGCAACAACTTCCGCTTAACCTAAAATCACCAATTATCTTAAGTTCAAGATAATTGGTGATTTTTGTTAATGCTCAGTTGCTACCCGCAACCAAGTTAACGCTCTAAACGCGTTCCTGAGCCAGCTTCTTCCGTCTAGCTACGAGTAGCAAATCATGACTAAAGAACCAGTCATAATCCGCTACTCTAGGCTATGCTCAAGGTTTAATCGCTCAAGTCACGCTCTGCTCTTATTCCGATCTTAATGCAATTGCTGCGTCTTTTTTCGCTGCCATTCTAGCTGGTACGTGGCCGCCTAGGATCGTTAAGACTGTGCTGACAATCACTAAGACAATGCCGTGGACTGGGTTTAACTGCGAGACGTTGGTCAAGCCGGTTAAATTCTCTAGGATGACGTTGATTGGGAACGTGCATAACCACGCAACCACAACGCCGAAAATTCCGGAACCCATCCCTAAGATGGCGGTTTCCGCATCAAAGACGCGGGTGATATCTTTCTTACGAGCACCTAAGGCTTTCAAGACCCCAATTTCTTTGGTCCGTTCGAGGACTGATGTGTAAGTAATAATCGCAATCATGATCATCGATGTCACTAATGAAATGCCGGCAAAAGCGACTAAGACGTAAGTAATTGCGTCCATCATGCCACCGGTTAATTTCGAAACTTGGCCAGCCATATCCGTGTAGATAATCTGGTCGGCTTTCTTTTTACCCGTATTGTATTTGTCTAAATAATCTAAGACTTGATCTTTCTTCTTGAAGTTGGTTGGGTAAATTTGGATACTTGATGGCGTTTGTTCGCCACCCAATAAGGTTAACATTTGTGTTTTAGTCGTAGCATCCATTGCCGCACCAGTCATCACGTTAGTTGTGCTGGCAGTTTGGGCTTGGACAATTGCAGAATCCTTATTCGCGTTATAAACTTCTTTGGTCAATTGATCGCTATAAACGACGCCACTAGCCAATAAACCGTCACTATTTTTCGATTTAACCCGTAAAATACCGACAACGTTTAGCTCTTTGGTGCTGCTAGCAGTCGCCATTGACGCGTAATCTTGGTTGGGTAAGTAGTTGCCAGTTGGTAATTTTTGGTAGAAACTATCATTGTTAACCAGTTTGATTGACGTACCAATTAACTTGTTATAATCAATTTTCTGATTACGTTTAGCGTCGATGCCTAGGTTCTTCAACGCTGATAACGTAATGTTATTTTGGCGATCAACGACTAAAATGACATCCGTTTTCTTCGTTGGGTAACGACCCGCTAACACTTTATAGTTCGATTTCAAGAAACTTTGGCCACCGTTACGATCGATTGGATAAACGGAACCACCCACACCGGTCATACTCGCCATCATCGCTGAGGCATCAATCGTTGAGGCGCCGGCATCGGAATTGCTAAACTTCACCGTTTGCCACTTGCCGTCGACTTTACGGATTAAATTCATCCCAGTGCTGTAAGAAATCGCAATGTTTTTAGCGTCTTTCTTCGGCATCTTTTGAACGTAATCAACGTATTTAGTCGTCAACTTGTTGATGTGTTGCGTCTTTTCAGACTGACTTAAATCAGCCTTAACGTATTTGCCTTTCGCAAAGCCTTTACTCTGGCCGCTCATCACGGATTGAGTCCCAGACGCATCAGAAGCGACCGCCCCAATTGAGACTGGCATCGAAGCCATCGTATCTTGTTGTGTTTGATCAATTTGTTTCTGGAAGCCATTCGAAAGTGCTAAGACAATCGCGATACTGATGATCCCAATTGAAGAGGCAAAGACGGTCAAGAATGTCCGGCCTTTCTTAGTCATGATATTCTTAAACGACAATTTCAGAGCTGTTAAATAACTCATCTTTGTGTGTTTCAATTCAAAATTATTGGCCGTATCGTGATCTTCATACGGGTTTGAATCGGTTTGAATCTTACCATCCGCAAATTCAATAATCCGGTCAGCATATTGACGCGCCAAGGTTGGATTATGGGTCACCATGACAACCAATCGTTCTTCAGATAACTCTTTGATCAATTGCATGATCTCTTCGGATGTTTCAGAATCCAAAGCGCCGGTAGGTTCATCGGCTAATAGAATTTCAGGATCATTGGCAATCGCCCGCGCAATGGCGACCCGTTGCATTTGACCACCGGATAATTGGTTCGGTTGTTTGTGCATGTGTAACTTCAAACCAACCCGAACTAAGGCGTCTTCTGCGCGCTTTTTCTTTTCAGCCGCATCGACACCGGAAAGGGTCATCCCCATTTCCACGTTATCAATAATCGATAAATGGCCAATAATGTTATACGATTGGAAAATAAAACCGACCGAGTTATTCCGGTAAGCATCCCAATCTGAATCTTTAAACGTATCGGTTGATTTACCTTCAATAATCAGGTTCCCAGAATCATAACGATCTAGGCCACCAATCATATTTAACATCGTCGTTTTACCCGAACCAGAAGGTCCCAAAACGGCCACAAATTCTTGTTTTCTAAACGCGACTGATACGTCGTCCAATGCCTTAGTCGTTGTTTCGCCAACGGTATAATATTTCTTTAAATGCTGTAATTCAAGCAACCCGTTCACATCCTTCACTTAAGTTATTTCCAATTATAATAAACATTTAACAATTGTCAATCATTGATTTTAATTAATTATACCTTTATACTGATATTATTCGCAACAATAAAGGAGCAACGTTATGGCTGAACCTAGTTTCCCACCCAACATTGATGCACTCCCCGCTAACATTAAAGTGCTCGCCACCTTATTTTCAACGTTAGCGCAAAATATTTTTCGTTTTATTAATACAGAATCGTCCGATTTGACCCCTTTAAATTCCTTAATCGTCTGTACCGTCGCGTGTCATCCCGGCATTGCGATGTCCGATTTAGCCGACCAATTAGGGATTGCTAAATCGCAACTCTCGCGCAATGTCCTTACCTTAGAAAAGCTAGACCTCGTTGAACGCCGACATAATACCGATAACCGTCGATTGGTCAACGTTTACGCCAATCCAGCCGGTAACGCCATGGCCCAAGCACAAGTTTTAAAAGTCGCCCAACATCTAAACGGGTTACTGGATAAACTCGAAGCGCCCGAGCAACAACGACTAGATGTCCTACTAAGTGAAACCTTGGCGATTTTAGCCAAAGCGGATATTGTGCCGATTCCGGTCGAACAACTTAAAACGGCGGCCTTACAACGCCAATCTAAATAACCGACACCCACTCAAAAAATGAGCTGGCGTCGGTTATTTTTGTGGTTTAACGCCGGTACTCATCACAAATCAAGGCCGCCATCTTCTGAGTGGTTTCTTGGCAATCGTTGCGTAACCATTCGCGCGCAACCGCGCCAAAACCCGCCATGAAAAATTGCAAATGGTAATGCCGTTCGTCATCAACGTAGAACTGACTACTGGGGGCTGGCATAATCGGTGTATCTGGCGGCGTAAAATACTGATGATCCGTCAAATAAATCCCGTAAAAATCCCGGTGTGCTTGGATGAATTTAAATAATTTTGCAAAAATCGATTCAATATTCGCGTACGTTTGTCGATCCAATGGTTTTAGAATCAGTCGGATTTCCTGTTGAAAACCGGTTTGAATCGTTTCGGTTAACGCGTAAATATCGGCGTAGTGGGCGTAAAACGTCGTCCGATTGACTTGCGCTAATGTACATAATGATTGGATCGTAATTTTATTGAGGGGTTTCGTATGAATTAACGTTAAAAAAGCTTTTTCAATCTTATCTTTAGAGACTTGTTTCCGTTGATTTTGTTTAGTATTCAACGCCGCACCACCTTTCGGATCGTTATCCAAATCATACCATTAATCCGACAAAATGACCGATTTTATCGGTTGTAATCCGCTTAAATAGGCGTATATTACTAAAGGCCATAATAACTGGCATTATTACTCATAAGGATGGTTTAAAATGGTCAACGAAAAACAAAGAACGTCAATTTTTATCAATATTCTGATTAGTTGTATTGCCTCATCAATGCTCGCAACGGCCCTGACGACGGCACTCCCGTCGATGGTCGTCGACTTCCATATCTCGGTCACGACCGGCCAATGGTTGACCAGCGGCTATTCACTCGCGATGGGCATCACGATGCCATTAACCGCCTTTTTAATCACTAAATTTCCAACGCGTAAACTCTATTTAACTGCCATTAGCCTGTTCATTGCCGGCCTCGCACTCTGCGTAGTCGCACCGAACTTCGTTGTCTTAATGCTCGGCCGCGTTTTACAAGCCTGCGGGAACGGGATTCTGACTTCGATGGCCCAAGTCATTCTACTGACAATGTATCCACTCGAAAAACGGGGCACGATCATGGGTTGGTACGGGTTATCAATCGGCGCTGCACCAGTAATTGCCCCCACAATTGCCGGCATCTTAGTCGATACGAGCGGTTGGCGGATGATTCTCATCGCCGCGATTGTCATCATGCGATTTCATTGATTTTCGCCTTCATCGTCTTCAAAGACGTTTTACCCACTAGCAAGAAACATTTTGACACCTTATCATTTGTCATCAGCGGGATTGCCTATGCCGGCATTACACTCGGGATTGGCAATATAGGGACTTATAAACTCGTCTCACTCCCCGTTTTATGCCCGTTGATTCTCGGCATTTTAGGGATGTTCATCTTTGCGAAACGCCAATTTAAACGCCCGGAACCCTTCTTAGATCTCCACGTTTTACAAAATAAAGTGTTCGTGATTAGCTTAATCGGTAGTATGTTATTGTATTTAGTGATGATGGGTTCTTCGATTATCCTGCCACTGTTCATTCAAACCATTAAGGGTTTCTCGGCAACGACTTCCGGCTTAGTCACGCTCCCCGGTTCACTGGCCATGACCATCTTGAGTCCCTTTTCCGGTAAAATTTATGACCGCTTTGGGATGCGACGCTTATTCATCGCCGGCGCTTTAGTCCTCTTGATCAGTAATGTGGGCATGATTTTCATTACGCTCAAAACCTCTCTCATCCTAATCGCCGCACTCAACGTCTTGCGGAGCCTGGCCCTAGTCACTTGGGGGATGAGTGGCATCGACGTCCACATGACCGCCCACGGGACAGCCTTATTAACCTCGTTGCGGACGATTGCCGGCGCGGTTGGTTCTGCGATTTTCGTCAGTATCATGAGCACCGTTGCTAAAAATTCAGCCGCCACTTTAGGCGCACAAGCACCAATGCACGGCGTTAACATGACCTTCTTGTTCATGAGTTTAGTCTCAGTCATCTTAATGCTCGTGGCCATTTTTGCTAAAACCAAAAAGCGAGCAGCTGAATAACTAATAAAAATCAGTACCACAAAAAACGGTCTATCCTTTTTGGATAGACCGTTTTCTAATTTGGTCCGCAATCAACTAGCTAATAACGATTGTGCCGTTAATGATTAAATAAATTGAAACGACACTTAATAACAAAATTAGACTCATGGCATATTTCTGAGCTTTCGTTAAAATCCGTTTGTTTTCACGAACACTCATATAATAGATAATAAAACCAGGAATGAAACTAATTGATACGATTAAAACTTGTTGCCAACCGGATAATAGCATACAAGAAAGTTGGAATAGTGCGGCCATCAAACCAATTGCAAATTGACCCCATTCATGCTGTTTCCAACTAAATTTCATTTGGTATAATCCGACAAACAAATATGAGAATAGAATGGCTGCAGAAGCTAATGAATAAGCGAAATCATACGCCTTAGCTGTAAATAATAATGAGAATAGGAAAATTGTTTGTAAGACAGCCGTGATGATTAATGAAGTCGTCGGTGCTTTCTTACTATTCAATTTACCCCAAGCAGCTGGCATCACTTTATCTTTGGCAATCAGCATCGTGGTTTCAGCTGGTAGCATTGTCCATGATAGCCAAGAAATAATCGTTGAAATGATTAACCCAATATTGATAATAACGGCGCCCCAGTTACCAACGATTAACTTCAAGTTATTACCCAATGCAGGTTGTTGTGCCCCTGCTAACTGCGCACGTGTTAAATTCCCATAAGGTATAATTGAAATCATAACGTAAATTAGTAGTAATAAGACAAAACCAATAATCGTCGCTTGTTGTGCTTCGCTCCGATTTTTAGCACGGTGGCCCATAACTGAAGCCCCTTCAATCCCAATGAAGACCCAAATCAAAGTTGATAACGTCCCTTTCATTTGAGAGAAGATTGAGCCGGTTGTCGTGCCAGCAGAGAAATTATTGCTAACTTGTCCCCAGAAATCCGTTGTGAACATCTGGCCTTTAAAGAAGATAATGACAATAATGATAAATAGAATTAATGGAATCACTTTAAAAATAGTCCCAATTGTATTGATGAACGAAGCACTTTCGACACCGCGATTGACTAAGTAAGTTAAACCCCAACAAAAGATAATCGCGACAATAATTGAAGGTAGATTTTGACCCCCTTTAAAAATGGGGAAGAAAGTCCCGAGCGCACTCATTAACATCGTAGCAAAGGCAATGTTCCCTAGCCAAGCTGAAAGCCAGTAAGACCAACCCGAAATAAATTCGCCAAGTGGTCCAAACCCAGCCCCTGCATAACTAAAAATGCCGGCTTCAAGATCGGGACGCTTTTCTGATAGGTTGTTTAATGACAAGACTAGGAATAAAAAACCAATCCCGACAAAGAGCCATGACAATAGCGCTGGCCCTGCAGCCGCCGCGTATGCAACCGAATTGGTAATCCCAAAAATACCGGTCCCAATACAAGAACTAACAATTAGTGCGGTTAACCCCACTTTACTGATACCCTTTTTATTATCCATTTTAGCTCACTCCTTTTTTAATTAATAAAAAAACAAAAGTAAACGGTTGACTATTTAATCCCCCAGTTTACTTTTGCTGTTGATGTTCTTTTTAATGCAAGTCTTCTCTGACAATTGGACAAGACATACAACGTGGGCCGCCACGACCACGAGATAATTCACTTGAAAGTACTTCGTGAACTAAAATCCCGTGTTGACGCAATAAATCATTTGACACATAGTTTCGATCATAAGTAACCACTTCACCAGGGGCAATGGCTAAAGTGTTTGATCCATCGTTCCATTGTTCGCGTGGCGCTACAATCGGATCACCATTTCCGGTTGGAATTAAATCAATTTCTGGTTTATTTAAAGCCTTCTTTAAGACTGCTTTAATATCAGTGTGGTGGGTCATCGTGACTTGACCATCTTTACCTGGATGTAAAACCCAATTATCAACTTGGCCGTCGTCATTCAAAATAGCTGGATGAACAGTGAATTGATCATGATTAATCATTGTAAAGACAGTATCCAAATGCATCATCGCGTGATTATGTGGAATCTTAATGGCAATTACCGTGTCGTAATCTGAATCTGCAAATAGCTTACGTGTAATATCTTCGATGGCATTAGCGGTTGTCCGTTGTGAAATGCCGATTGCTAAGACATGATCACTTAAGACTAATTCATCGCCGCCTTCAATATGAGTTGCATGGTTACGATCACGCCATACTTCGACTTGACCCATAAAACGTGGGTGATGTTTCATAATATATTCAGTAATTAATGATTCACGCATTCTGGCAGCAAAGGTCATCTTATTAATTGAAAGACCATTACCAATTGATGCTTGTGGATCTCTTGTGAAATAAGCATTTGGCATTGGATCCATCAAGAAAGGCCAAACTGTATTTTCAGATACAGATTGTAAATCAGTTGTATCCCGTTGAATATCGCTACCGCGAACCCCTTCGATGATTCTATTAATCATGGTTTGTGGATCCATTGCTTCTAGATATTCTAGTAAAGCATCATGTGTAATCCCAACTGCATAACCTGATTCAGCAATCATCCGTTCCAAGAATTCATGACGAACAGCTGAATCTGCTAATGCTTCTGCCGCTAATTTGCTAAAATAGAGGACTTCAATATCTTTATCCTTCAATACTTGTGCAAAATAATCGTGTTCCTTTTGAGCAATTGGTAAATAAGGAATATCATCAAAGAGTAATCTTTCCATTGAATCTGGGGTAATATTTTCAATTTCCTGACCTGGTCGATGTAGCATAACAGTCTTTAATTTCCCAATTTCTGATGTAACATGAATCGCTTGTGTCATAATCAATCACACTCCTATTCTAAATAAATGATGTAACATGGGTTAACTTAATTAGGGATTAATCGTGGATGACAGTGCCTAACTTCCCGGCTAATGCATCCTGGAGTCCGTGAAGCGATGTAATAATCGCTTCACGGTTAGGCCCACCGGCAACAAATGAAAGACAGGCTTTCACTTTAGGCAACATACTGCCACTAGAGAATTGGTTCTCATCAATATAAGCATTGGCTTCTTTAACGCTTATTGATTTCAATGCTTTTTGATTAGGTTGGTTATAATTAACATAGACGTAATCAACCGCTGTTAAAATAATCAACTTGTCGGCCTTTAAATTGTCGGCTAACAGCGCGCTGGTGCTGTCTTTGTCAATGACTGCCGGAATACCCTGCAAGCCTTGATCAGACATTGTGACGGGCACACCGCCACCACCACCGGCAATTACTAAGACGTCTTGGTTAAGCAATGACTTAATACTGGCTAGTTCCATGATCTTCTGTGGTTGTGGTGAAGGGACCACTTGCCGATAACCACGGCCAGCGTCTTCAACGAAAGTCAGCTTCTTTTCCTTTTCAATCTGTTCAGCCTGCTCTTTCGTATAGAAATCACCGATTGGCTTAGTTGGATTCTGGAAAGCAGTATCGTTTTGATCCACAACCACTTGCGTCATCACGGTCACAACTTGTTTGTCTAGCCAGTGTTTATGCAGTTCGTTTTGTAAGCTTTGTTGTAACTGATAACCGATATAACCTTGACTCATCGCACCGCATTCTGGAAATGGAAACGCAGCGGTTTTACCATTTTCAGCAGCGTAGTTCAGACCAAGATTAATCTGACCAACTTGTGGCCCATTACCATGCGTAATAACCACTTGATTATTAGCGTTAGCAAGCCCGATTAAAGACGCCGCAGTTTGCTTAACCAGTTCTAATTGTTCCGCAGAACTCTTTCCTAATGCGTTACCACCTAGGGCAACAACTATCTTTGACATGTCTGACTAACCTCCTTAGTCGCCTAATGTCGCTACCATGATTGCTTTGATAGTGTGCATCCGGTTTTCGGCTTCTTGGAAGACAACTGATTGTTTGCTTTCGAAGACTTCATCAGTGACTTCAATTTCTGAAAGACCGAATTTTTCTTGAATTTCTTTACCAACTGCTGTTTCAGTATTATGGAAAGCAGGTAGACAATGTTCGAAGATGGCATTTGGATTTTCAGTTGCGGCCATGACTTCTTTGTTAACTTGGTAAGGTGTCAACAAATCAATGCGTTTTTGCCACATTTCATCTGATTCGCCCATTGAAACCCAGACATCGGCATAGACAACGTCCATCCCTTTAACGCCTGCTTTAACGTCGTTTGAAACCACGATTTTAGCACCAGTTTCTTTAGCGATTGCGTTCGCTTTGTCCAAGACTTCTTTAGTTGGTTCCAATTCTTTAGGGGTAACAACGTGATATTCCATCCCCATCACAGCGGCCCCTAACATCAAGGCGTTAGAGACGTTATCTTGGCCATCACCAACAAATGAGAATTTAATATCTTTATATTCTTTTTTAAGCACTTCTTTAGCTGTTAAGAAATCAGCCAAAACTTGTGTTGGATGATCTTCATCGGTTAAACCGTTCCAAACTGGCACCCCTGAAAATTCTGCTAAGGTTTCAGCCGATTTTTGTGAGAAACCACGGTATTCAATCCCATCAAACATCCCGCCTAAAACCCGGGCAGTATCTTTAACGGATTCTTTATAACCAATATGTGAGCCTGAAGGGCCTAGATAAGTCACGTGAGCGCCTTCATCTTTAGCCCCAACTTCAAACGCACAAAATGTTCGTGTTGAACTCTTTTCAAAAATAAGTGCAATATTTTTACCTTCAAGGCGCTTAGATTCAGTACCAGTATATTTAGCCTCTTTTAAATTGGCCGCTAGATCAAGGAGATAGGTCATCTCCCGTGTATTAAAATCTGCTAATGTTAAAAAACTACGGTTACGTAAATTAAATGCCATTATTGTTCCTCCTTAATATTTACTACACTCTTATCATAGTAACCGCTTTCAAAAAGCGCGCCTAAAGATCACTCAGCATCAAAAATTTTTTTTAAATATTAATGACCCCCTGAAATTGAATTAACAATAGATGAATGAATATCCAAGATATTTATACATTTATAAATTGATTTGTGATTATCAGCACTTTCTGCTATATTCAATACGATAGGGCTGTATAAATTGGCAGATTCAAGTAACTTCTTATAACTTCAAATAAAAGGAGTATTCCCATGAATTTCTATATCCTTAGCAACAATTCGCACGATATCTCGACACTTCAGACGATTATTGAGTCCGATTTTAGCAATTCAATTGTCGGTATCGATTCAACTATCGAAAACGCCTACGATGATCTTTTACAACTGCGCGTTGACGTCTTGCTCATTAATTGTGATGAAGACGCACCCACCGATGGTCTCAAACTGATTGAACGTTTGCATTCAGTCCACATTAACCCCAACATCATTATGATTGGCGCCGCTAGGAATCAAAGCATTAAAGAAGACGCCTACCGCCAAGGGATTGATTTTTATTTAGAAAAACCACTCAATCCAATTGAAGTGCAACACGTCACCCGATTAGTAGCTTCCTATCGCTATTTAATCACCAAAATGGCGGAAATTTCTAAAATCACGTCAAGTTTTGCCACCCCGTTGAAACAACCCCAATCACAACACCGGATTCAAACCGAACGGGTGTATTCCCTATTACGCTTTCTCGGGATTGCGTCAGAGAAAGGCAATACCGATATCATTCGCATTATTCGCGTGATGATTGAACAAAACGTCTCTTTTTCCAATCTTGATTTTGAGCGCGACCTGTCACTTGATCCGCAAAATAAAAAGATTACGTTCCAACGGATTCGTCGCGCCATCCGAATCGGGATTAGCAACTTAGCAGCGATGTGCAACGAATATCCCGAGAATGAAATTTTATTCGAATATGCCAATAGCCTTTTTGAATATCAAAATGTTTCGATTGAAATTCAAAAAATTCGCCACAATGATGTTCCGCGTAATCAAATCTCGATTCAACATTTCTTTGATGGCCTATTGCAAGAGAGTCTGAGTGACAGCTCAAAATAGCTTGTTTTTTAAATTCAAACCACACAAAAAAAGCCTGCACACTGGCAGGCTTTTTTCTATGTCTAACGACTCGGAATTTGATTTAGTACATGGTCGGTTTGTTCTTGGAGCACCGCCAAATCAACTGCTTGATTGGTCATGAACTCCTCACCAAACCACTGGAGATAACCCAGATCCATCGCGGCCAAATCAGATTTACCTTCCGCCGTTAAAACCAGATGAACTTTCCGTTGATCAGTTGGATCATTATGTTTTTTGACAATCTTGTTCTTCTTATAGAGGACGTTTAACTTCCGCGAAACAGCTGGCCGCGAAATCCCAAACGCATTGGCTAACAACGTCGGTTCATCGCAGTGATCAACAATTATATATTTCATGATTAAATATTGACCGTAATTGACATCGTATTGACTGGCAATAAAATCCATCTTCTGTTCGAGCTTCGTCACCTTGAGATACCATTCTTGAAAACTACGATAGGCGCCTTCGTTATTATCCATGTTATTTTTCCTCATTCTTTCCACATCAACTACTATGTAACAAAAGTGGCCGCTAGCAAGTTTCGAGGCGAGCTACCGACCACTTCTTTAAAAACTAATCAAACTAGTTGTTCTAAGTCCCTAAACTTAAATTACTTATTTGATTTAAAATTTGATAATTATGGTTGAGTTGGCGCAGTTACGCCAGTTGATAATTGCCATGATAAGTTAGTTGTATAAACATCGTTTTGAACAGCTGAGTTAGCTGGCAATGTTAATGTAATATTATCATGATTCCAAGCAAAGACGTTGGCACCAGCGCCCATATCAGCACCTACAGTTGCTACAGTTTGATAAGCTTTTGTATCATCTAAGTTCAATGTAACAGATGATTCTGGTGTGATTGAACCAGTCGTACCAGTGCCAAGAGTATAGCCATTATCTTGTTTTTCACCAGTTAAACCAAAGACATCTTGAGTATTAGCATATTCAGTCTTGTCTAATTTCAAGACAGCACCAGCGATTACGCCGTTAGAAGCACCCGTTGTCTTAGTACCCGTTAATGATGCATTTGATTTAACTTTCAACTCCCATGTACCATTCTTGCCATCAGCGCCAGCTGCAGTTTCTTCAGCAGATGTAGCATCTTGTTGTTTGTCGACAACTGTTGCCCAAGCATGTTTGTTAGTTGCAGTTTCTGAAGCATCTGATGGGTTAAATGCTGAAAGGTCGCTAACATCTGAGTTGAAAGTATCAGTCTTGTTAGTTGCTTTAGTGTTTTCTGAACCAGTATAACCAACACTAACGTTGTTTTCAGCGTTATCAGTATCTAAACCATTAGCATCAAAGTTAGTACCAGCAAGTTTATGGTTACCAAAATCTAATGTGTAAGGTACGTATTGAAGACGTAAGTAACCAGTTTTGCCGTTAGGATTGTTTTCGCCGAACGAGATACCAACTTTAGTATCATGACCGCCGTCCATTGGTAAAGCAGTACCGCCATTAGCTACTGTACTATTTTCTGCTGTTGCTGCAAAAGTTGCTGCAGGTGCTACTAATGATAATAATGTTGCCCCAGCTAATACTGAGCTTGTTAATTTTGTGAATTTCATTTGAAATTCTTCCCTAGATTTTTTAACGCATAAATATCTTTTTTATTATATCATTTATTGACTATAATGTCAACAAATGTTTATAAACTTTTTTAGATGGTGCGCAAAATTACATCGTTACATTCGTGTAATTTTGGAATGCCATATGATTCAGAATCGCCAAATACAGCGTGAATGCAAAGAGAATCAATAATAAGCTGGTGATCGCGATGACCCCAATCTTGACTTTCTTTTTCCCGAATCGCGAAACTAAGTTAGTTAATACTTTTGTCAATTTTGCCACGCTTCTTTCTTATGAAATAAATAACCACTAATCCAACTAAAACAATCACGACGATGACGCCAATGATAATCTGATTACGATGCAACAGGTACGCCGCATTGTTACGGTTAATAAACGCGGCTTGTTTCTTCGTAATCTTGACGTAGCGGTACCGTTTAACGTGATACTGCGAACTTTTAAAATCAATCTTGAGCCGATAAACACCTGGTACTAACCGTTTGGAGCCCAAGAATAGATTATTATTGAACGCGGCACTCGGTACGACCTTCATCTGACGAAGGGTATTTTGATAACTAAAGAAATGCCATTTTTGATTCACCAGTTCTGTTTTTAGCGTCCCTTTAGTTAAATAAGTTGGATCAGGATTTTTTAATCCGACGACGATTGCCGGCTTTTTACCGACAAGCTTGGTCGCAATCTTGACTGGCTTTAGTTTTTGATACTGTTTAATTTTTTGACCATTACCGATAATTGCAACGGTATAAACGAAACGGTTCCGAATGGCCCCTTGATTGTCACTCTGGCTAATTAAATTAACCGCTGCTGCTTGTTGCCCCTTAAACCGCGCGCCACCCTTAATCGTGACGGTTAACCACTTCTCGGCCCCGGCAGCCAATTTAACATTTTTCGCAACGTTAATTCGCTTGCTAAGCGGATTCTTGGTTAACAATTGTTTTGAACCTTGCGTTAGATAGGTCGGTTGCAATTGACCGTCCATCGTGCCATCGCTGACTTGCGTTTGAATCGTTAATGCCTTATCAGTTGGATTCAAAACTTTAATCCGAATTTTGCGCGTTTTATTGGGTTTCAGCTTCAGGTTAAAGTATCCAGAATGTACTCCCCCGATATTATCTTTCGGTAGTTCCGGTAAAATCTGGAACGTGACGTTCGGTGTCTCCTCTTGCATCTTAACTTTCTTGGCGTTGACCGTTTGGCAACTTAGCAACAAGAAGAGACTACTAATCATGATTGTTATTAATTTCCGCATGTTTCCACTCACATCACTAACCAATTTTAATTAATTTAACCCAAGCGGTTGCTGAAATCAGCGTTAAGACCCCAGCTGCCGTTGCGACGTAGGCCCACTTATTAGTGGGTTTTTTGAGTGCGGCCGCATTGATTTTCTTCACTTGTTGACTCTTAATCGTAAAGTGCTTCTTAAATTTCCAAGTCATTGGTAACTGGTTCCACAAGTTATTGCCTTGAACCGTGACATCGACCGTATACTTACCCGGTTTCAATTGATCAAAATTCCACGGAATAATCATCCGCATGACTGAATTAGGTGCAATCATCTTATTAGTGACCGTATTAACGTGTTTTGAACTGAATAGTCCATCTTTAGTAATCGCCGCTTTAACCGTCGCGCCGGTGATGATCATCGGCTGTGTATTTCTAAGATTGATTGCCATCGCCGGTTGACTATTATTCAAAATCGGTTCAACTTTTTCGTATTTCAATTCTGGATAAACCTTATAGTTCGTGCCATGTAGGCTACCCCGACAGAGTAAGAGTAGTTACTAGAGGCACCAGGCACCTGGCTCTTAACGTCACTTTTATTCTTGGCATATTCGATAAAATGCCAATCACCGTAAATCATCCCACGTTGGCTACCTTCTGGCATCGTAACGGTCGCGTGATGTTCTTGCCTTCACGTGCCGCGAGTTCAATCTTTTGATATTTTTTCGGCATCGTCGCAATTGAAGTGAAACTTGGACTAACCGAGCTATCCACATCAGGCGCCGTCGTTTTGAAGGACATATCACCACCATTTTGCGTAAAAGCATTGCCCAATCCAGCGTAAATTGTGATTTTATGATCGGCGTAATTCTTAACTTGCATCTGTAACGTTTCGGTTTCACCCGGTTTAATCTTCAAATCGTAATAATTCTTAGTTGTATCAACCTGTGTCCCAGGTTTCAACGGAATTACTTCAAAATCTGTATTGCTAGCATCACTGCTTGTTGCCGCTTGTACTTGTTGGTTAGTGGCGGTTAAACCACCAACGACTAGCAACGTACCTAACAGGAGTTGCGTTATTAGTTTTTTCAAAAGATTTTCAGCCCTTTTCTATCTGTAATCGTGCTTATGGTACTAAATTGAGGTTCCAAGTAATGGTGGTTGCATAATCTGCTTCATAACGTTTCGTTCCTGACGGCACGTGTAATCCGATACTCGTGTCTTTCGTGCTATCCGTACCAAATTGATAATGCCATTCGCCAGTCCCAGGGTTATCGTAGGTCGTGTCGTCAGCATCACCATTGTTAACATCCGCGTAATGACCAGCCTTTTCATAACTCATAATACCGGTCAATGGACTACCAACATCTAAATTAAAATTCGACTTAGACGTTAACGTATCTTTGTCACCAGCCGCCTTAGTCTTAGTCGTTGGATTAGCTGCATCACTGCCCGTTGACTGATTCGTAAGGACCGTACCATTCTTGAATTGCAATTGCGCACCCGTTAAGGTTTGGCGATTGCCATTGACATCTTTAGTCGTCTTGAATTGCGTCGATTGGGTCGCATCAACACTCCATGAATTGACGCCGTAATAATCACGAACTTGTAATTCATAAGGTTGCGTCTTACCGTTGACCTGATCTTTAGCTTTCAGATAATAAGTCTGTTCAGTATCAGATGGCCCGTAAGCACCAAAGTACCAATGCGTTGGCACAACAAGACTAAGTGCTTTCTTCTCATACCGGTAAGTAATGACTTGATCCCCTGCTGCAAATACAGGATTGTTCTTAGCTGCTTGATAGTAAGTAGCATTCGGTAAATCGGTATCTCCTGTGTAATCAACAACCGTCCAACCGCTAATCGTCTTAGGTGACGATCCCGTTGCATCCGGTTTAGTCGTACTATCTAATAATTTCGTCCCAATCTTACCAACATACGTCACTTCTGAACTAACCGTTGTTGGATTAGCCATATCTGATTCACGATCAAGGTAACGAACTGTAATCTTACCGTCTGATAACGGCTTAATTCTTGTGTAATTCGCTTTCGCATCCCCGATTGTCCCGTCATTATAGAGATACTTAGTTTCAGCAGGCAGCGTCTTAATAGATTTTGAGTAACGAATCGCAATTGAATTACCATTACGTAAATTAACTTCATCATCCGGCAGTGTAATTTGGACGCCACCAGCGACGGCTTTCAAAGCGCTGTCGGGTAGTTTATGCCAAGTACGATCGCCTATCACTTGATATTCCAAGTCATTTTGGTCGGCATCGGCGGCCAAAGCCCCATCAGCATCGGTATGACTAGTATCATTCTCTTGGGTTGTTAAGGTAAACTTCTTCAAGGTCGCGCCTTCAATAGCCTTAACATGCGCCCGGAAAGTATATCTAACAACATCGTCAATGCTACCGTCAGTTTCAGTTACCGGCTTAGTTGAAGTCGTGATGTTTTCTACTGTCTGGCTCAATTGATCAATCGTTGCACGTTGTTTCTTTAAATGTAGCGTCGTATCATTAGCCGGCAAGATATGCGTCTTGTCTATCAGGTTGTCCAAGTTTGTTGCAAACAAACTACCCTCATTAATAACATCCTTATCAGCAGTAACGTTATTGGTGACGGTCATCTGGTAAGTAACAGTCGCTTGCGTATCAGCAGCCATATCACCAATATCGACACTTGATGATTTATTGAACTGGCTTTCATCACCAGCCGTTGCTGTCGCAGAGTCGATTTGGACCTTCAATGAACCTGGTACTAAGGTTAAATCACTACTATTATCAGATAATGATTGAATCTTGGCTTTCGTTAATTTATCAGTATTAGCAGCATCAGATTTAACCGTAAATCGATAATCAATCTTATCCCCAACTTCGCCGTCGGTTTCGGCTGCTTGCCAAGTACTATCGTTAGCATCGTTCTTAATCTCTTGTTTAACAGTTGCCTTTTGTTGTGGCACTTTATCGGTTTTAACATAACCGTAAGCTTCATTACTGTCGAGCGTTTCTTCCGTTGCCCCAGCTTTCTTAATGACGGTTAGATGACCCGTATTCGGAATTTTTGCATAAGTCTTATTCTGAGCCGTTGCTGCCGGTGTATCGACCTGTTCATAACCTGAAAGATCGGCGCCCGTCACAACGGTCGTTGTTATCTTCATGGTATAAGCCTTAGCGTAATTCGATTCATCACTTAAGAAAGTATCTTTAGCAGTCGCAATAACTTTGCCATCAGTTTTGGTAATTGTAAAATCATCGGTTGCTTCTGTATTTGTATCGTCAAATATTTTAACGGTTTTAACGGTTTTAACGGTTAAATTCTGATCAACCGGATCACTCAAAACAAACTTAGCAGCTGGTTTAAAGGTATCATGGGAAGTATCTTCATCGTAATTATTTGGATTAGGCAAATCAAAGGCGCCCCCACGGTAAGGTAGCATCGTGGTCATGTCATATTCAATGTTCTTATCGTCCCAAGCGCTACTATAAGTCGCTTCATCCCCAGATTTAACGGGTGCCGTGAACGCAACGGGGACAATCGCAGTTGGTAAGAAAGATAGCTTCCCGGTATCATTAATTCGATAACTAAGTTCGTCTGTATCTTCATAAACCACGGTGGTCCAAGCATTCATATCTTTATCTTTAATCGGATCTTGACCAGATGCATTTTCTAAAAGCGATAGTTGATAAACCCATTTGTCAGCACCAAATTCATTAACGATAACCGGATTAAGGTATTTATCAATTGGCATACCTTTTTTGGGATAATCAATCGTTCCCGTTTCCTTACTCGTGTTGGTTGGTTTGCTACTATCTGAATAGTCCCAATTCCCCAATTGATTAACAATCGTAGCCCCGGTCCCGGCCATGGTGCCTTTTAAAATTGACGTATTAGTGGTGTAAATGTTCTTAATATTACTACTGTTATCAAAATCGATGTAATCACGATGATCCATATCACTCAGTGTGATAAAACCCGAAACCTTAATCGGTTGTTGGGTATCGTGATCGATAAACTTTAATTTAATCGTGACCGGTTGATTATATTGATATTGGTCGTTGTTAGGGGTATCGTTAACAATTTTGAAGTTAGTGGGGATTGGCGTCGTTGTTAAATCCTTGTATTCTGGCATAAACATATCCGCATCAAGTGTTTGACTCGTCGTAAACATCGCACCATTAGCAGTCGTACCAGTGGCTGGATCGGTAATGATGCCGGTGCCAAATTGCCATGAGGCGTTAGATCCAAACACTTTGGTACCAAGATACCAACCACGTTTTTCAAATTGCATGAACTCTTCGCGAATATCAATGGAATGGGCATTGCCTTTAGCATCGGTATAATTCATCACGCGCCCAAAAGTAATATAATGGTCCTCCGTATTGTCCAACCAAGGTCGGCTACTAATATTCCCACTAACAAATCCGGTTTTGGCATTAATTCCGGAAACACCACTTTTATTTACCATATGTGACAGATCAATCGTCGAAACACCTGGAATAAATTTCGGAAAGGCACTATCGCCGGCCGGAATTTCTTCATTGGTCGTAACGGGATCAACGGAAATCACTCGTTCTTGACCCATTAAGCTATTTGAATAATCTGGAAAAGCGCTCGTTCCAATCGGTGTTTCTGTTGCCTTCAGCATAATCGATTGACTAGCAGCCGTCTTGGCTGCTTTTTTGGCGCTCGTTTTAGAGTCTTTAGAACTCGTCGTTGATTGACCAACACTCGCCTTAGACGATGGTTGACTTGAGCTTGTCGTTGCACTCGATTGACTCGATGTTTGGCTATTGGCAACAACTTCTGACAACGAACTACTATTAGAGAGTGCTTTTGAATAATCAATCGTTGATGATAATTGACTCGCATCAGACGCACTCCGCTTGGTACTCCCCGCAAAAGCTGGAATCACTGTTTGTCCGATTGTTAATAGTAATAACATGACCGTCATTATTATGTAGGCTACACGCTTTTTCATTGCTGAAGTTCCCCCTAGTGTTATTCCGCGACTAATTGCACATGATATAAACACCACATTGCGCTTTAATTTTATGACATTCAACATCACAAAACCGATGATATAAGGCTTTTAATTGATGCTTTTTAATTGTTCACAACTCAAGAGTTACGGGATTTCGCACTGTTTCACAATCTTCAAGAAATGTCAGTTCGCGTTTTTTTAACGAAGTCAATAAAAACGCGCGTTATGAATTCCGTTAACCATATTGACATTCATTGTAAATGATATAAACTGTTACTTAGAGAAAAGGTTTATTACTCTTAAGTTATGACTCGTTAATTAGCTTGCATAGCAACTAAAAAACAAGCGATTCTCAGCTGAGAATCGCTTGTTTTCATTTTATTTAGCCTATATCGCGAATCAAAAAGTGCCTGATTATATTTAGACCCCGCGTCTAATCATAATCAGGCACTTTTTAGTCGTTACCGGTGATACTTCAATCGGACCTGCTTCGGTAAGTCGCCATACATTTTTTTAAACATTTCTCTGGCGGTCCGTTCATTCGTTAAACCGTGCTTTTGCATCAACCCTTTAATAGGTAACGTTGTTTTAATCAGATCTTGATATAGTTCACTCAATCGCAGTTCATAGAGATATTCAACAATCGTAATCCCGATTTGTTGTTTGAATAATCTTGATAAATAACTCGGATTGTAACCGAATTTGCGGGCCAATTGACTGACCCGTAATGGTTCGGTATAGTGTCGGTTAATTTCAGTGATAATATCTTTCAAACCACTCGTATCTTGACGGATTTTCGTTGATTCGGCGGTTCCAAATTTTAAAACCACCGTTTTTAAAATCATTAACAAAATAATCCCAAAATCAAATAGGTACCCGGCTTTTTGCCGCATGTTAATCTGATTCAATTCATTTAATAAACCGACTACTTTTTGATACGACTCATCGGTTGGTGCCTTTAGAATCATATTTAAATTAGCCGGATCATCACAATATTGCGCCATAAAATCTAATGGAATTTGTAAGACGAGTGCCTTATTTGCTGTACTGGTCACATCATGGACGACGCCCGATGCAATCACGATAAACTGCTGCGCTTGAACGACGTGCGCCTCACCATCAAATTTAAAAATAAATTGACCCGACATCACATAGATCAACTCGATACTACTATGCCAATGAAAAGGCACATACCCGTTTGTTTCAACAACTGATTCGTAAAAACGAACGCCCATCTCCAAATTAGAGATGACATTTTCATGATGTTGTCTGACCATTCTCAAAAACCTCCGCTTAAAAAATATGACAATTATTACGTATCAAAAGCAATATCTTGACTAAACGCTTTCATTTCATTGACTAGGATGCGCTTTCATTTTAAGATAACGAAGACCTCTTAAATCAAACTCAAAACAATCAATTCACTCTATAATAGCATATTTAGCAATGATTGTTAGTTCAAAGAATGGAGTACATCAATGATGACAACTATTGAAAACCCAATCATCAAGGGCATGGCCCCTGACCCCTCGATCATTCGAGTAGGTGCAGATTATTACATCGCGACTTCCACTTTCCATTGGAATCCGGCGGTTCAGATTTTTCATTCCACCGATTTAGCCAATTGGGAACTCAGCTCATACGCGCTAACCAACCATGAAGTTGATTTGCGGGGAACGAGTACCCCGGCCGGAATCTGGGCCCCCATCTTTCTTATGATCCCCAATCCAAGAAATACTGGTTAGCTTATTCGCACATGCAAAACATGGCAGGCCGCGAATTCAATTCTGACTCGTTCGCCGTTTGGGCCGACAATATCAACGGTCCGTGGTCAAAACCCCTTTACTTAACGTCAATCGGTTTTGACCCCGCCCTATTCCACGACAGCGACGGTCGCCATTATGTTTCAATCCTCGAATGGGAAACGCGGACTGGTTATCAAGCGCCCGGTCATATCGTGATTGCGGAGGTCAATTTAGACCAAGGTGGTATTATCGGTGATTGGCACCGGGTGACCACTGGTTTTACCACTCGCGGTTGCGCCGAAGCCCCCCAAATCTACAAACACGATGGCTATTATTACTTACTGATTGCCGCGGGCGGGACCGGTTATGCGCACGGTGTTGAAATCGGCCGTTCTAAAACTATTTTGGGGCCTTATGAACCGAACCCGACTGGTGAACCGATTATCACATCGGCGCCCCAACATCTTTTCTCATTAGGCGACCCCGATGCAGGCCATTTCGAAATGTACAATCCGAATTCGTTAATGCAAAAAGCGGGCCATGGCTCACTGGTTCAAACGCAAACCGATGAATGGTATATCACCCATCTTATGTCGCGGCCATTACCGGAAACAACCTTAAACCCACTAGGTCGCTAAACGTCGCTCCAAAAAATGGTCTGGCGCGATGGTTGGTTACAAATGGCGGACGGTTCCAACTTCGCTAAGATGACGACGCCTGGAATGACCGGCAGTCAGATCACACAATTAGCCAACGCCGATGACATCGACGACCAATTCGAACAGGCGACCTATGACTTACGGTTTATGACCCCCTATCATGAACAAGCCGCGCATTGGGTGAATACCACTGAACAGCCCCATCATTTACGGATTTACGGCAACAATTCCTTCTTCTCCCAGATTAATCCAGCCATTATGGCGACTCGGGCAACTTCCTTGGACTACACGGTCCAAACAAAAGTAACTTTCCAAGCCGATCACTATTCCGAATCAGCTGGCCTTGGTCTTTATTATGATTCGAATAACTGGCTCTACGCGCGATTAGGGCTTAACGATACCGAAGATGGCACCATCTTGCGTATTTTACAAGCCAAACTTGGCGATCGAACGGATGATAGCCACCACCAAATTGTGGTTCCGAATCAAACCGCTGAGATTAAACTCGTCTATCATTTCGGTGTCGTTCAAGTTTGGTACCGATTGGCCACGCAGAATGACTGGTTAAAACTTGGTCAATCAATCGATGTTAGCTACCTATCTGACGAAGGCGTTAACGGTGAACCCGGCGAGATTGGCGGCTTTACTGGCCTGTTCAACTTCATCGGGCCATCGACGCACATCAACATGATTCGTTTGCTGATTTTGATTATTACACCGTTCAAAACAACTAAAAGGAGTTCTTATCATGGCAAAAAAAGTAGTCACCCTTAAACGACTAATCCCCGGTTTAATCATTGGCCCCGCTAGTTGGCTTGGCCCGTATATCGTTATGAATAGTCTTTTCTTACCCGCACTCATCCAACATCTGGATGCTGCTAATAAAATTCAATTGGTCGCCTTGTTTTCAACCTGTGGGATGGTCGTCGCGGCGATTTCAAATATGCTCGCAGGTGCCTTATCCGATAAAACCCGGTCACGATTTGGGCAACGAACACCTTGGCTTATCGGCGGTTCTTTCGTCTTCATGCTGGCGATGATTGCCGCTTCAATGGCGCCCACCATTACCTTACTATTAGCCGCTTGGATGGTCGGACAAGCCGCGTTGAACTTCATCGTGGCCCCGATGGTCGCTTGGATCGATTTAGCCCCGAAAGATAGTCGCGATACCGCTTCTTCCGCATATGGCGGTTTAGGGATGGCCTTAGGAAACAATGCCTTTAACGTCGTTGGTGCTATGTTATTGGGTCAATTCCGGTTAGGTTTCATGATTTTTGGGATTATTACCTTTGTTGGCACATTAATCGCCGCTGCAATTGTGCGCGAACCCTCTAATTTGGACGACGCCATTGTCCATAAAGACACCACTAAAAAGCTCTCTTTGAAAGACGCTGCTGCGATTTTTCCTAGCTGGCACGTCGGTCGGGACTACTATCTCGCCTTGATTGGTAAATTATTCCAAGGCGTCGGCAACTTCGCGATTACCGGTTATATTCTCTACATTATGACCGACTTCTTACACATGGGGAGTCAAACACAATCGTCAATTCAATTAATCAACATCATCATGCTCGTGTTCGGAATTCTAATGGGCTTCATCGCCGGTCCCATTTCCGATAAATTTAAAGTTTTGAAATATCCGGTCGCTTTCTCAACCCTGTTTCTCGCATTCGGCGCTTTGATGCTCTTCTTCTTTAGAAATAATACCGGCATTATCGTTTACGCGTTTGCAGCCGGCATCGGGATGGGGGTTTGGAACTCTCTCGACAACCTCTTAAATATTGAAGTCATTCCTGATGAAAATCGGGTCGCTTTCTTCCTAGGGGTCTATAACTTAGGGAACACGATTACCCAAGCCATCGCACCGGTCCTCGCGGCGGTCGTCATTTCTTGGTTTGGCTTCTCCGCGATTTTCATCGTCTCATTCCTCTTCTCATTAGTCGGTGGCATCGCAATGCTCTGCATTAAATCAGTTAAACGTTAAAACAGAAGAGCGCTGATTCGAGTTGGTCAGGCTTCGAGGATTAACCTAAGGATACGGATTATGGTCGGGTTTAACCATAATTTGTATTTTGTAGTTAGGTAGAGAAGATTGCTTGAAAAGCGCGCTGATTTGCGGGTAGCAACCGAGTCTCAAGTTAAAAAACGAGTATCCTGAATTTAGGATACTCGTTTTTTGATTTGAACGAAAATTGATGAATTCTGGCGCGCGCCAACGAAGAATATTCGTTTAATATCGGAACACTTAGACTAACGTCACAGACTCTTTTACTAGTTATTCAGTTCAATTGATTCTTGAGCTTGATCTTGGTGCTGGTGTAACTTAGCCATGACTGTCCGGGCAATTGGTTGGGCGATGATTGCTTCAACCGCAAAGGCAATCGCAAAGTTTCGGGGCCATTTTTCAAAGAAATGGATAATTGGGACCATATTAAATGCGTGCCCGCCAATCCAAGTCCCGATGACGGTTAAGAAAATCGACATCAGAAAAACGTTACAGAGTTCCGTAATAATCATTTTAGCTGAGAAACTATCATCATCAGCCGTTAATTTATTGGCCATCCATTGTGCGGGTTGTTGCGTCAAAACGACTAATACCACGACACATAACCATAGCCAAGGGATGACTTGGAGCGTTGCGCCCCAGGCTTGCCATGAAAAACCGACTTCAAAGCCAGTCACCAATGGTGCGATAATGTTGACTGATAAAATTGAAATAATCCCGATAAATAAAACCATTTCTTTGGCGTTTCTAGGTAATCTTAATGCAAATTCCATGTGTTAATTCCTCCATCAGCGCATAAAAAACAGCACAAAGCAAGGTTCTGCTTTGTGCTGATCAATTATACGCACTTTTTATTTAATTTTTTAGTAGAATTATATTGTACCAAATTTTGCTGAAAATTGCTAATGATAAATTATTTCAATTTGCACTTGGCCACTAAGTGTTCTATCGTAAAGGTATGTGTTTTAAGGAATAGAGGAGATTTTTAGGATGATTGAAAAAGATGAAACGTTTAAAAAAATGACAAACGGTGAATGGTATTTTGATTCCCCCACGGTGATTGCCAAACGGGACGCGACCCGCTTAGCGCTCCAAAAAGCGGGCCAAATGCTCGATAACCAACAACGAATCAACGCGATTCAAAGTTTGTTGGGTCAGGCTGGGACCGACTTCTTCGTTGAAACCGGCTTTGAATGTAGTTTTGGTGATAATATCACAGTTGGCGACCATTTTTACGCAAACCGCAACGTGTTGATTTGCGATGAAGCCCAAGTCACGATTGGTGATCATTGTAAATTCGGCCCCGGCGTTTCATTATTAACTCCTTACCACCCAATCGATCCAACTAAACGCGCCACTAAAATCGAAATTTCAGGCCCCATCACCATCGGCGACCACGCTTGGTTCGGCGCCAACGTCACGATTTTACCAATGTGACTCTCGGCAAGAACGTCGTTGTCGGTGCTGGCAGTGTCGTCACGAAGTCGTTCCCCGATAACGTGATTATCGTCGGCAACCCCGCGCGCGTGTTGCGTGAAATTCCAACGGAAGAATAAATTTAAAAGCCACTATCGCAATTTGATAATGGCTTTTCTTATTCTTAATACAATTCCAGTTGCGCTTCAATCGTCGCTAAAACGCCATCATGATTATAATCAGCAATCGCGATATTGCGGGTGGCCTGTTGAATGCTAGCGCTGGCGTTGGGCATCGCAAAACCCCACGGCGTCATCTGCAGCATCCCCAAATCATTTTCATTATCGCCAAACGTCATAATTTCATCCGCCGCAATCTGATAGCGCGTCTGTAATTGTTGAATCCCAGTCACTTTATCAATCCCACGTTCCCAATAAGTTCGGTTTGAAATCCAGAATTTTGACTCGCCAAACTCGCTGGCAAGGCAGCCTTTAACTGAGTTACCGCTTGTTGATAATTGACAGTTGCTCCAAAAGTCAGTCCAATTTTGGTAATCCGATCATTAACCCGCGCTTGACTGAGCGTCGCAAAATCAGACACCAATTCAATCGCGTGATAGTAGCGCTGAATATTTTCCAACGTCTCGGCGGTAATCTCGGCCGGGACATACGTTTTCTTAACACCGGAAATCGTTTTTTGAACAATCGCGGTTGCCCCGAATGTTTGCATAATCTGTAATACTTCGGCTAAATCAGCCTCCGATAGCGCATCAACACTGATTAAATCATCACCTTGATGGACAATTGCCCCATTTTGCGAAATAAAATCAATAATTTTTTTCTGCGGTGCAAATTGATTTTGTAGCCGTTGATACTGCGACCCACTAGCGACCACAAAATGAATCTGACGTGTTTGAAACTGTTCAAAAATTCGAGCAAACCGCCGTTGATTATACGTATTATTCTGATTCAAAAACGTGCCATCCATATCGACTACTATCATCTTAATCGTCATTGTAGCAACCTCATCTCTAAACTAATTAAAATACTTAATTGATGCCATCTATAACATTCAAATAATTACGGCCTTTATTAAACCAACTTTAAAATAATACCACGTTCCGAAACCGTTATCATTATCAATCCTCAGTATGCTAAAATAAATCTATCAGGTTTTCGAACTTGCAAATCTCTTCTTAAGGAGTCGGTTATATGCCTAAAGGAATTATCTTCGATATGGACGGTCTCTTGGTCGATTCAGAAATTATTTCATTTAAAATGTACCGTGCCCTACTAGCTCACCACGGTATTCTTGATTTTACCACCAATGATTATGCGATCAATTATAGTGGGCATAATGAACTAGATAATATGAACAACTTAATTCAGACTTTTAATTTGCCAATTACCACAACCACAGGTCTACATTACGTTCATCAAATTGAAACGGAACTCTTAGAAAAAGGGGTTGCACTTAAACCAGGCGCCCAACAATTACTAGCATTCTTAGCCGATCATCAATATCTGATTGGCCTCGCCACTTCAAGTATGGCAGACCGGGCACAACTCATTTTGAAACAAAATAATATCCAACATTACTTTGACGCTTTGACCTTTAATGCAGAAATCAACCACGGAAAACCTGCCCCGGATATTTTCAATAAGGCCTGCACTAAAATGGCCTTGGCCCCCAATGAAGCCTTAATTTTTGAAGATAGTGAAGCAGGTATCCAAGCCGCTAATGCAGCCAACATCCCCGTGATTTGTATTCCCGACATGCACCGACCCTCCCCGATAATATTGGCAAAAACGGTCGCAGTCTATCCAAATTTGACAGCAGCCATCGCTTATTTTGAACAGTAAGCTAACTGAATTTAAGGCATTGTCAAATATTGTTAAAAGCCCCTTTAAAAAGTTGAATTAACCTAACTTTTTAGAGGGGCTTTTACTGTCAACGCGTTAGTAGCTTTCGACCTTCTTAAAGCAAGCCCAATCGATTACAACAACTGAATCCCGGCCGCTTCACATTGGTCAATCATCGCTTGGGGCCAGATGCTGGTTTGTACTTCGCCAACGTGCGCTTTGCCCAATAATAATAAGCAAAGACGCGATTGGCCGATGCCACCGCCGATTGTGTACGGCAATTTACCGTTTAATAGCGCTTGGTGGAACGGTAACGACACCCGATTTTCGGCGTGCGCCGCTTTTAATTGGCGTTGCATCGCAGCTTCATCGACCCGAATCCCCATACTCGATAATTCGAGTGAACAATTTAACGGTGCGTACCAGAATAGGAGATCGCCATTCAATGTCCAATCGTCATAATCTGGGGCCCGACCGTCGTGGCGTTGACCCGATTTTAACAACCCACCGATTTGCATTAAGAAGACACAACCCAATTCTTGCGTGATGGCATTCTCACGTTCTTTCGGCGTTTTAGCCGGCCAGCGGTCTTCTAATTCCTGGGTCGTCACAAAATGGACAGCATCGGGTAATTGGTGGACTGCTTGCGGATATTGATACCAAACTTCGTGTTCCATGTGTTTAATTACTTTAAAAATCGTTTCGACAGTCTGTTTGAGCGTCGCTTCAGTCCGTTCAGACTTCGCAATCACCTTTTCCCAATCCCATTGATCGACATAAATCGAATGAAAATTATCCAAATCTTCATCCTTACGAATCGCGTTCATGTTGGTGTAGAGACCTTCGTGTAGTTCAAAATCATTCTTAGCGAGCGCCATCCGTTTCCATTTTGCCAATGAATGGACGATTTCAATCGTGTGCCCGTCAAAATCGGCCATCGTAAATGACACGGGGCTTTCGACGCCGTTGAGGTTATCGTTCAACCCCATTGCGTGATCGACAAACATCGGTGCCGACACACGGGATAGATTCATTTGTTGGCCGAATTCATCCTGAAACGTTTCGCGAATAAAGCGAATCGCAGCCTGAGTTTCCCGTCTGGATAATTTTGGATCATAATTTTCTGGTATGGTTAAATGCATATTAATCGACTCCCTCATTGAATTCACAAAATAAAAAAAAAACCTTCATCCCCCTAATACAAGGGACGAAAGACTTTTCGCGGTACCACCCAAGTTGCCCGCAATTGCGGACCACCTCTACTAAACGCACTAACATGCGCGCCGGTGATAACGTTCCGGTAACGTCGAGGCCTACTTTGTGCGCGCTACATTTCAGCCTGAAACTTTAAGGAGGGTTATTCAATCAAATTGCCACTTGTCGGGTTTCCACTATTCCCCAACTCACTGTTAGCGCAAAAATGACCTACTTGGCTCCCACACGTTTTTATTTTGTGGTTTAATGATAGCACAATTAGAAACATTAGGAAAGACTCATTTAGCATTAGAAGTACATCTTTTTTTAATATGCCTAATCCACACTATCTGGACCGGCAATATTACCACCAATTTCAGGGAATTGATTTTTAACTCGGGTATATAATCCCGCGACATCCTCACCATTACCAGCTGATTCTTTGTATATCTTAACAAGTGTCTCAGCCGGAATACTCCCTAGCGCACTGACGTTGCAACCAAAAGTTTCGGCCAATGTTCTTCTAATATCAGGTGCAAATGCCGGTGCTGTCCCAGCGGTTGCCGCTTCTGTTTGCGCTGCAGCAGACTCAGCTGCAGCTGAACTCGCTTGGGCCGAAACCGAGTTGGCGACTGATTGACTCGCACTTTGAACGGCTACTTCACTCGCTTGTCTGGCAGACTCAGACGCTGCAACAACTGATTGACTCTCAGCAATACTGGTTTCAGAGGCGACTTTAGCCGAACTGCTCGCAATTGATGTACTTTTCTTTTTCTTCAATGATTTATTTTTCAGCTTTTAATTTAGCCACCTTTTTCTGATGACTTACTTTTTGAGCACTTTCTTGGTCAGCCTTTTTAGTTGATTGATTATCATTGGTGCGACAGCCTGCTAACAAAATAAGGCTCAACAACCCAATAATCCCACTACTATATTTAATCCGCATTAATTACTCCCCCTTGGTATTTCGAATTAATTCAGCTAATTCCGTTTGAGCAGCGCTATCTTTAGAAATAATGAACGTACTCGTCGGAGCATTGCTACCAGCACCACCATTATCAGCAAATTCACCAAAACCGTCTGCAGGACTGACACTCGTCCCTTTTCCAAGCGCTACTTCGTAAACCACGCCATTATCGGCTAGCAAATATTTACTAGCTGGTTGATCAAAATCCATATTAATTGAATAGCCTTGTGCGGTTGTTCCGCTTTTAAGCGTGCTATCAATCCCAACTTGACCATCTTTAGCGGTGTAGAAAACGACCCCGCCAATCGCGTGTAAGTTAAAAGCAGTTGCCCCAGGTTGATGATTATCTTGAACCTGAACTTGGCCATCCGGCGTATTCGCATACCAATCACCTAGACCACCTGAGCCGTGGTTGAAATAATAATCACTGACCGCCATATTTCCAGTTGCTGCTCGCGAACTAGCCCACGCCAAAAATTGCGTTGTAATCGTTAATTTTTGAGTATCCGTTAACGTCGTAACTTGTTCCGCCGTTGCCGCGGTTTGACTCGACTCACTCTGACTAGTCGTACGACTAGCTTGTTGCTTATCCACCGATTGCGATGACGTTGTTTGACTAGTCTGTTGCTTAAGCGCCTTGTTTTCAGCTTTTAAACTGGCTAAACGTTTATCGTGTTGTTGGCTAACGTGACTTTTTTGCGACGTTTTGGCCGATTTGTCTACCGGATTAATCCCACATCCCGTTAATAACAAAACACTTAACAAACAACTGCCAATCCCATACGCGATTTTCATTTTAATACTCCCCCGCTAAGCGCTAAAGTTTTTCGTACCACGCTGTTTTACCCTCATCGACATGTTTTAACAAGACTCGTTCTTGTCCGTTAATCACTTTTTTCTCAATCGTCATTGCAAATTGAGCATCCGCACTTTCCAAATAATTTAACTGATCGGTCGACGACCATCTAATCGATTCAGGATACATCGTACTGGTTTCCCCATTTTTAGTCGTCATCACGATAGCATTACCTGCAGCATTAATTTTAACCGGCAACACTTCATTCGGATCACCCGCACGTTCAACCAATTGCCATTGACCCTCTAAATCGGTCTTACTCAATGTCTCCGGTGCTTTTAATACTGGATCGTGATTTGTTTTAGCCGAAGAACTAGTCGCCGCCGAACTTGAGCTAGCCTTATTCGTACTTTGAACACTGGCTTGTGAACTCGCATTTTGTTTCTTTAATGACGCATTTTCAGCAGCAATACTGGCCTCTTCTTTCGAATTCGCCACCGATTCTTGACGGTTATTTAATTTTGGTTGCCGTTTTTTCAGAGTTGTTACCGACTTATCTTGTGCGTTCGTTAATACAAAATAACTGCTACCACCAACAATCAAAACTAGTATCAACAATCCCAATAACCACGGCCAAACCATTTTTTTACGTTTAGCTGATCGTTCAATCGGTTGAAATACAAAGCCACAATTGGTACAAAACGCCACGGCCAATTCATTGAAAGTCCCACATTGTGGACATTGTTTTTCATTAATATTTTGATTATTTTGATTCAAAGCTTGCCCACAACTTTCACAAAATGTTGCTTCGAGCGGATTATCTGCGCCACATTTCGAACACTTTATCATCCACCAATTCCCCCTTACTTCTGATTCGGCTGACGGTCATCTGGATTAATTGGCTGTTCCGGATTTATTTCAGGTTGATCAGTCGTTTCTTGTTCGTTATTCTGGTACATTGTTTGGCCACCGTTCATTGGTTGCTGATAGCCATACCCTGATGGATTACCATTCATTGGTGGTTGTTGTCCATTAAAATTCTGATAACCTTGTGGTTGATTGGGTTGACCCATATTTTGGTTAGGATAACCCTGTTGATTCCACTGATTCATTTGTGGTTGGGGCTTGTCAATCAGCATTAAATAAAGAATATACCATTGAACAACCGGTACTAAATAAAGTACGATAAGCCATGGCTCTTTCCCTAAAAATCTAAGACGACGTACACCTGCAGATAATCCTAAAACAGTCGCCAAAACAGACAGAACCGCGTATATCAAATATACAACAAGTGTTACTACAACTCCTAATGTTTCTAATAGACTACTAGAAATAGTTATAATTACCATTCCAATCAACATTATTACAATAAAAGCAATCATAATCCCTAATTCTGACCACCAGAAGATCGATTTACGACTTTCTGGCGTTTTAAAATCATTCCAGTGCGCAATGGCGTATTTAGTACTGCCGATAAAACCTAACTGTTGTTGATTGGTAGCATCACCATTGTATTGTTGTTGAAACTGCTGAAATTGTTGTTGGAATTGTTGCGTTTTATTCACAAAATTATTCGGTTGATTATTCCCTTGCGGCGCTTGATTATGATATTGATTTTGAGCGGCCTGTTGACCATTCATTTGTTGATTTGGCTCATTTACTTGTTGTTGCGTCCCACAATAAGGACAAAATTTAATACCTTGTTTAATTTGTTGCCCACAATTTTGACAATACATCATGACTCATTCCCCCGATATTTCTTATTGATTCTCCACGTCATCAATCTGACTAATCGCTTTATTAATCCACCGTTGTGAATAATCATATTTATGCATCAACGCAGCTGAATTATGGCCATTAAATTGTTTTTGAACCGATTTAGCGACCTTATCCCCCGCGTACATGCGCATTGGTAATGTTAATTGTTGACCCCGATAAGCTGAATAAACTTTCAACATCGCTTCTTCCCCAATTAAATCGAATAATTGACTATAAACATCTTGCAGATTTTCCCGCTCAACTTTCACACACCTGACACCTCTTTCCAAGTTTCTTGCCACTAATCTCGTCATTAGTTATGTTATCAAAAGAACAAAGCCAATGATAACGTGCCACAACCTGCGTTTTTCCTTGCAAATTGCACGTGTTAATCCATTTAAAATTGCTCAGTGCATCAAAAAAGACCCGATTATCGGATTGATAATCGGATCTCGTTTTTATACATCCTATTTGTGATACGGACTCCCGACATTGATCATGAACGCGCGGTAGATTTGTTCGGTTAGGACCAAACGCATCAATTGGTGCGGTAAGGTTAGTTTGCCAAACGAAAGCGCATCGTTAGCGCGTTTGTTGACCGCGTCGCTGGTCCCGAGTGAACCCCCAATTACAAAGGTAATGTCGGATTTACCGTAAGTCCCTAAATCGGCAATTTCTTTGGCGAATTCTTCGGAAGCACGCTGCTTGCCTTGAATCGCGAGCACAATCACGTGTTCCTTATCCTTAATCTTGTTTAAGATCCGTTCGCCTTCCTTATCTTTAACGGTTGCCATCTCTGAATCGCTCAGTGATTCAGGCGCCTTTTCATCCGCGACTTCAATCATTTCAAATTTACAAAACTTACCGAGCCGTTTGGCGTATTCCGCAATCCCGGCCTTCAAATATTTCTCTTTTAACTTACCCACGGTAATCACTTTAATATTCATCGAAATCCTCCTACTATCTCTTTATAGTTTATGCGAAAATGAGTCGAAAAAAAAGGGATACACAGGAAATCACCCAAAATGACAAGTTATCCACAAAAATTATCCACATATGCACAGGTGTTCGTCCCAAATATGGTGTCCTGAAATTTTCTTGATACAAAATAATCGATTCGAAAATTTTTTTACTTTTTTTTATCAAAAAAGTTATCCACTATTTAAGAAATCTTTAAATTACTCGTTTTTAGATTGCAAACACTGTTATAGCAGCATTTATAATTAGATTATAATTTTAAATAAATAGTTATCCACTGATGTTTTGTCAACTTGTGGATAACAGTGGTGCTCAATCGACCGTGTTATACCCACAATCCACAGACTTATCCACAATTTGTTGCTGATTAATCCAACTTAGTATCCACATTGACATTCTTAAAACTTAACGTTCCGGAATGTTAAGCCCGTTATAAACCAGTTTTTACACGCTATCATTTAAGACCCTCAAAAAAGCAAAGGTGTTTCCCTTAAGGATCATCACCTTTTCTGGTTAACTACAAAATACCCCAATTATCTTAAACTCAAGATAACTGGGGTATTTTTGGTTAATGCTCAGTTGCTAAGCGCAACTCAACGCACTTATTTAGTTGTTGTACTGCTGCTATCAGTCGAAGCTGATTGCGTTAATTTAACGGTCGTTTTCTTCAATGAACCGTTATGGTAATACTGAATTTCAACGGTGCTATTCATGTTATAACTGTACAAAATCGTGTGTAGGTCAGCGACACTCGTCACGGTCTTACCGCCTAAGCCGACAATCACGTCGTATTTACTCAAGCCCGCCTTTTTAGCGACTGAACTATTCGTCACAGAGGCCACGACAACCCCGCTCTTAACGGACGTTGGCAATTTCAAAATGGAGGATTGTTGCGTTGACGAAATGTTGGTCAAGTCAATCACGCTAATCCCTAAAGCTGGGCGAACGACTTTCCCGTTTTCAACTAATTGATTAATAATTTTAACAACTTCGTTACTTGGAATGGCAAAGCCCATCCCTTCAACCGTTGTATCGCCATTTGACGCTAGCTTCATCGAATTAATGCCGACCACTTGACCCGCCATATTCACGAGTGGGCCACCGGAGTTCCCCGGATTAATCGCCGTATCGGTTTGAATAACCGTTGCCTGACCGGTTGCTTGACCCGTTGTTTCGTCGGTCACATCAATGGTCCGCTTCTTGGCTGAAATGATCCCTTGCGTCACAGATGTCGCATATTCTGACCCGAGTGGTGAACCAATCGCTAAGACTGATTCACCAGCCTTAATACTATCGGAATCACCGAACGTGGCTGTTTTTGTGACTTTAGACCCGTCAATTTTTAAGACGGCTAAATCGGAAACAGCATCTGTCCCGACTAGGCTCGCTTCTAATTTAGTCCCATCACTTAGAATGACTTCCAATTTATCGGAATCAGCCACGACGTGATTATTAGTCACGATGTAGGCTTTACCATCTTTCTTTTCGTAGATTAAGCCGGATCCTTCACTAGATTCTTCCAGATCACTACTGCTACTACTGCCACTAGTGGTGCTACTACTATCGCTATCGCTTGATCCGAATAGCGCGCTTAAATCACCAGATGATTCTGCTTGCTTTTGTAAGTTGACCACTGACACAACGGCCGTTTTAACTTTACTGAAAGCCGTTGTGGTTTGTGATGACGAATTAACTTTGACGTTACTGATTTTAGTCGTCCCAGATTTGGTAGGTGTTTGCGCCGTCGTTGACACATTGGCAGTTGGCCCAAACTTTGAAAGTCCCGTATAGGCAACCCCACCACCAATCAACGCTGAAATAACGGCAACCACTGCTGTTTTCATTAAACCTGAATTTTGATTCATACTAAATCACCCAAACTTTCTAATTTTATTCTTTTACTCGATGACTCTATCATAAACGCTAAATTTGAAAAAATTATGAACAAGTTTTGAATTAATGATTGTTTTTATATTGTGAATTCTAGACGATTTACCCGCCAAAAACAACTGAAATGTCTTGTAGAATGAGAAATATAGGCCGTGATAGCAGGTATCAATCTCCGTTCAAATCAAAAAATCTAGGCTATACTCAGAAGTTAACCGGCTGAAGTTAGACACTTCTATTTTAACGTGCTTCTACCGATAAGTTTCTGTGCTTAGCTACGTCTGGCAAACAAAGTCCATAATGCGGCCTTTATTCACCAGACTAGGCTAATGCTCAGAATCAAACCGTGGGTGTGGGCACTCATTTTATAACGTGATTTTGAGTTGCAACAACTTCCGCTTAACCTAAAATCACCAATTATCTTAAGTTCAAGATAACTGGTGATTTTTGTTAATGCTCAGTTGCTGACCGCAACTCAACGCACTCATTTTCAAACTGCGAACAACGGATCGGCGATTGCTGGGTCGGTGTCTAAGATTTCAAAGTCAGTGCCGACACCATAATCATGTTCCTTCATAATTGACGCGACCGTTAAATGGGCTAATTCCTTCATATTATTTTCTTGGCTTAAATGGCCTAAGAAAATCTTTTTAGTTTGTTGGCCCATGCACGCCATTAAAGCGGCCGCGCCATCTTCATTGGATAAATGGCCGGTATCGCTCAAAATCCGTTGCTTAAGCGACCACGGATACTGACCCATCCGTAACATTTCTAAATCATGGTTACATTCCACCAAATAGGCATTGGCGTTGGCTAGCGTCCCCCGTAATTGATCAGACACGTAACCCGTATCAGTCAACATCGCAAACGACCGATCATTATGGTGAAATTGATAAAATTGGGCTGCGGCTGCATCGTGTGAGACGCCAAAACTCTCTACATCAATGTCGCCTAATGTCTTGGTTTTGCCCATTTCAAATAGGTGTTGGTGTTCACCGGGGACATTCCCGATAATCGAAGCCATCGCATCCCAAGTCGGTTGATTGGCATAAACGTCCATCCCGTACCGGCGTGCTAAGACACCCACACCGCTACTATGGTCGCGATGTTCATGCGTTACTAATAAACTATCGACGTCTTTTAAATCACGACCAATGCTGTGCATTAAATCTTGCACCCGTTTGCCACTCATCCCAGCATCCACCAGAATTTTATGTTGCGGCGTTTCGATATACGTTGTGTTGCCTGAACTACTACTTGCTAAGATACTAACTTGCATTTGATCATTTTCGCTCATTTGATTGTTATCCCCTAATTGACTATTGCACATCGCTTCGATTTTTCATCAACGCTCCGGTAAAGGCGTTAATTCGTTTGACGACGACGCTTTTAGAATTCTTGTTTTCAATCGCCACTTGCCAAACCGGCACGTAAACGGTGCTACTGTTTGCATCTAGCAACGCACTATAGCCTAATTTAACCCAACTGACCTTAGAATTATTCGGGATTTCATTATCCGTGTATAAATCAATCACCGCTTCTTTAGCGCTCACCTTAGTCATTTCTTTTTCCCGCAAAATTTGAATCTTGTTCGCATATGTTTGGGTGTATTGATTAATCTGACCATCTTCAATCAGGAAAACTAGCTGGCCATGTTCATCCATCATAACCCCACCTGGTACTTTTTGGACGAAAACGACCTGTTGATCACTGGATAATTCCGGCGAATAACGGTATTGATCCGCTAAAACAACGTTATTATTCGATTTCATAAACGCTTTAACGGCTAATAATGCGTGATTTTTCCGATAAGTTAACGGCTTATCTAACTCACTGATTAAAGTTTTCTGCGTCTTATCGAAGCTAACGACTTGATTAGTGAGTTGTTGACTACTCGTTGCCAACTTAGTTTGATCCTTTTGACGACTGGCTAAATAATAACCGTCTTCTTTAGCATTCGAGAGTGGTTTAACCGTAATTTGATCATCTTTCAAATCTTTTAAGATTTGGCTCGTTTGCGAACCACTGGTGATGGCCGTCGAACTGACCGCCTGATTATCCTTGAGCGAGATAAATAAATAGATATCGAGTGCAATAAAAATCGCAATAAAAATCATTTCAATTCTTCGGAAATCCATTAATTCAGCTCCCTTCGGTTAATTCAGTCTTTAGCGCCAATAAGGCTGACAAACTCCGCCAAGTCCCTTGATATTGAATAAAATAAGTCGGATTCAAATCAATCACTTGATCGTTATCACTTTCTTTGGTCCATTCATACCCAACCTGGATATTATCAACGTCTTCTAGCAAGAAACCATTTTGCGTCAGTTGATTTAATACCGATTCAGTACTGTCCAATGTCACCTGATGATCTTCAGCGGGGACTGGAACTTGCAAACTGTAATTCGAAAAATCAACGCGTTGGCCCGTTGGTAAGAGCTGCACCTTGACGCTACCAAAATTAGTTTGATAAAAGACTGGGAACCCTTCGACATACGTTCTAAACGTCGTCGTGTCCGTCTTTTCATCGTGACTGTAATAGCGCATCCCGGCTAACGAATTTCCCGTCTTCAACAACGCATCGAAACTGGTTTCAAACTGTTTAGTTGTTGTTTTAGGTACAGCGACGTCTTCATACTTGATAAACGAAATCTCACCCGTTTTATGATCGATGGTCAAGCGCTTATACTGTTCGCTATCGGTCCCATCCGTATAAATCGCACTATCACCTTGTTCTTTCGTGTTGATACTATCGGTGTTCTGTTGATTTAAGAGTGATGAAATGTAATAGTTTTCCGGTTGCTGATTGACCAAATAACTGTATGGCGCCAATTGTTGATTGGCCGCTACGTACATCAATGGTTTGTGATTTAAAAATTGTTCTTCAACCTTCAGATGAACATCCGATGCATTGACCAGTTCCTTAATTTTCTGTTTCGAAAAACCAGTCAATTCCGCTTGGTAACCCACTTTGGTGCGATCATTCAATAACCATAAATCAGCCGTCTTACTCCCTAACGTAATTTGAATCCGGTTGAAGGTTGCGTTATTTTTAATCCCACCGCGGTTAGTCCCTTGGTAACTAAAAACTTCTTTCAAAATACCGTAAGTCACATCATCCGGATACAACAACGTCACCGTTTTATCCGTTTTTAGCTGTTGGCCATACCGCGTTTCGTTCAATTTAACCTTTTTAAAGGCCGCAATTTGTGTTTTTTTCAACGTTTTCTTCAATTGCGTCACAATATTTTCCTTCGAGTTATACAATAATTCACTTTGATCTGATTGCCGCCACAGGACCTGTGTTGGCAAAAAGGTGTCTGCCAATTGGTGATCCGCATTGCGGGTTGGCGTCTTCTGCGTTGTTTGGCTATCGGTTTGCCGTTCATAATGCGAATTATTGGTCCAAATTTTCCACGATAATAACAGACTAATCCCGATGGCCAGAATCAAGCCAAGCCGCATCAAAAAGTTATTAAATCTCATCCCAATCACCCCCGTCAGTTTCAATCGGTTCGTACGGTAACGAGATGTAGAACGTCGATCCCTTACCTTCTTGGCTATCAACCCAAATTCGACCATGATGGGCTTCAATCACTTCTTTAGAAATCGCTAAGCCTAACCCCGTGCCACCTTGTTGCCGTGAACGGGCCTTATCCACACGGTAGAAGCGGTCAAAAATCTTGCCTAAGTCTTTCCGAGGAATCCCTAAGCCTTGATCAGAGATGCTTAGAATTACGTGTCGATGGGTTTCTAACAACCGACAGGTAATCACACCACCATCTGGTGAATATTTAATCGCATTATTCATAATATTGTCGACAACCTGCATAAATTTATCGGTATCAATTTCGACCCATAAATCACGATTGGTGAAATCACGATTGATGCTATATTTTTTATTTGGATCGTCAGTTGGCAATTTACCCGTCACGACTGGTTCCAAATCATTTTCATGTTCTTGATCCCGTTTAATCATCATGTCAAACCGGTCTAACGCGTAACCAAAGAATTCATTAAGATTCACAAACTCTAAATTCATCTTGGACGTTCCTTGGTCCATCCGCGACAAACTCAATAAATCATTAATCATCCGGATCATCCGGTCAGTTTCTTCTTGGGTCACCTTCAAAAAGTTCGGTGCGACTTCTGGATCTTGCCACGCACCGTCGTTCAGCGCTTCAATATAACTCCGAACACTGGTTAGTGGCGTCCGTAATTCATGCGAAACGTTCGAAACGAATTCACGTTGTTCGCGTTCATTTTTTTGTTGTTCCGTGACATCGTGGAGCACACAAACTAACCCGCTAATAAAGCCGGTTTCTTTTTGAATTAACGAGAAATCAACATGTAGAATTAAATCATGTTCCTGTTGATTGGAAAAATCCAAGACCATTTCTTGTTGGGTTTCTAATAAATCACGCAAGGTAAATTCCTCACCGATATTCAACACTTTTAGTAATGACTGTCCAATAATGTCATCACTCGTCACGTTTAAGAAATCTTGACCCGTTTCATTAATAATCGTAATATTGCCGCGGCGATCGGTCGCAATCACCCCATCGGTCATGTGACTGAGGACACTATCCAACCGGCGTCGTTCTGATTCAGATGCTTCTTGGGCTTCTTCAACCCGGACCGATAAGTTGTTGACGGCAATTGCTAATTGGCCCAACTCATCTTGCCCGTAAATCTGCACTTGACCAGAATAGTCCCCGCGCGCCATTTGAATCGCTTGTTTCTTCATTTCATCAATCGGGCGGGTAATTGCCCGGGAAATAACAATTGATAAGACGATTCCTAACAACCCGGCAATCAAAGACGACGTCAAGAAAATCACCGTAATCGACGAAATGCCCTTATAAACGTCTTCCATACTAGCCCGAATATAAACGGCGCCGACAACCGTATTATTATCACCCGTTGAATTGGTTAACGGTTGAATCGCGGTGTAGTAACTTCCTTGGCTTTCGCTATAAACCACTTCTTGTTCGGTATGACCCGAATAAATCGCTTGTTTAACCCGCGAATTCCGAGTTTTCTGACCAATCGTACTTTGGTTATTCAGATTGGTGACGCCGCGAATCGTACCGTTACTATCAATCACTTGGACCTCGGCAGAATTGCCCATATCCCCGATGATTTCTTTAACATTCTTATTCGTACTACCGTTATCGTTGACTAACTCGCTACTCAATTGATTTTGAATATAGGGCGTCACTTGTAACGATTGTTTAAAATCCTTCACATTCTGCGCTTCTAATTGTTTGACAAAAGAAGCCCCAATCACTTCTAGCGTGACCAGTAGCAGTAACACGAAAACAATCGCGATTTTAAAATGAATCGATTGAAATAGGCGAATTTTCTTATTCATGCGTTAAATCTACTCCTGCTCCGGATTTCTCAAATAATAACCAACGCCCCGGCGGGTGACGAGCCATTCAGGATGACTAGGATTATCTTCAATTTTTTCACGTAACCGACGAACCGTCACATCGACCGTCCGAACATCACCAAAATAATCGTAACCCCAAACCGTCTGTAACAAATGTTCGCGGGTCATGACTTGACCAATATGTTTCGCTAAATAATGAAGCAATTCAAATTCACGATGGGTTAATTCAATCTTAGTCCCCCGTTTAGACACAATATAGGCCTCTGGATGAATCGTTAAATCGCCAATTTTAATTTCATGATTTTCTTCGCTGGCCTCTTTATCAGATTGACTGGTATTCCCTTGCCGGCGTAAATTAGCCTTAACTCGCGCGACTAATTCCCGATTGGAGAAAGGTTTCGTGACATAGTCATCAGCCCTAATTCGAGCCCAATCACTTTATCAATTTCAGAATCCTTAGCGGTGACCATAATAATCGGCATATCGTGCGATTTACGCACCTGACGAGCCACTTCGAGACCGTCGACTTTAGGTAACATTAAGTCCAACAAAATCAGGTCTGGCACGACTTCTTCAACTTGATCTAATGCTTCTTGTCCGTCATACGCAGTGTAAACCTCGTACCCTTCTTTCGTTAAATTAAACTTAACAATGTCGGAGATTGGTTTCTCATCATCAACTACCAATATTTTTTTAGCCATTTTAGTATCCTCCTTGGATGCTTTGTTCTCTATTATACTCATTTTTTTAGCGCAATTCAAAATCTGCCACCGTTTTTAAACCGCAACCAACCTGGGTGCTTCGGATTAAATCACGATACGATTTGTCGCAATAGGCAACTAATCTTACTCCCACAACCTATTTATTTAAAAAAATCACAGAAAAGTATTTACAAAGACTGCATAAACATGCTATGATATTTAAGTCGTAAGGCGCAACACCGAATGGGTGGTTAGCTCAGCTGGCAGAGCAACGGACTCTTAATCCGTGGGTCCAGGGTTCGATCCCCTGACCACCCATCAAGTATACATGATAAAGTGGTAAGTGCAATTCTTAGGAATTGTCCTTATCACTTTTTTATTGTCTTATTTTAGGAGACTGCTAAGATGAAGATAAACACTATATTAATGTCGATGTACTCATTAGTGACAATACAATCTGGACCACTCAGAAATCGATGGCTGAATTGTTTGACGTTAATAAATCTACCGTTTCAAAACATTTAAAAAAGTGTCAGCCACGATTAATCATCACGGCTGGCACTTTTTTATTTTAATACCATCTCAATATGCGGAATCTCATCTTCTAAATATACGTCTGAAACGGCTTTAAATCCGAAGCTTTCGTAAAAAGTTCTCAAATAGTTTTGCGCGCCAATTCTAACCGGCTTGCCGGGAAACGACTGCTTAATTTCGGCTAACGTACTGGTGATTAACTGCCGACCTAGTTTGCGTTGACGGTATTCTTTAGGCACTAATACACGACCAAAATGGACTTCATCAGTCTCCACCATAATCCGCGTGTAACCGACCAGTTGCCCATTTTCGCGTAACACTAAATGGTACGCCTGGTCGTCTTGATCATCAACCTCTTGATACGGACACTGTTGTTCAACCACAAAAACCTTAACCCGTGCTTTTAAGATATCTAATAACTCCGGCGCCGTTAATTCATCCGTCTGTTTAACACTGACTTCAACTGTCATGATTGCCCTCCACTAACTTATTGGCTTCATTATACAATGACTCACACTGAGTTGATAGCGGCTAAGCTTTCGTTATTTCATTATATTGATACAACAATAATTCCATAATCGCAATGAGCGAAACATGTGATGTCATTTCTATTTTATTTTGATAAAATTCATCTGTAAATAGATAAAGATTAATGTCACTCATATTTTGAATTGTATTGTTATTAGCCCCAGTCACTGAGATTAACTTTGCATATTGGCACTTTCTTTCAATAATTTGTAGAATCTCAATCAGTTCATGATCTTCCCCATCATAATTAAATACAAATAAAATATCAGTTGCATCGATATTCCGATAAGCCAGTTGTCGTTGTTCATAATTCTTCGGAAAGATAACGATAAAACCGCTCAACGTGTATAAATATTCGATATACTCAGCGGCATATTTACTAAAGCCCTTTGCGAAAAAATAGAGTTTTGGTTTTTGTTGCATCAGGGAAACGATGCTATTTAATTTAATGTTATCCAAAACACGGACCGTTTCATTAATATTCTTTAAATACTCTTCGCGATAGGCGGTCTGATCGACAACAAATGGTTGCGTTTCTTCAGTCTCATTTTGATTGAGTACCGTATATTTAATGACCGTGACAAATTCGCTGTATCCCGAAAAACCGATTTTACGAACAAATCTTAAAAAGGTGGTTGTCGATACAAAACATTCAGCTGATAATTCGCGGATGTTTTTATTTTTGACACTATCCATATTTTTGATGACAAAATCTAATAACGTCTGTTCATTTTTATTCAGCTTTTCAACGTTAGCATTCACAATTTCAAAAAAATTCATCTTATACCTCCGTATACGTCGGTAAGGCCGCTACGACACAATGGATGTTGCCACCGCCTAGTAGTAGCTCTCTTGCGTATACCGTTTCTATTTTTCGATTTGGAAAAAGCTTTGTCAACAAAGTAAGCGCAACGCCATCCTGTGGATCATCAAAAATCGGTAAAATTAGCGCATTATTTAGCAGATAATAATTAACATAACTGGCGGTTAACCGGTCGCCGGGGTACCGCGGTAATAACCCATTGACCGGATCAACCCCTGAACTTTCTGCAGCTGTTGCAAATAAAGGCTTCGGCATCTGTAACTTATGGATAATTAATTTTCGACCTTTAGCATCAACTGCTTTGCTTAGCGTATCATAGGCTTGTTTCGAACTAATATATTGAGGATCAGCTTGGTCGTCGGTCCATGTCAGTAAGATTTCCCCAGGACGCACAAAACTGATCATGTTATCAACATCACCGTTAGTCTCATCCATGAAATAACCTTTTTGTAACCAGATAATCTTCTCAACACCTAAAAAGGCTTTCAGTATTGTTTCAACAATGGGTTTTGCTAACTGCCCGTTACGCCCCTCTGATAATACCGATTCTTCAGTCACGACTAATGTGCCTTCGCCGTCCGTATGAAAAGCACAACCTTCTAAGATAAATTGTTCCAAGCGATAATAATCGATTCCCTTTAATTCACATAATTTTTGAGCAACTTGATCGTCCATATCCCAAGGGAAGTACAGTCCATCAACCAACCCACCCCAAGCATTAAATCGCCAATCAACTGCGCGAATATTTCCTCGCTGATTCAATAGATACGTCGGCCCAATATCTCTAATCCACGCATCATTGTAGCTCATCTCAATGACTTTAATGGTTGCTGGTAATAATTGCCGTGCATTTTGATACTGCTCTTTGGAAACTAACATTATCACAGATTCATAGCGACTAACGATCGTTGCAATCTCGACAAATACACGTTGTGCTGGTTTTGCGCCATTCCGCCAATTATCGGAACGCTCCGGCCACATCATGATTGACTCTTGATGCTTGACGGTTTCGGCTGGTAAATAAAAGTGATCTTTTTGTGGTGTTGAACCTAGTAATTTCATAATTAAACTCGACTTTCATATTTAATATATTACTAATAATAGCCAAAAAGCGGCTAGTCAATTCACTAGTCGCCTTTGAAGCCTTATTGGTGGATAACAGTCCCTTTGGTCCCCTTAATAATGTCACTGACATCTTCTAAAGCCCCAATGACAGCGGGATTCCCTGTCTTTTCAACAAATTGGACAGCGGCTTTAACCTTAGGCATCATACTCCCTTTCGCAAACTCATCGGCTGCGATGTGTTTTTGAATTTCAGTGGCTGTCACATTAAAAATCTCTTCTTGATTGGGTTTCCCAAAATTATAGAAAACGCCACCGACAGAAGTTAGAATAATTAACTGGTCAGCATCGACTAATTCAGCAATCTTAGCCGCACTGAAATCTTTATCGATTACCGCTTCGGTCCCAATAAGTTGTTGTCCTTTTTGAATGACTGGAATCCCACCGCCACCAGAAACAATCGGAATAATCCCCGCAGCAATAATTTGCTTAATCGCTGGATATTCTTTAATTTCAACTGGTTTTGGTGATGGTACAACCCGTCGGTAACCCCGACCAGCATCTTCCATCATTTCCCAATTGGGATGTTCTTGTTTAATTTGTGCCAATTCTGCTGTCCCATAGAACGGACCGATTGGCTTACTAGGATTTTTAAACGCTGAATCATCAGCAGCAACAATTGTTTGAGTCACAATTGAGACCACACTTTTATTGATTCCGTTAATGGCTAATTGTTCTTGAAAGGCATTCTGAAACCAATAACCAATACTCCCCTGAGTCATCGCACCACACGTATCTAAAGGCATGGCTGGATTTTGTTGACTGTCAGTAGCTTGCTGTTGCAATAACAAATTACCAACTTGTGGGCCATTACCGTGCGTAATAATTAACTGATCACCATTCTTAACAAACTTGATTAATGCTTTGACCGTTTCTTTAACGGCTTTTTTTTGAGCATCGGCAGAAGCATCATTTGATAAAATCGCATTTCCACCTAGTGCAACGACCACTTTAGCCATAATAACCTCCTAGCGGCCAGCAGGAATTTGTTGTGTAATACAATGGATATTCCCACCACCTAATAAAATTTCACGGGCTGGTACGCCCACAATTTTACGATCTGGATATAATTCTTGAAGGGTCGCTTTAGCCTTTTCATCCATTGGATCATCGAATAATGGGAAAATGATACCCCCATTTGCAGTGTAATAGTTCACATAGCTAGCTGCTAAACGATCGCCTTCCAAACGTGGTAACGTCCCGTCAACAGCATCGACGCCTTCACTTTCTTTAGCTGTAATTAAAATCGGTTTCGGTAGATACAGTTTTTCAACTTGTAAATGTCGCCCTTTAGCATCGGTCTCATGTGTTAAAATATCATAATTCTCTTTAGAAATCGCATATTGTGGATCGCTCTGGTCGTCCGTCCACGCCAATGCAATTTGCCCTGGTTTGACAAAATTAGCGATATTATCAACGTGTCCATTGGTTTCGTCTAAATAAATCCCTTTCTTCAACCAAATAATTTTCTCGACATTTAAATATTCTTTTAAAATACTTTCAATTTGCCCTTTAGAAAGTTGTGTATTACGGCCGTCGGATAATAGACATTCTTCAGTAACAATCAAGGTGCCTTCACCATCGACGTGGATTGAACCCCCTTCAAGAATAAAATCGTCTAACCGATAGCGATCACGATGTTCCAACTCACAAACTTTTTGAGCAACACGATCATCTTTATCCCATGGGAAATATAAACCATCGACTAAACCGCCCCAAGCATTAAACGTCCAATCAACGCCTCGAATATCGCCTTTATCGTTCACAACAAAAGTTGGTCCACAGTCCCGAATCCATGAATCATCATTTGACATCTCAACAACGGTCACATTATCAGCTAACATATGCCGAGCGTTCGTATACTGACGATCACTAACACCAACCGTCACGGTTTCAAATTCTGAAATAGCTGCTGCAACTTTTGCAAAAGTTGCTTGCGCTGGTTTAGCCCCTTCACGCCAATTATCAGGACGTTCTGGCCATAATAGATAGACACCCTTGTGCGCTTCAAATTCACCAGGCATCCGGTAGCCATCTTTTTTAGGAGAAGTTTGTAATGTTTTCATTTGATTACTTCCTTTCTGAATCTTCTTTAACTTGTTTTTCTGCATGTCGAATACATATTTCACCAATCACCATTGTGACAATCGTACCTAATAGAATTGGCAATTTACTATTTAATTCTGCCTGACTACCATTCAATGGAAAGACCGTTAAAATCAACGTCAGTATCAACAGAACCAACGGAATATACGTCATTAATCGAATTACCCAGCGATTACCGGGAATTTTAAATGGTCGTTCTCGTTTAGCATCGATTTTACGTAACCGTAAGAAAGCTGGGAACATTAGAATGTATGATCCTAATAATGCGACCACGTTTAATGAGAAGAACGCCCAGAAAATATTAGGATTTGGAATAAACGGTGCAGCGACTACTAGAACAGTCGCAATGACACCATTTAAAATGGTGGCGCCAATCGGCATCTCATTTTTAGCACTCACCTTTTTAAAGACCCTTGGTAAATCATTATTCTTGGCTGCGTACAGAGCAACGTAATTAACACCCGCTGACCAAGAAATCAAATTGGCCGCTAACGTATACATGAAAAGCAATCCGATCAAGATCACGAACCAGTTATGGTGGCCTACCAATAATAAGATGCTGTCCATTAAACCACCCGAAGCGGATAATTGACTACTTGGAATCGCAGCCCCCATCCCAAAGGCAGCAAATAGATAGAATACCGCAATTAAAACGCCACCCCAGATGATTGCTTGTGGAATCTGTTTCTTAGGATTTTCCATATCACCGGCCATCGTAGCGACGACCTCAAATCCTAGAAAGTTAAATAGGATAACTGAAATATAACTTAAACTAGTTGCATCAAATTTCGGTAACATTGCGGTTCCCGAAAAATCATTTGCTAGGCCTTGAGTTGCGGCGTGATAAATACCTAACGCACCAACACTAACCATAATAACCACTTTAGCAACCGCCGCAAAATTTAAAATCCATTTACTATCCGCGATTGGATAACAACTAATGAGTGTGACAATCCAAATAAAGAGCAGTTCAACGCCAATTCCGACACCAGTACTCAATTTAATTTGAAAGATTTGTTCAATCACTTCGTTAAATAAAACGGCAAGACTAGCCATCCAAATTGGAAAATTAATCCAATATAACCAGCTGCACGCCCGCCCCATTTATGACCAAAGGCTCTTCTGACCCAGTCATAAATACCACCTTCATCATTATAGGTCGTTCCTAATTCTGCAGAAATTAAACCATACGGTAAGAAGAAGAATAATAGTAATGCGCCCCACCAAAAGAATTGTGATGGGCCAATCGCTGCGGCTGGAGCAGCTGACTCAACTACTAAAACAACGACTACTGCCATTAAGACTGCATCAAACAGTCGGAACTTTTTCTTTTTTTGCATATTGCCACCCTCATCTATTCATCCACTAATTAACCAACTGATCTTTACTTCGTTGAATCAACGCGATTAATCAATAAAGCTTTCAATGTTTCATCGTTTAAATGATCAAGTGTTTCAGTCGAATAATTCATAGTTGGTGCCATTAGATAAACTAATAAAGCTCGCATTGCCGTCAACCGGTTTTCAGCTTCATCCCAAGCAACTGATGCCTTTGAATCTAGGACACTATCGGTTACTTCTTCCCCGCGATTAGCTGGTAAACAATGCATAAATTTAGCATGTGGTGCAGCTTTAGCCATTAATTGATCATTTACTTGATATTTAGGATAGAAGATTGCCATCCGTTCATCGTATGATAATGGTGATTCGTATAAACCATACCAAACATCGGTATAAACAAAATCGGCATCCTTCATCGCTTCTTCAGCATCTTCTGTGATTAAAACACTGCCACCTGAAAGTTCAGCATTCTTTTGACCAATTGCCAATGTTTCAGGTTTAATATGATAGCCTTTAGGCCCAAATTGAACAAATTGCATTCCCATTTTAGTTGCGACAAACATCAATGACACACAAACTTGAGTTGCATCCCCGACGAAAACGACTTTACAATCACTCAATTTTTTACCCGCTGGTAAATGTTCAGCCATCGTGATAATGTCCCCAATTTCTTGTGTTGGATGATTATAATCAGTCATACCGTTTAAAACAGGAACTGTTGCAGCGTTCGCAATTGTTTCAATTGTCTTATGGGTCGCCACTCGAGCCATTAAAATATCAACCAATCGGGATAATACAATGGCAGTATCGCCTAATGATTCACTTTCGGAACTACCTAGATGGATTTGCCCAGGTGCTAAATACTGTGCATGTCCACCTAATTGCGTCATAGCAGTTTCAAAGGACACTCGTGTTCTGGTTGAAGATTCTTCAAACAACATCCCTAAAGTCCGATTACTAAGTAATTGTGGATAGTTACCCGCTTTAATATCGTGTTTGATTTGTAAGCCCAAATCAATTAGATATTGGATTTCTGCTTGTGTGTAAGTTTTTGTATCGATAAAATCTCTTTTCATAATTGGCCATCTCCTAAAATAATTAATCTCTTTTTGACTACGCTTACAATATAAAATTTTTTCGTCTTGATTGAAATAGTTTTTAACCTGTTCGCCACTGAGCACATCAGGGTGTATTTTGTACCTTTTTAAGTAACAAAATACATTGCTTCTAAGATACCGGTCTATCAACCTTGCAAGTAGCGCTTGCGCTAAAATGACTTGTTTAATTTATTTTTAAGGCTATCATATGATTTAAATTAACGGTACACATTCATGGAGGACGTCCGATGCTCGCCACAATCTTGAAACAACGCCGGCTAGAATTAAACCTGACCCAACAAGCGGTTGCCGACCAATTACACACCACCCGCCAAACGATTTCGAATTGGGAAACGGGCAAAAATTTACCCGATGTGCCGCTATTGATTGCTATCAGTGATCTGTATGCATTATCGTTAGACACGATGCTCAAATCCGATTCACAATACGTTCAAAAGGTAACGACTGATTATCAATTAATCAATCAAGCTAAAAAACAACGACATCTCGACTATGCGCTAGTCGCCGTCATACTGTTATTAATTGCCACACCGTTACTCGCTAACTGGTTGAAAACCGATTTCAGTGATCGGTTACTCACAATCATCATTATTGCCATCACCACCGTGCTAGTGATCCTTTCTTATTACCGCTCTAAAAGTTTCTTCCCGAGCATCCCAGGTACCCGACCACCACTCTTCGTTCCCCGAACTTTCGGGGTTGGTCTCACCATTAATCCGAACCACCCACTCGGTAAATTATTGTGGTTAACAATTTTACTGATTTTAATTGGTAGTATTGTTTGGGGCAGCCTTTAAGCAATCAGACCACTCTGCTGACCGCAGAGTGGCCTTTTTTAGTCCAATAGATTGTAAACAACCGTTCTATTTAACCGCGATAATTATATTTATTAAAAATAATCCGAATTTACAACAACTTCAGAATGTGGTATTCCTATATATAGACAGTTATTATTTTCTGAAAACTCGTCTAACCCTTTAGGAGGCGTTATTGTGACCACAGAAAAACCAAAACAAACATCCACTGAAGAAGTCGAAAAACCAATCAGCTATACTGATCATTACTATCAGAAAGGTCATTGGTGGCTCAAAATCCGGCAAACATTTGTGATTATATTATTATGGTTATGTGTTATCATTCCCCTTTATTGGACCTTATCATCAACTATTCTGGCACAAAAACCGCACATTTATCACGCTTGGCGCTACGCTGAAGGCCGCGATTTATTCTACTTTTACGATTTATTTTTCTTAATTGCGTTTATCATTTTAGCGATTATTATCGTTGGCGCAACACTCCACAACAACCATCGAATAAAACAACACGTGCGCAAAGAGGTCCAATACGATCCTGAACAACTACGGGTTCGTAAAGCAAAACTAGAGACCTTTTACACGAATCGTTTTGGTCAGGCTAGTTTTCGGAAAAGCGTTCGCCGTTACACCGTCAACCCGGATCAAAATTTAGAAACCCACACTATTCAGAAATTATACGAGGATTAGCCCATGGAAATTATGTCGACACTCAGTCCCTTTGAAAATATTTTAAATTTCGTTCTACTATTACTCGTTTCCTATCCCGTTTTAGGCGCATTCAGTTGGTTAATCGGCGTAATCTGTTACAAAGTGCTCTACCGTTACCAACGCAAAGAATTTGAACCCATTGAAACTAAAGATGAACCGTTCGTCACAATTATGATTCCGGCCCACAACGAAGAGGTTTTAATTGAACAAACCATCACTTATTTAATGACCGACTTACATTATCACAACTACGAAGTCCTCGTGACCGACGATGGTTCAACCGATACGACCCCCGAAATTCTGCAACGACTGCAAACCCTCTATCCTAACTTACGAGTCATCACCATCGAAAAGAACCAGGGTAAAGCCCACGCTTTCAATATCGGCGTTGGTTTCGCGCGCGGTGAATTTATCCTAAGTAACGATGCCGATTCGATTCCCGAACCCGATGCCCTTTGGAAATACATGAACTATTTCATGGGTGAAACCCAAATGAACATCGCCGCGGTTACAGCGAATATGGATGTCCAAAACCGGAGTACTCTATTGGCTAAATCACAAACGGTTGAATTTGCTAGTATTGTCGGCGTCATCAAACGTAGTCAAGTCAGCGCTTTGGGCAATATGTACGCTTATAGTGGCGCCAACACGATGTACCGCCGTGACGCGTTAATCAGCGTTGGTTTATTCCGGCAAGATCGCGCCACTGAAGATATCAGTATCGCTTGGGACCACCAACTCAACGGTTGGACAACCAGTTTTGCGCCCGACATTGTGTTCTTCATGGACGTCCCCGAAAAATTAAAACCGCTCTATCATCAACGAAAACGGTGGGCTAAAGGCGGCACCGAAGTCTTGTTAACGAACTTCACGAAGATTTTAGGCCATCCCATCAAACAATTGAAAAAGATTCCGTTCATTTTAGATCAGACGCTCAGTATTCTATGGTCGTTATTCTTCTTTATCTCAACGATTCTCTTTATTATTGCCTTCGTCGGCTTCTTATTCACCGGCAATTACGAACGGATTTACCATATGTTCTGTATGGCCTTTATCTTTGTCAGCTTCGAGATGGTCGCTGGCGTTATGCAGCTATTAGCCGCCGTCATTGTCGACAACCGAGCCCACAAATTGCGTTATCTGTTCTTCATGCCAATTTATATGATGGTTTATTGGCAGGTCAATTCAGTCGCCCTCGTCATGACCTTAATCCCCGCAATTAAAACGATTATGGGTTACGGCAGTGGCACTTGGAAAAGTCCGGTCCGCAACCAACATTAGCGAATTGTGAAAACACGCTAAGCAAGTTATGTGAATTATCAAACAACATTTCGGTAACGCTTACAAAAGTGATATACTGAATAACGAACTAAAGTGATGAAAGGATGATTTAACATGAATAATATTCCACAAGCATTAGGTCCTTATTCCGCATACCGCCGCGCAGGTGATTTAGTAATTACTTCCGGTCAAATTCCATTGAACCCAGCCACAAATGAAGTTGAAGCAACAACTGTCGCTGATCAAGCACAACAATGTTTAACTAACATTGAAGCGATTTTAAAACAAGAAAATGGGAGCTTAGCGGATGTCGTTAAATTCACGGTTTTCATGACCGATTTATCGCATTTCGCTGAAATCAACGAAGTGATGGCGGGCCGTTTACAAGAACCTTACCCCGCACGTTCTGCTATCGAAATTTCAAAACTACCCAAAGATGTTCAAGTTGAAATTGAAGCAATTGCTTATATTAAAGCTTAATTCGAAAAAATTTAAGGTCAAAAAAGGCTACCGATTAGCTAACAGGTAGTCTTTTTTGACCTTAAATTTTAAAAGAAGGTCATTCAAAAACACTTTTAACCATTTCAAGAAGGATTACCCTATTATCTTAAATCAATCCTTTTATTACTCAATGTGTCTGATTACTATTTTTGAGTATATAAACATAGTTGCAAATAGTAACTTAAAAACTAGTTAAAAGAAACGAAAATAATGAAGGACTCAAATAATGTTATTTTTGAAATCTAACATTATTCGAGTCCTATATTATAGATATACTAATATTAATTACATGGTTTAACAACGCTACTTTGTAAAATAATTCATAGTATCTAAGACCAATTCTCGAAAACGCGGTAAATTAATATCAAAGCCAACATTAACATTCTTGTCACCAACTAAAACTTCGTCATAGTCAACAATAGTGCTACCCGCTGAAATTGAATTACTTGTATCAATATCAACATGTTTTTTAAGCGTAGTAAACATAGTTGGATCAATAATATAGGCCATGGCACATGGATCATGCATGTGGATTCCTTCAACATGATTTTCTGATGCCATAAAGGGCTGTGTAGTTGTGCGGCCAAAAAAGTTCAACAAACCGGCCATTACTTGGGCCACAGGATTATTAATTGTCCCAATTTCTTTAACATCTTCTTCAAATAACTGTGCCTTTAATGTCACATCAAGACCAAACATATGCACTGGTAACCCTGATTTTACAACAACTTCTGCCGCTTCTGGATCAACATAAATATTAAATTCTGCCTGTGGGGTGATATTGCCACCAAAACATGCACCTCCCATATAAGAAATAGCCTCTATCTTTTCTTTTAATTCTGGATGTGACAACAAGAAAATCGCCATATTAGTCATTGGACCCGTGACTACAAATGTTACTTTTTCATCACTATTCCGTAGAATATCTGCCATTAAATCATTAGCACTAGTCATGAGAACATCAATTTGTGGGCTAGGTAGCTCTGCTCCGTCTAGTCCAGACTCTCCGTGAACATCGTCAGCAATAATAAGCTCTCGTAATAAGGGTCTACTCGCTCCCATTGCCACTGGAATATCTTCACGTCGCACTAATGACAATAATTTTCTTGCATTATTAAATGTTTTTTCTGGCAACTGATTACCTGCCGAAGTTGTGACTGCTTGTAAGTCTATTTTTTCTGATGCAATTGCCATTAACAATGCCATTGCATCATCATGTCCAGGATCACAATCTAGGATAACTTTCTTCTTCATAAATAATCAAAACTCCTTTTTATTGTTTTTTATCAATATCTGCATGAGAATAAATTACTTTGTGGAATACAAGATAAATAACTAAAGCTGCTAAAACTATAATGCCACCAACAATAAATACATTAGCATAAGTCGAAGCAACCCCAGCACCAATTCCCGCAACACTGCCCCCTGACATAAATCCAGATGACATCATGCCACTAAAAACTGCAACACCAATTGATCCTGTTATGGCCTGGACTAAGTCATTTACACCAAGTACTCGTCCTGATTCTTCGGCTGGCACAGTTAGTGTAGCACTATCAACGATTGGAGAATAAAAGAAAGACGTCCCAAAATAATAGATACATGGCGCAACTGCCAACGACCAAACTGGTCCCATTGGAATAAAGAAGGCAACCGCAATCAAACCAAGCCCCATAAATGTCAATGCTACAGTAATCGATAACGTACGTCCTAACTTTTTAAGAATTGGACCCGCAAACCCTAGAATAGCTGCTAATAAAATTGACCAAACAAGCATGTTAGAAATTTTAGCTGATGAAATATGATATACATTTAATCCGATAGCATTAACGCCAGCATTAATTGTGTAACTAAAGAAATAACCCACAAAAATAACGGCCATAACAGCTATAAATGAAGGATTTTTAAAGAATTGTGGCGTGATAAAAGGATTTTGGGCTTTGTGAATATAGATTGAAAACGCAATTAATGTAATTACGGAAGCAATTGCCCAAAAAATGGTATTGTCTGTAAAGTACATCGTTACAGAAGTGGCAAATGCACCAATTAATGTAAACCCAACTACATCAACCTTAGCACCCTTAGCATGAAGATCCGGTAAGTTTCTATTTAAAGCAGGAATAAAGAACAAAGTAACGATTGGAACTAAAAATAACCAACGCCAATCAATTGTTTCCACTAAACCAGCTAATACAACACCTAGAGCAGCTGAAAATCGAAAGACAGCTACGAAAATTTGATAATATAATACCCGACTAGCCTTAGAAACGTACTTAGAAACTAAAACCAAGAAGACAGATCCCGCTACTTGCCCTCCAGCAGACTGTAAAACTCGTGCAATAACCACAGCCCAGATATTAATAGGTCCTAATGCAAACCCAATTATGGAGCCGGCAACAAATAAAATGATCCCCAGAAATGTCATCTTTTTAAGCGAAACAAAGTCGCCTAGAGAGCCATAAATGACACTAATAACGCCTAATACAATACCGGGAATAGAAGTAATTAAAGATGCTTGACCTGGAACCCCCAGTTGTTTACCAATGTTGACAAAAATCATACCAAAAGCTTGTTGTTCCAAAATACCTAATGTGAAAATAATTAAGATTAATGGGATAGCCCGTTTAGCCATTTTATTCATTTTTTCGTATTCCGGGGTACCCTCAGCTGGTACAGGAATTCCAGTTACTTTTTCTTTCATTTTTAAACTCCTCGCCTTCATGTTTTATATCTTTTTGCCATTTATAGAACTTGATAAAACGTTTTATTTTTTCGGAACAATATTTACTATAGATGCCGTTTAAATTCTTCTATAAAATCATTCGGATATAATAATTTAGATTGCCATCCTAATCGTTGAGATAAATTCACGATTGGAGGTGGCACTATTGCAGCTTCCGCTAACTTTTCACTATTTGAAAAAACATCAGCAGGAGATCCATCCAATAGCACTTCCCCTTGTTTCATCACAATAACTCGTTCAAAGTTTCTTGACACAAACTTCATATCATGACTAACCGCTAAACATATTTTATTTTGTTGTTGTAACTGTACCAATAATTTTGATAATCGCTGTATTCCAGGAAAATCTTGCCCCCCAGTTGGTTCGTCTAAAATAATAGTGTTTGGATCCATCATCAAAACAGAGCCTATAGTACAGAACTTTTTTTGAACAGCTGTTAAATCTAATGGATGCTCTGATAAATAATCAGTTAAGCCTGTCAAATTAGCAATATTTGCTAATCGCTTTTCAACTTCAATATTATTGAGTTTCAGATACTTAATTCCAAACATAAATTCTTTTCTAACTGAGTCTAGAAATAGCTGATCATTCGGATTTTGAAAAACATATCCGATTTGTTTAGCCCATTCAAAAGTTGGTCGAGTACAAACAGAAACACCATCAATCACAACTTCCCCACTTGTAGGAATTAATAGTCCATTTAACTGCTTAACTAAAGTTGTTTTTCCTGCCCCATTTTGACCAATGATAGCTATATTTTGTCCGCTTTTGAATGTTAATGAAACATTATTTAAAACCTTTTTAGAAGTATTTGCATAGATAAACGATACATGTCGTAATTCAATTGTAGTCATCAAAGATGCCTCCGGATTTCAGAAATTGTTTCTCTCAAGGTTACTTGTGATGTTGAAAGTAATTTTTGTGAAACCATTTCTTGGGTCAGTGATAGGTATTCTGGTATTCCTACGTCATAATTAGCAATATTTAACTGCGAAAAAACTTCTTGAGCTGTACCCAGTGCAACTGATTTTCCATCCTTCATTAATAAAATATGATCAGCATATTCTGCGATTCGTTCCACATTATTATCAACCATAACTACCGTAATACCTTCGTTATTTAATTGTCTAATAAGTTTAAAAATCATATTAATCCCTTCAGGATCTAATTGATTTGTACATTCATCTAAAACTAATACCTCTGGATTTAAAATAACTGAGCACCCAACTGCAACTCTTTGTACCTGCCCACCTGATAATGACAATGGAGATAATTTTAGAATATCTTCAAGTCCTAATTTAATGGCAACATCCATTATACATTTTTGAATCTCTAAGCGTGGAATTCCTCTATTTTCTAATCCATATGCTAACTCCTCTTCAACCGTCTCGGCTGTATATGATAATTGATTATATGGATCTTGAAAGACCAATCCTGCCCGCTGTGATATTTCTGCTAATGAAAGTTGTGTTAGTTCTCGCTCCAAAATATTAACGGTTCCATTAATTTTCCCAAGAAAATAGTGTGGGATTAGCCCGACAAGTGCATGACAGAGAGTTGATTTTCCCGAACCACTAGAACCAACTACACAGAAAAACTCTCCTTTTTCAACTTTAAAATTTAAGTCATGAATAGCATCAAAATTTGCTTGAGGATAACGAAAAGATAATTGATTAACTTCAATAACAGCCATGAATTCCGCCTCCTTCAACCATTGATTCTTAGTAAAAATGATATTACTGCAGTACTAATTAGAAACAACCAAAGTCCGTATCTAATTGACTGATCTAACTTTGTATCTCGACTTTCGACTAAAGAAGTGGCCTTAACATCAATGATTCCAAGTCCTTTAAGCTCCAAAGCCATGCCACGTTCTTGTGCACTAATCAATGAAGACAATATAACTGGGCCAATAAGCGGAACAAACGCCCTAAACCGCGAAAATATCGATCCAGTTGTATGAAGTCCTCGTGCCTCCTGTGCTTGACCAACCACCTTAACCCGACGTTGCATTTCGGGGACAATGTTTAGACTAGCCAGTAATAAATAAATCAATCGGGAACTAACACCATGTGAATTCATTGTTGCTGATAATCGCCCCGAATAAATCGTTTTACTAAATAGATAAAAAGTACCTAAAAAACTAACAACGTTACCAGAATATTTGCACCATAGAGCATTCCTTCTAAGCCAATTTTTGCAAATCCTAAATCCGCAATATATGTCCTATTTTTCGGACTATATAGGCCTTGAATTACAAATAACATTAGTGATATAGCACTCCAAAGGCTCCCATCATCTTAATCATAGAGGATAATAGATGAGCTACGGCTGCCAATACTAGGATAATAAATAATAAAACAAGTCCTAACCAGACATCTGGAAAAATAGCAGTAGCAATCCCAAAACAAGGAATCATTGTTAATTTTGTTAAAGGATTACAGCGGGTTACCCAATTATCATATGATATTACGTTCACGCTAACCCTCCTCCTTATTTTAAATTTGTCGCATATTGGTTTAAAAAATGCCTTGGAAGCTTGTCAATAATTAAAAATGCAATAATAAAAACGACACCTTTATCAATCATATTTTCAATCATCGATGAAGATATAACTGAAATAAAAATTTTCTTAGTTGTAGCTAATAATGTCACTGTTAATACCGAAGTGCTATTGACCCCGGATGCGCCTCCATACACATAGAGTGTTACTAACGATGCTGAAATAGTATTGGTTAGAGCACAAGACAACCAAGTTAAGACAATACCCGCCTTATTACGAAATGCGCCCCATTTAACCAAATACCCGGTAACTAGACTACATAAGAAACTTACCACAGCATATGGTAAATATACCGGACTAGCGACGACTGCCAAAAATATATTTGTTAAAACACCACTCATAGCTGCACTCCAGGGTCCAGCCAAACAAGCAACAATTATGGTCCCAATCATATCGAGAAACAAAGGAAGCTTCAGGGTTGTACACAAAGTTCCTCCAATCAAATTAATACCTACAGCAATCGGGATTAGTACTAACGTCTTAGTAGACATCCGCGATATCTTTGAATTAAGATTAAATATTCGTCTCATTATACCTCCTCTCATACAGGCAAGCGCTTACACTAAAAGAATATAGACCGAACTAAGTCTCTTGTCAATAAAAAAATAAAACGTTTTACTAATTTGACTGTTATGTTATAGTAAAATTATTATATTATCTTCCAGAGTAATTAACTACACATTTTAGAGAAGGATCTTACCGTGAAAAAAACAACAATTAAGGATGTAGCACGTCGTTCAGGCATGTCGATTGCTACAGTTTCTCAAATTTTAAATCAGCGTGGCCACTTCACCCAATCTACTATCAACAAAGTAAATATTGCAACCAAAGAACTGGGATACGTACCCGATAAGAATGCTAAACAGCTTAGAAAAGGATCTGCTGTTACAATTACTGTCGTTTTACCTAACTTGACTAATCCTTTTTTTAGTTCACTAGTTCAAAGTATGCAACAATATCTTGAAACTTCCGGATATGATAATATCGATCTTACATTTCAAACGTCAGCATTCAATCGATTAGATGAAACTATCAATAATCTAATTAATCGTGGTATTGATGGATTAATTATAACCGAACCGTTACCTAATCCAATCCACACTCATGAACTATTAACATTACATCATATTCCATATGTCGTTACTGATCGGAATGCTGATTCTAATTTAACTGATTCCGTTAGTACTAACGAGTTTAGTGGCGGAGAATTAGCGGCACAGCATCTTAAAATATTGGGTCATAGAAAAGTAGGACTTATTACACCAAGCTATATTTCACCAAGTATCGGTCATCGAATAGATGGTTTTATGAGCCTTTGGCCAAGCACAGGTGATATGCAACCCAGACAATTTTATACTGAATTTTCTATGAATGGTGGTAAGCAAATTGCCCGTGAAATTGCCAAGAGTGATGTTACAGGAATCTTTACATTGAATGACGAGGTCGCAATTGGCTTAATAAGGGGCCTTTCTGATTTAAGTCTCTCTGTGCCCGAGAATTTATCTATTATTGGATTTGACGATATTGATTACGCTAACTATACAGTACCAACTTTGACAACCGTTGCGCAGCCAATTTCAGAAATCGGCAGTGCATCCCTTTCACTGTTAATTCAACGACTAATCAATAATTCAACCTCCGATGTAATACCACAAATCCAAAGGCTGACGTTTAATAATAAGTTAGTTGCACGAGAATCTACCAAAGTATCAAATCATTAATTTAGCATATAATATAATTACGGTCTCTAACAGAACTCTGTGATGAGCTCTGTTTTAGTTGTTTTGCGTCAACTAACTCCACTTTATTTTCAGCTAGAGCGTTTTTAGACTTTAAGTGCTCTTCTTCAAGTTGTTCTAATTTTCAACAAGAGATAACTCGATACCGACTATTTACTGATACCCCATCAATCAGTATTGATAATTTATATTTGGGCGATGAATTGTTTAACTAAATGTAACTGCCAACTATAAAAAACTTCATTCGGTATTTTCCGACCTAAAACCTTTCGGAAATAATTATTTGATTATCTTGATGGTCCAATAATAAAAATAACTGTGTTTTTCTGCGAAAATGAGGGCAGACATAAATTGATGTAGCACCATTAAAGGACTACGCCGTTCTTTTCATGTCCCTTTAACCTTGAACATTTGTGCCCCGATAATTTTCAGGAACACCATTGCGATTAGTTTTTTAAAACAATCAGTATTAATTCACGGTCATTTTAAGGTACGCTGTTTATATGGACTCATAGTTTGGTTCTCCTCATGAATAATGTTGTGACGATTTCATTATACAAGGACTCAGACTATGAGTCTTTTTTTGTCTTGTTACACTCCGATGGTCAATTCGTCAGTATATGATTAATTCTTTTAAGATTTCTACTCTAATTTTTTTACGATCCTTCTTTAAATAACAATTTATTATTTTTGATAGCTCAATAACGAGTGCTAGACCTGTCATTAAAAACATACAATAACTAAAATGTCATCATCATTTTATATTTATACAACTATATTTTAATCACAATAAATAACACGTGTAATTACGCTATTTATTGTAATTAAAATAATATGTAATGATTGTCTACGCTATCTTTAATACGGTATAAACGTTATTTAATCATATTAAATTAACCTTATTTACCGGTATATAATTAAGCAAAACTTTCTTTTGATATTTTTATTATTTCATAAAAAACATGGTTGATTATTAAACATAAAGGTGTATTATAATAATTGTTAAGTGAGCGCTTACTTCCAATTATTTTTATAAAGGGGTTTATATCATGACAAAGACATTTGAAAATAAAGACACCGATTTATCAGCCTACTTCATCGGCCCAAAAGGTGAAAATGCTGACTTATTTAAAGAGCTTACAAATAAGTTAATCGATGAACATGTTGGATACCGTCAAAATTTTAATGCTGGTGATGAAAATTCAATTAGCGAAGCAGAAAAAATCTCTCCCGAATTTACTAATTCTGTAGTTAATATGAAAGAAATGCTACATGAATTATCAAGAAAAATGCGTACAGGTTCAATCCCTTGGACAACAGCCGGACGTTATTTAGGCCATATGGATAACGAAACATTAATGCCAGCTATTTTAGCATTCAATTTTGCTATTCTCTGGAATGGTAATGGTGTTGCTTGGGGCGGAAGTCCTGCTTCTACATTGATGGAAGAAGAAGTTGGCCAGGAATTATCTCGTTTGAATGGTTACAATAAAAATGGTTGGGGTTATGTCGCAACGGATGGCACAATCGCAAACATAAGTGCACTATGGATGGCAAGAAATGTTGCTTCTATTCCTTTCGCTGTTAAAGAGGTTTGCCCAGAACTTGTAACAGATAAAAGTGAATGGGAACTTCAAAATATGTCTGTCAAAGACTGTTTAGACCTTTTAGATAGCACTGGCGATAAAAAGAATGATGTAAAAGCTAGAACTGCTAGAAGTGGAAACAATCTAAACAAACTAGGTAAATGGCTTGTTCCTTCAACAATGCATTATTCATGGCAAAAAGCATTGGATATTACAGGTATTGGTGAAGACAATCTAATTGTTCTACCTGTTGATAGCCATTATCGAGTAGACACAGATCAACTAGAAAAAATTATTCAAGAAAATGTTGATAATCATGTTCCAATTTTAGGTATCGTCTCAGTTGTTGGCTCAACTGAAGAAGGCGCTATTGACCACGTTGATAAATTTGTCGAAATTAGAAATAAATTCCGTAAGCAAGGTATTGACTTTGTAATTCACGTAGATGCTGCATATGGTGGTTATGGTAGAACTGTATATTTAGATGAAAACAACGAGTTCATTCCATATGAAAAATTAGAAGATTATTTTAAGAAATACGATATTTTTACAGAGAACAATCAATTCTTAAATAAGAACGTTTATAACGCATACAAGGCTATCGGTGAAACCGATTCATGCACAATTGATCCACATAAAGTTGGTTATATCCCTTACAATGCTGGTGGATTAACAATTGCTGATACACGAATGAAAGATACATTAACTTATTATGCACCATATGCCTTCCAAGAAGGAGTTGCAGTTCCTGCCTCAATCGGTCAATTTACTTTAGAAGGTTCAAAAGCAGCTGGATCGGCTGCAGCAGTTTGGGCTGTAAATAAAGTATTGGCATTAAATATTTCTGGATATGGTAGACTCGTAGCAAGAACTCTATATGCTTCTAGACGATTCCACGACTTATTCGACGGGCAAAAATTTGTAGTAAATGGTAAAACAATTGTCTCTCACGCTGTATATGAACCAGATTTTAACATGGTCGATTGGGTATACAAAGAAGAAGGTAATAATAGCTTAAAAGCAATGAATGATTTAACCCAAGCATTTGCAGAATATACTAATACTTCTAAAGGTGGAGATTTGTATAAACTCAACTTAATTACGTCAGATAGTAACTTCAGTAAAGATACTTATGGGAATGCACCTGTTGAATTCATTAAATCATTAGGCATCGACGAAGCAGAATATCAAGAAGAAGGTAAGCTAGAAATTCTTAGAGCTTCTACTATGTCACCATGGATTTATAAAGATACACAATTTGACTATTGGGCACCAATTATTACTGAAGCCATTCAAGAGAAATTAGAGACCATTGTCAAAAACGAAAATATAATTTAGAAAGATTGGTGTCTAATATGTTAGTTAGTTTAACAGGTACATTTGTTGATGCTGGAGGCATTATTATTGCTTCAATTCTAGGCAATATAATTGGGAAGAAAATGAACTCTAAATACAAGAGTGTTTTACTTGCGATGTTAGGTTTTATTGCTTTCGGCGTCGGGTTCGAAAGCGTTGCAGTTTACATGCCTAAATCCCAATATGCTGTCTTGTTTATTGTTTCGTTAATATTGGGAACAGCATTGGGAACATGGTGGAATTTGGATGGTAAAATAAATAATCTAACAGCTGGAAAGGCCGAAGGATTAGGGAAATCTATCGTTACCGAAGTTATCTTATCTACATTAGGTGCGTTACCTATAGTTGGTTGTATTATGGCTGCAACGTCACATGATTTTACATTCCTATTTGTTAATGCATCTTTAGATTTTGTAATGGTACTAATTTTAGCAGCTACAGATGGCATTGGCATGATGATCAGTGCGCCCATCATTTTCGTATTTCAGCTTTTTGTAATCACTATTGCAACATTTGCTAGTAGTTGGTTAACCGATCCCTTTATAACTGAAATAGCAATCCTTGGTGGTTTTATGGTAGCCGCTTCAGGGTTAAGCTTAATGAGTATAAAGGATTTGAAAGCTGCTAATATGATGCCAGCATTATTAATCCCAATTATATTTTTTGCAGCTAAAGGTATTTTTGGATTATAAAATGAAATCCTAATTAAGTGTTTATTTTAAAAAAGGAAGTAATTATCAAATGATAATTACTTCCTTTTTATTTTTGAATGAATCGCTTATTACCGTATTAATTGATATAGTTTAGAACGTCTTCAGCAATATCTTCCATCTCATATTTCAATTGGTCCCTACCGTAATTATTACAAAAAATCATTTTAAAAAATCCATATAATAAATCACTTACAAGCGTTCGTAAAAAATCATCGTCAGAAATGTTTTTCCCCTTTAAAAACATGTGTATTTTACTACTAATAAGAGGATAATTAGCATTGCACCTACTTTTAACTTCACTATATATTGTATCGTTAGTCAGTAGCTCGATCATTAATATTTTAAGGATTTTCCTATTATTATATATATAATCCATCTTATTTTTGACCATGGTGGAAATAACTTCTTTAATATTTATATCAGTATCCACTATAAAACTGTCATTACAATTGGATAATAAATTGGAAATCATTGGGTCAATAATTGCGTTCAATAACCCTCTTTTAGAACGAAAGTGTTTATAAATAGTTCCTTTCGCTAATGCCAGATCTTTTTGCTATTTGTAATGTTGACGTTCTATCAAATCCTTGTTCGTAGAATAACTCGATAGCAGCAATTAAAATTTTCTTTTTCCCTATAGGAATACTATTCTTATATAACAAATCATCGGTAATATTATTATTAATTTTGTTATCCAATAATATCACACCTTTCCATTAAAAATTTTTAAATACCGTTTTTGTATTAACGTAGTACTATTAAACAAAAAAAGTCGCCCTATTCAATTATGAATAGGGCGACTTTAACCGTGGTACCACCTACATTGCGAATAAATATTTATTCGCCACTTTATATATTCAAATAAAATAGTAGCAGTTCCACTTCGTTCATTTGATTTCTATCTCAGCATAAAAGAAATTCTCTGTTCTGAACTACTATTCACCACAACTTAATACAAAAAGACGTAGAATTTATTTTAGTTTTCCAAAATAATTAATTCCCATAACCTCTTTCACTTCTTTTAATGTAGCATTAGCTGTTAAATTAGCTTTTTCACAACCTTTTTCTAACATTCTATAAACTAATTCTGGATTTTTTGCATACTCTTCTCGCTTAATTCTAATAGGTGTTAAGACGTTATTTAATACCTCAAATAGATATTTTTTAATTGCCATATCACCCAATCCACCACGTTCATAATGATCTTTCATATCTTGAATTTTTTCTTTATCAGTTCCAAAAACATCCAAATAAGTAAATACGATATTACCCTCTATATGTCCAGGATCATCTATATTTATATGTTCAGGGTCTGTGTAAATAGACATAACCTTCTTATATAACGTATCTTCATCATCAGATAAATAAATTGTATTACCTAACGATTTACTCATTTTCGCATTTCCATCAAGTCCTGGAAGTCTGCCTTGTCCTTTGGGCGGAAAAATCCCCTCTGGTTCTACTAAAACGTCACCATAAATACTATTAAATGACCTTACAATTTCTCTTGCTTGTTCCATCATTGGTTCTTGATCATCACCGACTGGAATTAAGCTTCCTTTGAAGGCCGTAATATCAGCTGTTTGACTAACAGGATATGTTAAAAATCCTGCTGGAATTGATCTATTGAAATTTTTTTGTTGAATTTCTGCTTTGACCGTTGGATTTCTCTCTAGTCTTGCCAAAGTTACCAGATTCAATAAATACATATTTAATTCTGATAACGCCGGAATCTGGGATTGAATATAAATAGTTGTCTTCTCTGGATCCAATCCGACAGAGAGATAATCTAAAGCGATTTGAAGCACACTGTTTCTAACCTTTTCTGGATTTTTAGCATTATCAGTTAGAGCTTGCATATCTGCAATCATAACAAACATCTCATACGTGCCTTTTTCTTGTAATAAAACTCGATTTCTTAAAGAACCTACATAATGTCCTAAATGTAGTTTACCAGTTGGTCTGTCTCCAGTTAATACAATCTTCTTTTCCATAATATATTCATCCTCCTAAAAAAAAATAAACCGCCCTATTCAATTATGAATAGGGCGATTTTTAACCGTGGTACCACCTATATTGCGAATAAATAAATACCCGCCACTTTACATATTTAAATAAAATAACAACATTAGTCCCAATTCGTTCGTTTGATTTCTATCTCAGCATAAAAGAAACTCTCTGTACCGAACTACTATTAACTATGTTAAAACACATTATATTTAACTAACTAATTTATGTCAAGGAAAATATCCTATAATTTATTTTATTATTTCACTTTATTATATATCTTATTTTTGCTAAAAATAACAATAAATATCCTTATGATTTTTCAACATTCAATAGAATTTACACTGATAATACCACTGCTAGTAACTATTTTTAACATCAATAAAATTACATTTTATTTAGTGAAAACAGATTATAAATAACATGGAAATTATTACATAAAAGAATCAATCAACTCTAAAAAGTTGGATATTAATAATTCCAATTATGAAAAATTAATATTATTTTTTTGCGATTAAACCAGTTTCCATTCATTCAATCTTCAACTGGATTAAGCAGTGCACTACGGATTAAACACCGCTAACGTTTTCTTCGTCGCTTTTTGCGTCTTCACTAACTGACCTTGAATACACCACCGACGCACCGTGTTATCACACGTAATCAACGTCACCATTTTCTTGCCCGGTACATCATCGATCACTTTGACATCGTATGGACTGATTGATTGTTTATAATCGACCTTGTAAGTGTAAACCGATTGCATATCCGTTAAATAAACCATGTCCCCGACTTTAACGTTCTCCAACGGTAAGAAGATATTGGTAAAAGAATGGCCAGCGAGCGCGTAGTTATTATCGGCACCCATCTTCTGATCAGGTTTCATCGTCCCACCACCTTGGGCCATGGTATCCTCTGAGACGCCCTTCATGACCGGTAGCGCCATGCCAACACTTGGCACAGCCACTTTACCCAGCACGATGACATCACCGCTAACGGCCGCGTGAACGATCTGTTTTGTATCTAGTGAATCAACCGCTTTAAAATCAAAGTTGGCTTTTTTGTGTTGATTTTTTTGAATTTGAGTCGCTGTGACGTCCATTCGCCGATTGGCCATCCAACGGACTATTTGGGTTCTAATCGGACCACTGAAAACTAGCAGTAAGCCAATAATTAAAACGACTGCTAGTACACTATTGATAATCCGATTTTTAACTTTTTTTGACATGTTATTTGAGGCCCTTCATGATTATTTAGGGCTATTGTACCATATTCTGAAGACCCCTGTCGGCTCGGCAACTTACGGAATATTTAACGTCTTTAATTAATCGTGATGAGTTTGCAGTCGCAATAATAAGTTAGTCCCCGTCGCAATCATCACCGAAACTAGAATAATTGCAAAACCAATTAACATGATTCCGGGTGCATCGGTCCGATCAGCAACAAAATAGAAGAAGGGTAAACTTACCATGTAACCGACCGTATTCCAAATCGCGGCCCGTCTAATCTGCCGCAAGGCCTGACTGGTCATCAGCCCAAAAGAACCCTGCTTAGCGACTTCATTCAAAATTCGAATCAATTGAAATCCGCTCCACAAAAGCAGTCCTGTCATCCCGTACAACAACAATCCGACCACCCCACCTAAAATAACGACCCGCGGTAAAATCGCTGCGATGTTAACCATTAAACGTGGCCACCAGAAAACACTCATCAATAATAACGGCATATTGATTACCAATAGCGTCGCTTTTAAAAACCAAATTTGGACTCTCACACTAATCACCTCAAACAGTCTCTGACTATAATTTAAACGTAAAAGCCCAAAACGCCAATTAGATTAAGCGGAATTTAAAGAAAATTAAAAAAAGATGAGTGCTAAACTCAGCCGGTTAACTTCTGAGTATAGCCTAGAATTGTGAATTATGACCGGTTTTAGTCATAATTTGCGATTCGTAGCTAAACGGAAGAAGTTGGCTGAGAAGCACGTTATAGTCTGAGTGCCGTCACTCACGGGTAGTTTCTGAGCATTAGCCTAGTTTCGTGAATAAAGTTCGGAATTTGGACTTTGTTTGCGAAACGTAGCTAAGCACAGGAAACTGTGAGGGACTGCACGTTATCGAA
>NZ_BAMJ01000006.1 GCF_000615805.1 Latilactobacillus fuchuensis DSM 14340 = JCM 11249
CGAAAATAAAAAAACACTTGTCCTAGTATTTTAAACTAAAACAAGTGTCGGATAAAGTTTTTTATTTAAATTAAGTCTGGATAGGTTTGTTTGAAATCAACCATCGCCCCAATTAAATTAGCATCGTTATGGTACTGACACGTCACTAACTTCGGCGTCACCGCTGCAATTTCAACCTGATTGAGAATTTTTTGGATTGCTTTTTCTAAGGCGGGAATTAAGAAGTCAGCCTGCGACACCCCACCACCGATAATAATCGCTTCGGGATCAAAACTGTATTGTAAATTATAGATGCTTGCGCCAAACTATCATACATGACTTGGGCTTCTTTTTGCGCTAAAGCATCCCCTTGTTGGGCCAACGCAAACACTTCTTGTCCAGTATAATCCGTCTGAGCTTGTTGATTATACCGTTCCGCCATTCGGACTGCAGTCCCGACGTTACTCAAAATTGACCCATCAGCCGTTAACATATACCCAAACTCGCCACCGAGTAGATGTGCGCCGTGTTGGACTTGGCCATTTTGGACGACCGCCCCACCAACGCCGGTGCCTAACACGAGTAATAAAACGTTGGCCAAGCCTTGCGCAGCGCCGTTGCCGATTTCGGCTAATGCGGCACAATTCGCATCGTTTTCCATCACCACTGGTAAGCCAAAACGCGTTTCAAACTCACTTTGAATATCAAAATAATGAATGTAAGGTAACGCGCTCGAACCTTCAATCATCCCAGTGGCCTTATTGACCGCGCCGGGCGTACTCATCGCAACGCCGACCACTTGATCACTGGTTTTAAAAGCCGTGACAATCTCAGTCAACGCGGTATAGTAGGCGTTTAACGATTTAGGCGTCGGTATTTGACCCTTTTTGGTCAATTCTTGGTTGGCGCCATCCCATAAACCGTACTTAATGGTCGTGCCACCGACATCAATTAATGCTAAATTTTTCATGTGCTATAATCCCCACTTATTTTCAAACTTATGCCTTTTTATGTAACGCTTTCATTTTAGCACAATCGCGATAACTTACCTAATTGGGTTTCAGCGGACAGTTAATTTTAATTGTCCGCTGATTTTTAGACCTGTAAGCGTTATGATACAGTTGTATAATAATTCACATAGAAAAGGAAGTTGTGCTTATCATGAAAACTAATTTTGACTTTTTAATGCCTAGCGTTAACTTTTTTGGCCCCGGAGTCATCGAAAAAATCGGTGATCGGACTAAAATGCTCACTATTAAGAAACCGTTGGTGGTCACGGATACTTTCTTGGAATCCGTTCCAAACGGCCCTGTTGCGCAAACCTTAGCTTCATTAGACCAAGCTGGGATTGATTACGCGATTTTTAACGGCGTGGAACCCAATCCGAAAGTGCGCAACATCAAAGCTGGTAAAGCCGCTTATCTAGCCGCTAACTGTGACGGGATTATCACTGTCGGCGGTGGTTCAGCCCATGATTGTGGTAAAGGGATCGGGATTTTATTAACCAACGGTGATGACATCACCCAATTGGCCGGCATTGAAACCCTCGAAAACGCCTTGCCACCATTGTTAGCCGTTAACACCACAGCTGGTACGGGTTCTGAATTAACCCGCCACTGTGTGATTACTAACGAAGAAACTCATTTGAAATTCGTCGTTGTTTCATGGCGCAATATCCCGCTCGTGTCATTCAATGATCCGATGTTGATGTTAGACGTTCCCGCTAAATTAACGGCCGCTACTGGGATGGATGCATTCGTTCAAGCTATCGAACCTTACGTCTCAACTAACCGCAATGCGATTACGGATGGTCAATGTTTACAAGCAATTAAGCTGATTGAAACGAGCTTGCGCGAAGCCGTCGCCAACGGTCACAACATCGATGCTCGGACTAAGATGTGTGAAGCCGAGATGTTAGCCGGAATGGCCTTTAATAACGCCGACCTCGGTTACGTCCATGCGATGGCCCATCAACTCGGCGGCCAATACGACGCGCCCCATGGTGTCTGCTGTGCCCTCCTCTTACCAATCGTTGAAGAATTCAACATCGTTGCTTGTCCCGATCGCTTTGCTGAATTGGCTGAAGCGATGGGTGAAAACATTTCAGGCCTATCAACGTGATGCCGCTGAACTCTCAATTAAAGCGATGCGTCAAATGGCGACTGATGTTGGCATTCCAACGAGTATCAAAGCCATCGGGGCTAAACCTGAAGACTTCGAATTGATGGCTGAAAACGCCTTGAAAGACGGCAACGCCTTCTCCAATCCACGCAAAGCGACTAAAGAACAAATCGTCGCACTCTTCCAAAAAGCGTACGACGCAGAATAAACTGTGACAGAACTTGGTTATCAATTGAGTACCAAGTTGAAAAAACGATTATCCGTACTAAGGATAGTCGTTTTTTTGATTTGAACGGAAATTGATCAGTTTTGTCACGCGTCAACGAAACCTATTTGTTTAATATCAGAATACTGAGCCTTCTAATACTGCTTTTTCTATCTCGTTTTCGGCACCTAATTAGTCTTTTAAACCGTTTCATGGTACACTTAATGGATAAATGGCTGACCATTCGCCAATTAACAAAGGAGCGTCAACGACATGTCAATTCAACTACGTTTAACACTGACAACTAAATAAACGTTTGACCCACTCGTGGTCGCTTCTGTTGACATCCGCTTTTTAAATTCGATTATCAATCGTAAGAAGCTGCCCAAACAGCTTCTTTTTTAATACCTTTATTTATCAATCAGCACGGATTTGCAGTCGTGGCCCATTCGGTCAAGTCAACCTTAAAGGAGTTATATATGAAAGACACAACACCACAACCTAAAAGAGTATTAGTGACCGGCGTTAGTAAACGCCAAGACAATTTCGATTACACCATGATTGAACTTGGTGAATTAGCGAAAGCCAACAACCTGAACGTCGTTGGTGAAGTTCGCCAAAACGTCGATCAAGCCAACCATGCCACTTATTTTGGCAAGGGTAAGGTTCAAGAAATTAAAGAACAAGCCATCGCGGATGATGTCGATATTATTCTCATCAACGACGAACTCTCCCCTTCCCAAATTCGGAACCTCGAAAAAGAACTCGGCATCAGCATCCTCGATCGCACGCAACTGATTCTAGAAATCTTCGCCAACCGTGCGCAAACCAAAGAAGCCCAATTGCAAGTCGCGATTGCTGAGGCAAAATATCAATTACCTCGTTTGCACCCTTCTGACAACAAACTCGATCAACAAAATGGTGGCGGCGGTGGCACTAACCGGGGGACCGGTGAAACCCAACTTGAATTGGACCGTCGTTTAATCGACAAACGGATTACCAAGCTCAAGGGTGAACTCGCCAAAATTGACCAACAACAAGCGACACAACGCCAACAACGTGATAAAAATCCCGTCCCAGTTGTAGCCCTCGTTGGTTATACGAATGCCGGTAAATCAACAACGATGAACCGGATTTTACAACGTCTAAGCCCTGATACACCTGAAAAACAAGTCTTTGAAAAAAATATGTTATTTGCGACCCTCGATACGAGTGTCCGCGAAATCACCTTACCTAACCAACAAAAGTTCCTGTTGAGTGATACCGTTGGTTTCGTCAGCAAATTACCGCATCATTTAGTCCAAGCCTTCAAAGCCACCTTAGCGGAAGCAGCTGGGGCCGACTTATTAATCCACGTGGTCGATTATTCTGATCCAAATTACTTGAACATGATGCAAACGACGCAAGAAACGTTAGAATCATTAGGAATTAAGGATATTCCGATGATTGAAGCTTACAATAAAGCGGATTTAAAACCAGATACGCGTTATCCTGAAATCGACGGCACGCAATTGGTGTTCTCGGCCCGTGATGAAGTCTCTATTGATGCTTTGATTGACTTAATCGATAAACAACTATTTGGTCAATACCCGATCATCGATTTTCTGATTCCGTATACAGAAGGCCAAGCAGTGACTTATTTAAGCGATCACGTCAACATTCTTGAACAAAGTTATGAAGAGGACGGCACCCATATTAAAGCCCAAATCAATCCTGATTTACTGGGACCCGTTCAAAAATATACGATGACCACTGACTAAACAATCAAAAAACGACGCAACTTTCAATTGAAAGTTGCGTCGTTTTTATTAGCGCTAATAGCTATTTATTGATATTTTTGGAATACTTTACTAGCAGCAGCCATCATTTCTTCAACGTCAGCAATATTGACCTTAGGCACGGAGACAACGTCATTGTCGTACGTTGCAGCAATGGCCTGTAAGCCGTTGATTGTTTTGGGCGTCAACATAATGTAATCCTTAGCGTGTTCTGTATCACGCATCCCCATCAATAATCCGGCTTTTTTAAACGTCATGATTTGTTCAATTGAATAACCAGCTGCTTCGACGGTCGTTAATTCGACATACCGACCAGCGGCCATTTCTTTAATTCGTTGTAAGACAATCGCATCGTCTAAACTGAAGCCGATTTGATCACAAATGGCATCCATTTTTTCAAAATATTGTAAACTAGCAACACTTGCTCGTACACTATCGACGATTTCATTGACTGCTGGTTTTTTTTCGAGATAATAGATTGCCATTTTGTTAGCCCCACTTTTAGAATTAGTTGTCGTTCTTGAATAACCTAATTCTATAATATTCAATGGGGCTTAAAACGCGGGCTTTTTTAAGTTTGAATAAAAAGCGCGAAAAAATTATTTTAACCGGACGTCACTGCCGGTAATTCTGAAAACAACCGGCTTTTCAATTAAGCCATAACCTTCAGGTGCCGTGACTTCTACTAATTGATAAACGGCCGGCGTCAAATAACTCATAATTACTTGCCCCCGACTGTCACTCTTTAAATTCGTGATTAACACGTTGCCGAGTCGATCTTGCAATTCAAATTTAGCACCCGCTAACGGTTGATTCGTATTGCCGTCCACTTGGTTGACAATCACTGAACCCGGCCGTTGCTCGTTAGTCACTGTGACTTTCGTCATTTGATTCGCCGTGATTTCAAACGTTTGCGTTGGGGCAATTTGATAAGCCGTCGCGGCCGTTGTTTGAATCAAACGATATTGACCAGCTACTAACTTAGGCATCACCGCCTGGCCATTTTGATCAATCACGACTTGTTTTTTAACCGTTTGACCGGTCGCCGTTTCAATTCTAAAAGTCGCGCCAACTAAGGCTGTTTTGAGTTTAGCATCACTATTGCTCAACACTAAAATACCGGTTTCGGTCGTCGTTGCTTGTTTCTGATCGATGACGTTCAATTTGGTCGTTGTCTGGTCTGTTACGGTGATTTTAAAAGTCTTCGCATTCAATTGATAGCCGTCTGCCACTTGCGTTTCTTGAACCGTATACGTTCCTGGCGTTAATTCTGCGACCTTTAATTGACCCTCCGCATCCGTTTTGTAATTCCCAATAAACTGACCTAATTGATCTTTAAGGTCAAATTGAGCACCCGTTAAGCGGTCACCCGCTTGATTCGTATTGATCACCGTCAACTGACCGGCTTCGGGCGTATCTTGAATGCGTAACTGTTGATCCATTTTGCCATTAATCGTGATTTGATGGCTGGTTGCATCTAATCGATAACCCGTTGGGGCCACCACTTCTTGCACGCGATATTGGCCGGTAGCTAAATTAGCGGCGGTTGCAATCCCATGTTGATTCGTCGTCACTTTTTGAGTTTGACCAGTCTGCACAGATTCAACCATAAACGTTGCGCCCGCCAATCGTTGTTCTTGCAAATCAGTTTTCACAATCCGCAAGTCGTGGGGCACAATCGTTGATTCGTGGCTGATTGACAATTGATTATAGCCATAAGTCGTCACATGCAACCGGTAGACGGTTGCGTTCAATTGGTAGCCTTTAGGGGCTTTAATTTCGGTAATTCGATATTGACCGGTGACCGCGTTTGGTAGGACAATTAAACCATTTTGATCAGCCGTTAATACCCAAGTATCTTGACCTTGGTCATCCGCTTGATTGGTGGTGACTTTAAAAACGGCTCCCGCCACTGATTGCCCATCAGTATTGGTCGTCTGAATCGTCAATGGATTCGTAGGTGCAACGGTTGTCCGTTGATCCGCGAAATTCACCACATGATTTTGCCGTTGTCGTGGATCTACCGTCACGGTTTTCGTCTCGGTCGCTAATTGATAGCCAGCCGGCGCCTTGGTTTCTTGAATCTGATATTGACCGGCAGCTAGTCCGGTAAAGCGGACTTGACCCGCTTGTGTTGTCTGAACTTGCGTTGTGCCGTCGGTTAGGTTAGTGAGCTTAAACTGGGCCTGATCGAGGCTAAAACCTTGCATATCGGTTTTATTGACCGTAATCTGGCCGGTTGTCACTGGTTGTACCGCTTGATTGGTCAAAATAAACTGTTGACCCTCAGTTCCGAGCGTTGCGCCATGAATCTGGCTATCCACCACGTAATTTTCCGCGGTCGTCACTTGTTGATACGTCAGTTTACCAACGGGCACGCGATTAACGGTCACTAAACCATTACTATCAGTCTTACCTGACAAGAAAGTCGTCTGACCAGTACCGCTAGCAACTACCGTTTTAATTTTAACGCGCGCACCGGCTAACGGATGACGCGTTGTTTGATCAACCACTTTAAACGTGACCGGTCCAACAGCCCGTTTCAAGCGTTGCGTAAACTCGTTGACACTTTGATTATCGATCGTGACCGTTCGCGCCGTTGGGGCTACTTGGTACCCCTCTGGTGCGGCTACTTGTGTAATCCGATATTGCCCCACCGGTAAGTTCGCTAAGGTTACGGCGCCATTCGCACCGGTCGTCACATTTTTAACAACTGATTCAACCGAATCGATTAACTCAACTTTAAATTGAACACCACTTAACGCTTTTCCTTGGTAATCCGTCGCTTGTAAAACGCATTTGTGGCGCGTATCCGTTTTAACGACTCGGTGTTTAAACGTGACCGTTTGCGTTGTCTGATCCGTTAACGTCACATGTTGCGTTTGACTGGTTAATTGATAACCCGCCGGCACACTCTTTTCAGTCACCCGATAACGTCCAATGCGAAGATCATTGACCGTTGCTTGCCCATTGGCATCCGTTTTGACATCCTGACTCGTGCTACCGTCAGTCGCTTCAATGCGGTAGTCAACATTCGGAATAGGTTGCCCGCTCGCTGAAATACTCGATAAGTGCAAGCCACTGGTCTGTTCATAAGCTAGAAAAAGATTTTCAGTCGTTTTTTGCGCCGTCACTGTCACCTTTTGACTGGCCGGAACGGTCGCTGAATAACCTGCGATTTGACCCGCGGGCTGGATTTGGTACTCACCAATCGGCAAGTTTGACCAACTAACTTGGCCATTTTCGTCTGTCGTCCCCGTGACCGTTTGTTGGTCATTTTGCAATGCAATTGCTTCAAACTGAGCACCTGCAATTGGTTTTTGAGTGCTCTGATCTTTTAAGGTTGTTTGAATAGCCCCCACTTGTTGTTCAAACTGAATAGCCTGACTAACCGGTGTTTCTTCAGTCACGGCCATGGTTTGCATCGTGGTTTTCAATTGATAGCCTTGCGCAGTATTAACCTGAATTTGATATTGTCCAACTGGTAACGCCATCGTTGTTTGGCCATCAACACCGGTGACCGGTAATTGATAACTTTTGTTAGTTGTTTGATTAGTGGCCGTCATCAAAATATCCGCCAGCGGTTGCTTAGCCTGATCGGTCGCCGTTAAGGTTAACTTGCCGGTCGGATTGGTATCAACATACGTCACTTGACCGCTGTTGAGATCATTTTCGGCAACCTCAATGATTTGCGCACTAAGTTCTAATTGGTAACCAGTCGGCGATGTGTCGGCGGTTAATTGATACCGTCCCGGGTTAATATGGGTTGCCGGTTGTTTAGCAGTCACATCATATGCGGTCGTAAAATTTCCTTGATCGTCAGCGGTTAAATTGTACTTCACTCTTTGACCGGATAATGCGACAATCTGAACCGTCGCATTCGGCACCGATTGGCCTTTCTTATCGACCGCTTGGTAATGCATATTATCGATACCACTCGTCGCTGGTGTCGTGTCCGTTGCAAACGCAGCGATTGGCACACTAAAAACGTTCACCAATAAACCCAATATGGCAAACACGACGATTAACTTTTGAAATAGATGTTGATTTTTAATCAAATTGGTAGTCCTCATTTCTAGTCCACTGACTAATCATTCCGAACTGCAAATAAACTACGGCCAGCTAACTCCCCGAAAATAACGCCCACATGTGTACTTGCACCACCACTCCCGCCAGGCGCTGGTGAACCAGAACCCCCTTGGAAAGCGACAATGTCTTTTTCGACTTGCGCATGATGTTTCTTAAAATCACGACGTTGTTTCGTTTTAGCAGTTGTTGATTCAGACGTTGCCTGCTGACTGCTCATCGTTGGTTTTTGTTGTAACTTTGATTTTGGCGCCGCTTGACCGTTCGTTGTGCCCGCCAAAATAGCCGCCGGTTGGGCGGTTTGTTTCGATTCTTGATTAGTGGCTGAATTAGGCGCCACTGGGGCTGCCGGTTGAATCACCGTTGTTCGCTTAGTCGATTCAGTCGTCGTCTGACCGAATTGTTGTCCAGCGGGTTCTTGCGTTGTCGGACTCGATTGTTCCGATTCGCTTGAATCACTCGATTCATCCGGTGTCGTGGGTTTAATAGTCGTAGCCTTCGGATAGCTCTTGACGGTAATGTTGATTTCCCCACCCGTAATCGGAACTGATTGAACCGGCTGACCAACAGCGACCGTTGCCGCCGTTACCTGTTGCACTTGTTGGCGTAAAAAGCCCTGTGAAAAACGATAAACCCCTAGGCTTAAAATAGTTAATGAAAGTAAAGTCGTCCCCTTTTTCATAACTTCTCCTTCTTAAGCGCCACCACAATATCCCCAAATTGTTGCCAATTATGCACGGTTGGCGGATTTTTCCAAATTAATTGTTCGCAAGTTAAGGCACTAGAATAAAAATCCGATAGATACAAATCAGTTTGTTCATTAATGGTGGTTTGTAGTTCAATGTTTAAATTGTTAAAGTAGTTGACCATCTTGCGCATATATTGATTATATAGTTTACCTTGCGAGAAATCCACGCAAATATAAACACGATCCTTCAAAATTCTCAACGGGATATCTTCAATACACGCAAACATGTAGTCATAGTACAAGCTAGCCTGTTTTCGCCAAGCCAATGTTTTTTGTTGATTCATAAAATCTTGAATAATTTGATGGAAAAGTGGATTGGATTCAGCAAAATAGGCCAGTTGATTTTCATCAATAAACGTCGTGGGTTCAACGTAAAAAGTCAGCATCCGCATATGAATTTGATCCAAATGACCTTTCAATCGGTCTAACGCTTCGTCAAATTCTGCCGATTGGATTGGTCGCCGCTCTAATCCCAAACGAACTTGGTTTAAAAATTGTTCACTTTTTTCTAAAATTTGAGTTTGTAAGCCCGCATCCAGATAATTAGTCGTTAACGTTAAATAGCCTTCCGCAAATAAGAACGTCAACAAACTTTCTGCTTCCGCTTCAAGTGGCACGTTCAATAGTTGATAATGTTCGGTTAAAATCGTTAGCATGGTCTGCCAAACAACCGGTTGGGTCTCTTTAAAATCAACCGCCAACAGACGACCATCTACACTTGCCTTGCCCCGCATTCGTAAATATTGAACTTTTACGAAGATTTCGAGTTTGGTATCCGTTGTGGGTAACAATTCAATTTGATATTGCTGACCAATCGCGGTTACGATTTGATCAACAGTCTCTTGGAGCATTTCAAATGGTTTTTCAATCCCGTTAAAATAACTATAATAAACTTCAAAAATAAATTGCCGAATTTGATTTTCTGGTCCAACAATCTGATTCTTACTAAATTCAAGACCAAACTGGCTCGTCACTTCAACCATTTCTTTACGCAATTCGTAAAATTTCGTTTTACCTATGAATAAGGCATCACAAAAATCGGCCGTTTCCGTTTGTTTCGGATTCATTAAACTAAATTCCAATAACTTAAATAAGGTGGAATCCTTCAAATAAGCTAACCGAATCTTACGGACAACCGCTTCATTAATCTGCTGGCTCTCAAACATCCCGTCCCCATTAATTACGAGATGACTTTCGGGACTAATCGTGGCGAGATCCACGTTGATATTTTCGACGTATTGACTAATTTTAAACTTAGACAAACCGAGAATCTTCATTGCTTTGGCCGTCGTCAAATAGTAGTCGCCATTATCGGCCACTAATTCTAATAAATAATATTGATAGCGATAGTTTAACTCTAAAAATTCATTATGGATTTCCAACAGTTTTCCTCCAACCAGTTTAGCTGCGTTTTTGGTACGCAATCTGGACCATGAGTTGGTAAGGATCGTGACCCTCAACAACGCCGCTACGACCCGCTATTTTATGTGGGCCCCCGACCAACCACGTGTGGGCAACGGCTAATTGATAATCAGTGGCCAATTGTTGGACCGGTGTTAATCCCACCGTCTTAATCGTTGCCAATGGTTCCTTAGCGATCGCGTTAATCCCACCATATAAGAGCCATTGCTGATCAACTTGTTTTAATTCGTAAAATGGAATCGCCACTTTATCGCCGATTGCATAAATCGGCCGTTGAAATTTTTGCGCTTGTTGATAGATATCTTGGTCGTCTAAACCTGAATAGTTCAAACTGATGTAGCCTGATTCAATTAATTGATTGACTAACGTCGTTAATTTTTCAGTCTGCTCCGCGGTCATCGTCAATTCAGTAGGCAATAAATCTTGTTCTTCAAAAAGACCCGTTGCCGGTTGAATTTGGGAGATGACTTTCGGTTTAGCACTCAACCCGTTTAACGGATGGGGTGCATTCGGATCGCCACCCAACGCCTTTTCAACGTAAGGTGAGACGTCAACTATCGCATTCTTGCCACGGTAATAGAAATACAGATTCATGAGGGCAAAATAGAGTAATATCAAGAAAACAAGTAAATTTAGAACGCCCCGGCCAATTGCCGCCGCTCTAAAATAGTAGATGCTCTTATACAATAGATAAAAATCGCCGAGTAAACAAACCACCGAAAAAATGCGGTTTTTTACGCGACCGTTAATATTTAAATAACCAAAATAATGATTAACAATATCAAGTAATGATAACATTGTCGCACACCTCCTTCATGCTATTGGGTTGTTGTTTGTCCGGTAGTCGTTTGCGTCGTTGTAGTATCCGTGCTGCTAGAATCCGTACTACTTGCGGCATCCGCCGTTGTGTCATCTTGCGTTGAAGAAGACGTTGAAGTCGTTACACTTGAAGTATTCTCATCTTCATCCGTCGTTGCACTACTATCACTACTTGTACTGACCTCTTCAGCCGAACTCGTTGACTGACTGACGGATTCACTAGATTGACTCGATTCTGAAACGGATTCCGAGCTTGGTTTCGATTGACTACTGCTTGTGACTGATGCACTGCTACTTGAACTCGATACTTTTTCCGTTTTAACGGACTGGACCGGTTTCACGGTGTTGACCACCACGTTGGTGGCACTCATCGCGATAATCAACGAAATAATGGCCGCTGGCGGAATAATCGGCGGGGTATGATAAGCCATAATATTTTCATCCTTTCAAAACTAATTCGTCTGACAATCGTCACAGAGACCGTATAGTTCAAAACGGTGGCCTTCAATCTGACAATTGGGTAATTGTTCACTAAAAAAGTCGAGTGGGCACATCTTCAATTCGATGACTTTCCCACATTGTCGACAGATAAAATGGTGATGATGACGATGTTCAAAATCACACTGGTACTTAACGTGGGCTTGTTCACCATGAATCTGTTGTTCAATTAGGCCCAGCTGTTCGAAATCTTTGATATTCCGATAAATCGTATTATGACTCATTCCCGGAAAAATCGACCGCATATGCTCGTCGATTTGAGTCACTGGAATATAATGATTTTCATATTCAGCCAAATATTGCAACATTTCACGGCGTTGTTTCGTAATCTTAAACCCATTGGCTTTTAGAACGGCTAAAGCCGTCGTCATCTCACTCATTTGATTGATTCCCTTCTCAATTGGTACACTAGCAGAAATCTTATTTTAGCATACTACTATTTCAATTCTGCAACTAACTGATTGCTTAAGTTTAACAAAGTTTTAGCAATCACGCATCAAGTGTCATCATTACCATTTATTATACCCGTTCTCTTCTCAGATGGTTTAAAAATAGATCAATTTAAAACTTATTAGTTGCATTTTAAAAAGCTTAGCGTTATGATAATGTACAAATGATTTTATAGAAAACGGCTTCATTGGTCTTCTACCAGTGTTTCATTCGTTTTTCGAAGGGAGACTTTACTATGCAATTCCAAGAACAAACTACTAATTGGTACCACGTTTCACTTGATACACAAACGCAAAAATTTATCGCGACTAGTACTGCTGACGAATCAATCAGTGCTAGCGGGATTACAATTGAACAAGCCATTCAAAAATTAGCCTTTAAAGTGAAACCAACCAAGCAAACCACTAAACAATTCGCTTAGTGGTGATAATAAAAAGACGTTAGTGCAAAACAACCTGTTTTGCGCTGACGCCTTTTTATTTTACTTTAATTGGGCAATCAGATCGGCTAATGTTTGTTTCGTAAGCGCCCAATCATCATTAACAATCACTTTCGCATGTTGATTCAGTTCACTAGGCACCATTAGATCCCGTTTAAACTCGGCACTGGCCAAGCGTTTCTCAATCGCTTCCGGTGAATCGCGTCGTTTTTGCAAACGAGTCACTAACGAATCCGGTGCAGAAACCGTCAAGAATAACACCATCACTTCTTGGGGGAACGTCTTTAAATACGTTTTGGCCCCTTGGGTATCAACCACCAAACTAATCAAGGGCGACTGTTGCCACGCTAATTCTAAAGCTTCATACGACGAGCCATATTGATAACCAGAATAAGTTACCGATTCGATCAAGTGCTTGGCTTGCATCGATTCCGGCGTCTCAAAATAATAATCGACCCCCGCCACTTCATTATGGCGTTTCGGCCGCGTGGTATGGGTCACGACTTGTGGAATTGCGTAGGCTTCTTTTAAATAGTGACTGACCGTTGTTTTACCGCTACCCGTCGCACCGGTAATGATTAATAATTTTTTATCCATTGTTAATTAACCACACTTTATCTATTAAAAAAGTTTGACCGGCAATGTGCCCAATCAAACTTTCTAATCGTTATTTTTTTAGCTTACAAACGACGACCAAAGTCTGGTTTGTAATATTGCATTGACATGGTTGTTACGCTTTGACCAGGTGCTGGTGCGTGGACGTATGAACCGCCACCGATGTAAATCCCAACGTGGTAAGCTGAACCAACGCCACCCCAGAAGACCAAATCGCCTGGTTGTAATGCTGATAATGAGACTTGTGTGCCTAATTGACTTTGAGCTTGTGATGTCCGTGGTAAGTTCATCCCCGCTAATTTACCAGCGTAATAAACTAAACCTGAACAATCAAAACCACCAGGTGCTGCGCCACCCCATGCATATGGTGTGCCAACAAATTGTAACGCGTTCCCGACAAGTGAACCCGTATTAGCAGATGATTTAGGCGCTTCAGTCGTTGCTTTAGGCGCATCTTTTTGGATATTATTAGTCGTTGTTGGCGCAACCGTTGGTGCTTTGGTTTCAGTTGCTGTTTGAGCAGCTTCAACAGCGGCTTTCGTTTGAGCATCTAATTGTGTTTGTAAGGTTGCTAATTGTGTTTGGTGACCGTCAACTTCTTCTTGGAAGTCAGCTTGTTGCTTTTCAGCATCAGTCTTTAAAGTCACCAATTGTGTTTTATCTGATTCTAAAGTTGTTTTAGTTGTTTCTAAAGTGGCTTTTTTAGTGACTTGTTCAGTCTTTAAATCAGCTAATTTCGTTTCTGAATCCGTGACAGATGTCATGGCTTCTTTATTCGCTTGATTTAACTTACCGATCACTGAAGCGCGACCAATCATGTCTGAGAAATTATCGCTATTGACGATGAAGTCAACGTAGATATTCCCAGAAACACTGTTGCCGGTTTGCTTTTGCAAAGCAACAACTTGTTCTTTTAAGACTGCTTTACGCGCTTTAACTTCAGCTTGCGTCTTAACGATGTCTTGGCTAATGGTCGAAATCTTAGCGTTAGTCGCTGTAATATTAGTTTGGGCGTCATCAATTGCAATGACTTTATCAGAAACTTTGTTATTAATCTCAGACACTTTGTTTTGTGCTGTGTTTAATTTCGTCAAAAGGGCTGCATTTTCACTGCTAGCAGTGCTGATTGCAGTTTTGGTATCTGTCACGGTATCGGCGCTAACGGCCCCAACACTGACAGCTACCGTTGCACTCATTGATAATACGGCTAAAGCACTAAATACTAATTGACTAACTTTTTTCACCATGTCCACTCCATTTAAATTTATTAACCCACTTAGTTTCTAAGTCGGTCCCCAGTCTTTCAAACAGTAATTAGTGTACCACGTCACTATTACAAAAATGTTACAACTAAATTACTATATTAAGACTAAAGGCCGATTTACTTTTTCTGGGCTAAAAGTGATTGATACTGTTGCCAATCTTGATAGCTAATTAATACCGCTTGTGCTCGATGATTTGCATCCACAATTTCATACGTGATCGGTTTCACCGCCACTTCTTTAATCAATTGATTAAACATCTTTTTAGCGTAGCGTGCTTGAATTTGAGTGGTTGTCATTGGTTTCCTCCATTGTTGGTTTAATAAGCCTGTTTAATTGTATTATTGATTGAATCCCTTTACAATTAACTTAATCTTTTAATACAGAAATGAGGTTATTCAGATGCAAATTACCCGTCATGACCAACCAATCGAAACCATTGGAACGCCGCCTTCAATTGGTGAGCAACTCCCTGATTTCAAACTGGTAACAGCACAACACAAAACAGTATCGCGCGATGACTTAATCGGCCAATTAACGTTGATTAGTATTGTTCCCGACATTAACACCCGCGTCTGCAGCATTCAGACCAAACATTTTAATACGACCGTCGATCAATTCGACGATATTCATTTTTACACCATTTCGACCAACACGGTTGCCCAACAACAAGACTGGTGTGCCGCTGAAGGGGTTCATAACATGCAACTCCTTTCCGATGAACAACTCAGCTTCGGCAAAGCCATGAACCTTTATGTCCCAAGTAATAATACATTACAACGTTCGATCTTCATCGTCGATGCGACCGGCAAGATTGGTTATCAAGAATTGGTTGTTGAACAAACGCAAGAACCAGACTATCAAGCAGCGATTACCTTTTTAGAAAACGCTCGTTAAACGATTGAAAAACGCCGTCAGGGTGTACTATTCCCTGACGGCGTTTCTTGCTTACCAAGCTTTTTTGGCGTATGATACCACTATTAATTTAGACTTAAAAAGGAGTCGCCATGACTGAACTGAGTAACGATTTGTTCCAAACTTTTAATAAAGTGATTCACCTGTATCGCCATTATTATGGCATGCAATTTTCGTCACACCATCGTTCGGTCAGTCAAATTCGAATTCTTAAACTACTTAATCGCGAGAACGGCCAAATGCAAGGGCAACTTGCTGACACCTTAGATATTCGGCCGTCATCACTCACCGAATGTTTGAAGAAGTTGGAGGCCAAACACTATATCCAACGTCAATCTGACCATTACGATAAACGAATTACCCACGTTTTCATCACTAACCAAGGCCGTTCAATCATTAAAGAAGCCTTAGATGGTCGCAACGAGTTTACTGAGACCCTTTTTAGCAGTCTCACAGCTGATGAACAGCAACTACTCAGTAAGCTCTTAAACAAGCTTGAAACGACCTTAGATGACAAACAAAATTTCGATTTCATGGCCGAATTTACAGAACGGCTTCACCAGGCCAAATTATAAAAGAGTCCGAGGATCGATGTTATGAAACAGATTGTTAAATTAAGTGTCGTTGGCCTACTGGCGTGGTTATTCAGTACCGTCTTCATTCAACAGATTGTGCTGCCGACTTTATGGCATTATCCCCGCTTAACCCGGGTAATGGCCCGCTTTCCTGACACACCATTTTTACTGATTGCCTTTTTGACCCTGACCCTTTGGCTGGGCTGGTTACAATGGGACTTGCGGCAACCCTCTGTGATTTACGGTTACCTCGTCTACAGCGTTTATTTACTACTCTTATTCATCGTTTTGTTCACCAAAGCGTCGACCTACCACGCCATTAGCTTAGATCCGTTTGATTTTCTAAGGCCAAACAAGCAAACCTTAATCGAGGCCGGTTTGAACGTCATCTACTTCATTCCGCTCGGCACCTTATACGCCATTAAGGCTGATTTGAAACAGACGATTGCGATTGCGGGCTTCACGATTTTAGGGATTGAAATTCTGCAATACGCCTTTTATCTTGGCACGTTTGCCGTTAGCGACATCCTACTCAACGGCCTAGGCTGTTTGATTGGTTTTTACCTTGCGACACGTCTCAAAAAAAGAGTCAATATAAAAAGCAGCTGAAATTTTTCAGCTGCTTTTTTTAATAAACAATTTGATTAGCTTTGAATATCCAACACTTGTAACTTCGTTTGATGATCTTCAGTTCGGCCTAAAACGACCGGTACTAAATCAATCACCAATTCACCGGTCCGGGAAATCACCGCTCGTTCTAAATGGCCGCCAAAAACGCTCGTATCTAACCGGGCAAACGTACTGTGTAGATGGACCGCAATTTTACCCGCGGCGTTTTCCACATTACCATTTAAACTCAATAGTTCAACTTGCTCTTGGGACCGAGTGGCCACGTACTCGTCACGACTCGGCGAATAGATACTCACTGTCACGTCATCACAAGCGCCAATACCCGAAATCGCGCCAAACTGATCCGGAATCGTGGCTGCCAGATATTTTAATTCAGTGATAATTTCATCGCCGACCTCTAATCGACAAATAATTTGCTGGTCTTTTTGAACAGTTTGCATCTAAAAAAGCCTCCTTAAACATGGTTGTTTAGTATCATACGACATCGCGCCGCTAAAACCAATCATTATGCTTAACTAATTATTATTTCCCGAGAAATAATAACCAAATGGCCATCCTTTTAGATATTGATACCGTCAAAAAAGCCTCAAGATTAGCTATCTTGAGGGCTTTTTTATGCACGGAACTAGGCTAATGCTCAGTTGCTAACCGCAACTCAACACACTTCTTTTCTTAACGTGCTTCTGAGCTAACTTCTTCCGTCTAGCTACAACTAGCAACTTATGACTAAGCCCATCATAAATTGCTAGTTTAGGCTATACTCAGAAGTTGACCAGCTCAGTCAGACACTTCTTTCTTAACGTGCTTCTCGAGTAGCCTTTTCCGATTAACTACGAAATGGGCATCATGAGCAAAAACCACTCATAACACCCATTTCTAGGTTAATCCTCAAAGCCTGACCAACTCGAATCAGACACTTCGATCTTTAACGTGCTTCGGCACACAGCTTCCTGTGCTTACCTACGTTTCGCAAACAAAGTCCACAGCCCGGACTTTATTCACGGAACTAGGCTAATGCTCAGAAGCTACCGTGCGCCTCAGCAACTTCTTTTCTTAACGTGCTTTTGAGTTGCAACAACTTCCGCTTAACCTAAAAATACCAATTATCTTAAAAACCCAAGATAACTGGTACTTTTCTGTTAATGCTCAGTTGCTAACCGCAACTCAACACACTTCTTTTCTTAACGTGCTTCTGAGCTAACTTCTTCCGTCTAGCTACAACTAGCAACTTATGACTAAGCCCGTCATAAATTGCTAGTTTAGGCTATACTCAGAAGTTGACCAGCTCAGTCAGACACTTCTTTTCTTAACGTACCACCGTTACCGAGCATGGTGCGTATTTTGATAGATAACTGGCATGCGTGCCAATCAGATGTTTTGAGGGTTTCGTTTTTGAACCGACAATCACTAAATCAGGTTGGAAGCTAGGAATGATTTCTTCCACAATCACGTGTCCTGGATTGCCTTCACCGACGAATGGTGTGACTTCTTCGACACCAAATTCTTGAGCCTTTTGGACGTAAATTTCCAAATCGGCGGCAATTTCAGACCGACGATCAGCAACGATGTTCGGTGATAATGATTGATAGATGTTCAAATCGCCGGTTTCCAAAATACTAACAATTCCCATTGGAATCTGATAGGCCTTAGCCACTGTACAAGCATAGTTGAAAGCGCGTTTTGATGACGTCGTATCGTCATCGTCAATCGCGATTAATAATTTTTGATAGTGCATTGATTCCACTTCGATATTTAACTGACGTTTTTCTGACATAACAAACGACTCCTTTATTTTTCGATTAATAGGGCTTCTTTAGTGTGAACTAATTCGGTAATCAATTGATTGACGGGTGTTGCAATCCCGCGCTCAGTTCCCTTCCGCGCGACATAGCCGTTTAAATAATCAATTTCAGTTGGCCGGTGATGTTGAATTAAATCTTGATGCATCGACGGATAATGATCACCCGCTTCTTCTGGATTAAACAACGGCATAATGTGCGCCAACATCTCAGCCGGTTGCAAATCGACACCTTCAGTCGCAGCGACGGCCGAAAATTCGGCAACAATTGCGGTCAATAGCGTCGTCGCTTGACTGGTCTGTCCCAGTTGCGCAATATTACAATCTAGTAAAGCGCACAGACTATTTAAAGTCCCGTTAACACACGCTTTACGCCAGATTGAAAATAAAACATCCGTACTATAGTGCGCCTTTAATCCGGCCGCACTCAGTAACTCGACCAATGCTTTGGCCGCATTTTGACTATCAGGGGCCACGTTTTGTAGTTCAACGCTCCCCGAACCACTCAATGTAATTTCACCAGGGCCCGTTAATCCGGCTGTCCATAAAGTGATTCCAACAAAAATATTAGTCTTCGGTAGATACCGTTCAATCGTTTCTGGATGCCCCAATCCGTTTAATAGACAAACCACTTTGGTCTTAGGTCCAATTAACGGTTGAATCGTTTGTAACATGTTCGTTAACTGCATTGATTTCGTAAATAAAATAATCACATCTTGAATCTCTTTAATATCCGTCGGCAACGCTGCTGGAATCTGAACCTGCAGTGGCGCTTGCCCCGCAATATTAACGGTTAGTCCGTTGGTGTTAATGGCTTGAACGTGTGCTGCCCAATTATCAAGTAACACCACCGAATTCCCCGTCGCTTGTAACATATAGCCAAATCGACTGCCCATCGCACCCGATCCAGCAATTGCAATTTTTGTCATTCGCTAATAACTCCCTTACTCACTTGTTCCCTATCATCATGCCACACTTTCACCAAATTTTCATCAGAAACCGCTTAAATCGCTTTTTTTAATCCGCCGGTCTATACTGGAGCTAATCTCAATTAGAAAGAGGGGGTTTCAATGACCAAAATAACTGATTTTACCGTCACCGATATTGCGGGTGAATCCTATCCGTTATCGCGTTATCAAGGACAAGCGCTACTGATTGTCAATACGGCTAGTAAATGTGGCTTTACGCCCCAATTTGCCGGTTTAGAAGAACTTTATCAAACCTATCGCGATCAAGGGTTCACGATTTTAGGCTTCCCTTGCAATCAATTCTTGATGCAAGATCCCGGTTCAGATCAGAAAATTGCGACATTCTGCCAACAAAACTACGGGGTTAGTTTCCCGATGCACCATAAAATTAAAGTCAATGGTGCCCAACAAGATCCACTGTATCGCTATTTAATCGACGTTTCTGGTGGGGCTAACATTAAATGGAATTTCACTAAATTTCTGATAGATCAAAATGGGCAGTTCGTACAACGCTTCGAACCAAAAGAAACACCTGCTAGCATCAGTCCGGTTCTCGAGCAACTATTGAAGACTGACTAACACGAATGCTATCGGATACAATCAAAAAAACAGACGATTCTCAGCTGAGAATCGTCTGTTTTTTTAAAATAAAAATTGCCGGTGCGATAACACGACTTGGTGAATCATCAATAAGAAAATACTGTAGCCTAAACTCATTAGCCAGGCTAGACAGAGATCCAAAATGCCAATGTGCACGCTCGTATTAAATAGTTGGGCAATCGTCGAAATCGGTGGCAATAACCCTAGCATGTAGAGATACGGGTGCCAATAAGTGACAATCGCTTCGCCACAGGTCCCTAATACAACCATCAATACCGTTAAAACCCCCGCAAGTCGGCGATTACTCAAGACCCGTCGTTGCCAAATTAAACCGGTGGTAATCGCAACCGGTACGACACTCAGCAACATTAAGAAACCGCCGAACCAATCCCACCAATTTAGTGTTCGACTGAAATAGCGCGCGCCGTGTAGCCATAAACCGAGCGCCGAAGCCCCAATTCCTAGAATGACGAAGAAGACGCCGATTAAAGCTAAATAACACAATAGACTTTGATAAAAGCGGCGCCGTTTTCTTAATTTCAGACTGATTACTTTTTCCAAACCAATCGGCAATTGATTGATATAACTGTAGGTCAACCAAGTCATTAACACAAACAGGCCTAATAATAAGACGGCGAGACTGCCAACAAAATCTTGTGGATAAGCAACAAAGTTCACGGCTAACATAATCAACCAGAATAAAAGTGGCCCCCACAAGCTCCCGTTGTCCATTAAAACCCGTTGGTGCAATCTTAACTGTGCACTAAAGGACCTCATAGCGTAACCCCCTCAAACTAAACCCATTTTTAAGCATCGCTTCAATTAATGCATCACTTTGGTGAACGTTGGCGTAAACAATCACGCGCCGAGAACCATCCGTGATTTTAAGCGCTAATTGTTGCAACGCTGCTGGTAACGCTAACGAACGTGGCGTCGTTGCAAATTCAAGCCGCATCACTTTTTCTTCCGGTTGTGGTAATTCTTCGACTGGCAATAAGCGCATCGCATCCAATTCATAGATGGTCGTCGCTAATTGTTCAATCAAAAAAGCGTTGTTAGTCCCTAAGATTAGCGCGCCCCCTTTTTGGCGGTAATCCTTTAACCAATGAATCATGCGCATCTGCGTCGGACCATCTTGACCGGTTAGCGGTTCATCCATGATTAAAATATCAGGGGTCCTCAAAATCGCCTGCAAGAAATTAACTTTCTGCAAGTTTCCTCGTGAGAGTTGTTTTAAAGGGACCTCTAAAGAGGCAGTTAGCCCAAATTCATAGGCTAATTCGGTAATCTGTTGATCCAAATAACGATTATCAACCCGATTCATTTCACCCAATAAGTGCAAATAAGTGCGCGGGGTTAAGCCAGTTGGCGCTAATTGTTCCGCCATGTAGCCAACTCGCATCTTAGGTGCTAATTTCAATTGGCCCCGACTAATGTTGGTCAGTCCCGCCAAAACGGTTAGTAACGTGGTTTTACCCGCACCATTTTGTCCCGTAATCGCGATACATTCTTGACGCCCTATTTGTAAATTTAATCGTTTAAAAAGTTGGCGCCGTTGATATTTTTGCGAAAAATCGCGTAACTCCAAGACTGCCTGCATGTCTGTTTGCCAACCTTTACTATTATTTAGCTTGCCAATTCGCAATATTTTGTGCGGCTAATGCCAAACTCAACACGGCATCTTTAGACAAGTCAGCCTGAATTAAATTATGTTTAACCGTTGCAGCCACTGCGCCAATCACCGCCAAGCCGTACGTCAAAACTTCTAAATCACGTTTAACCAAATATTGATCTTCATAAACGGCTTCGTGGCTATATTCAAAATTAACTTTATTGTCGGCTAAAATACCATCGACATGGGTCACCATAATCCGATCAGTGACGTCGATTAATAATTTACGATCGTCTGACAAGGTTAATTTATGATCTGATTCTGATTGATAGTAAGTTTCTTCGGTAATGGCTAAATATTTAGCGACCGGATTATTTAAAACAGCAAAGCTATCCAATACGGCAAAAATTTCAGTTGGTTTAATCATTACTTTTCGTTCTAAAATTGCGGTCATGTTTGCTTCAAGCCAATCTGCTAATTGGCGAACATTATCTTGTACCATGGTTGCACCCCTTTTATTATCTTTAAATATTCTTAATATATACTTACCATAATACACCATCGACAAATGAAGCAAAAGCCGGAGTTACTGTTAATCCGCTTGCGGATGATCATCGATTAAACCGGCACCCTGTAAATAGGCGTAAATGATGACCGGTCCAACAAACTGACAACCCCGTTTCTTTAAATCGCGCGCGACTTGGATCGACAATGGAGATTGCGCTGGTACCGCCGCCCAAGTCGCCGGGTGATTAACAATTGGTTGGTCATCCACAAACTGCCATAGATACTTAGCAAACTGACCAAATTCACGTTGAATGGCTAAAACAACCTGCGCGTTATTAATCGTCGCCGTTAATTTCCGTCGATTGCGAATCAAATCCGGGTTCAACATGAGTTGGTCGATATCGGCGTTCGTCATTGCCGCGACTTTAGCAATTTCAAATTGATGAAATGCTTGACGAAAAGCAGGACGTTTGGCGAGGACTGTTCGCCAACTCAACCCCGCTTGATAAGTCTCTAAACACAACAATTCAAATAACCGTTGATCGTCGTGCTCTGGGCGCCCCCATTCAGTTTGATAATAGGCTAATAGTGCTGGTGTTTCGTTCATCCAATTGGCATTTGTCATTTTAATCACTCCTTCAGTTTCAATATACGATAACAAAAAAGAATGCCACTAAAATAACCACCAAAAATTAATTTTAGTGGTTATTTTAGCGACGCTTATATTTAATGATTATTTTTTCTGACCTTTAATTTGAGTTTGATTATCAACATCCGTCTTTACGATTAAGACGTCACAAACCGCATTCCGGTTAACGTATTCCGTTACAGAACCCATCAACATCCGTTCAACGGCGTTCAAGCCAGTCGAACCCATCATAATTAAATCGGTTTGATGATCATTAGGAAAATCACGGGCAATCACGTTTTTGGGACTACCAAAACGAACGTGAATTTCAACATCCTCTAAATGTTCCTTATTCTGAATATCGTACTTCAAGCTATTTAAATAATTCTGAGCGTCTTCTGAAATTTGGAAAATGGCATCTCCAGAAAGCATCCCACTGTAACTACCAGCGAATTGTTTTGTATCTAAAACGTTCAAAACATCTAAATGAGCGTTATTCATTTTAGCGACACGAACCGCCTTATTCAAAGCTAATTCAGCTTCTTCTGAACCATCAACGGGGACTAATATCTTCTTATATTCTTGAACCATGATTCTCATCTCGCTTTCTCAATCTCAATTTGCACATTGTTACTAACTTAAGAATATACCGCTACCGCGGACAATTCAAGCAAAAAGGTAAGGGCTTTTACAAAATGGTTAATCACTAGAAATAGTATTGAGGAAACAAAGGCGATAGTTCGGACTTTATTCACGGAACTAGGCTAATACGCAGAAGTTGACCAGCTCAGTCAGCACTTCCTTAGAAATAGTCTTTCTTTTTTAGCCACCAACCCGCTAGTAGGCTGATGATTAGGGTTAGGCCTAATAATAGTAGGAAGCCTTTGCCGCTGTGGCTGAGTGGCACTGGGACGTTCATTCCCCAGAAGCCGCCAATCATCGTTGGAATCGTTAAAATAATTGACAACGAGGTCAAGGTTTTCATGATGTTATTCAAACGATTTGAAATAATATCCGATAATAAATCACTTAATTGAGCCAATAATTCCCGATAAGTCGTGACGGCCTTATCCGATTTGGCAAATTGAATATCAATTCGATACAGTTCGTCAGCTTGATTGGCGACTAATTCAAATAAGCGGGTTGCTTTAATTTGCGGCATAATTTGTTGATTACTTTTTAAGCCTAAATCGAGGAAGACCACACTTTTACGCAACGTTTTTAACGCGTACAATGTTTGATTGCGCGTCGAAACGTGAACGTTTTTTTCAAGTTGTTGAATTTGTTGCGCGACAATATCCAACGCTGATAAATAACGTTGATAAATTAACGAAATACTGCGTAAGACCATCGCTTCTAATGGTTGTTGTTCGATTAACAACTGGCGCATCTGATCAACTAACGCCGACTGTTGGTGGCCGACCGTCATCAAAATATGCTCACTAATAATAAACGAAAATGGTCGCGTAATGAACTCCGCGTGTTCTTCCGTATCCTGCATTTTAACCGGGACCAATAAACAAACATGGGTCAATTGTTCACCGGCTTCGGTCGTAAACGTTTCATAGCGCGCCACTTCATTGATATCTTGGGCAACTTCAAAAAGCGTGACTGGTAAATGATATTTTTTAGCAAAATGTAACATTTCGTGCTTGCTCGGATCTTCAAAATGAATCCAATTGGCCTGCTTTTCAGAAGCGCTGACTTGAATCGGTTGACCCGGTATAATCTCAAAATATGATAACATGTTATCCACTCCGTTCTCACTATTTATTATCATACTGTGCATCGACAACTAATAACAAGTCTCAACCGTTAAATTAATTAATATGCTACAATATCAGTAGTTTAAAACGGGAGGGTTATCTGATGCAAAATCGAATTTTACCACTACAACAAGGGCGTAATTTTAGGGAATTAGGCGGCTACCAAACGACAGACGGTCACACACTTAAATGGCACAAATTAATTCGTTCAGCAACTTTGGCGAACTTAAACCAATCTGATTTGGACTATCTAGCCGATTACGGGCTTCAATACGATGTCGATTTTCGATCCGTTGATGAAAAAACGGCTGCACCAGATCGCTTACCACAACAAACCACTTATGAATTGTTACCCGTCTTTGCGGTTGATGAAACGGCCAATTCCGCTAGTGAAGAAGAGATGTATCAGTTATTCAGCCAAGATGCGACTACTGGGTATCAACGGATGGTTAAAGTCTACGATAATCTCATCAATCAAGAACACTCTAAAGCGGCCTACCGCCGCTTCTTCGAATTATTATTAGCCAATGATCAAGACAATAGTAGTCTCCTTTTTCATTGTTCCGCCGGTAAAGATCGCACTGGTATGGGCGCAGCCTTCTTACTGAGCGCACTCGGCGTTCCCGAAACCACGATTCAAGCTGACTATCTCTTAACGAATCAAGCTTCTGCCAATTACATTCAAGAATATTTAAACGACTTGAAACAAAAGACAAGTGACCCCGCAATCATCCAAAGCGTCCATGCGCTACTGACGGTCGATTTAGATTATTTAAACACCGCTAAAAAAGCAATTCAAGCGCAAACCGGTAGCGTTCAGAATTATTTAAAGACCGATTTAAAATTAACCGATCACGATTTGGCGGACTTGCGTCAAATTTATTTAAACTAATCAGTTCCACGTGAAACGTGATTTTTTGAAAGGAATTAATGTCGTCCATGCCAACCCTTAAAGAACAAGTCATCGCAGCCAGCCAATCGATTGGAATTAACAAGATTGGGTTTACCACTGCGGCCCCCTTTGATTACTTAGAAGCCAGCTTAAAAGAACAACAGCAAAATGACCATTCGAGTGGCTTCGAACACAAAATTTTAGAAGAACGTCTTTATCCCGAATTGATTTTCGACCAACCAAAATCAATTATCGCCATTGCCCTCGCCTATCCGACGAAAATGGCAAATAAACCGGCCCGAACAGGTGCTAAACGCGGCAGCTTTGCACGCGCTTCTTGGGGCATTGATTATCACGATATCTTGCGTGATAAAATGGCGCAATTAATCGACGCGATCAAAGACCTAGCAGCTGACGATGCGAGGTGACGTTTAAGCCAATGGTCGACACTGGCGAACTGAGCGATGTGGCCGTTGCACAACGCGCCGGTTTAGGGTTCATCGGTTTGAACGGTTTATTGATTACCCCTGAATTCGGTTCATACGTTTATCTAGGTGAAATTATCACCAACATTCCGTTCGAACCCGACGTTCCGATGAGTAATCAATGTGGCAGTTGTACGCGCTGTATCGATTACTGTCCACCATCCGCATTGATGGGCGATGGCCGTTTGAACGCCAAACGTTGCTTGTCTTATCAGACGCAGACTAAAGGTTTCATGCCGGAAGAATATCGGCCTAAAATTCGAAGCGTGATTTATGGCTGCGATATTTGCCAACAGGTTTGTCCGTTTAATAAAGGTAAAGACTTTCATTTCCATCCTGACATGGAACCCGATCCAGAATCGGTCATGCCAGAACTCCAACCGCTCCTAACGATTGGTAATAAAGAATTCAAAGTTAAATTTGGACACCTAGCCGGTTCATGGCGCGGTAAAAAACCGTTGCAACGAAACGCCATCATCGCGTTAGCCAACGTTAAAGACCGTTCGGCTGTGCCCCAACTTTTACAATTGATTGACACCGACCCACGGCCCGTCATTCGCGGGACCGCCGCTTGGGCGATTGCCCAACTGACTCGCGATGTGACGCCCGAGTTAATCACTTTTATGCAACAAGCCGAAGCGCAGGAAATAGATCCTGAAGCCCAAGGCGAATTTCAAAACGCTTTACTCAAATTAAATGAACAACTATCTGAAAATTAGACCAAAAAGCGGCGGAAATCCTGAGATTTCCGCCGCTTTTTTAGGTTGTTTAAGTGAAAGCTTTTTTGGGCACTGAAGAATAATCGCGAATCATACAAACTACCCAAAATGCAAGCCAATAGTAAACACTCGGCTGGCTCGTTAATAAAAGAACAGCTAAGAAAATCCCCAAACCCGCAATTAGCTTTCCGCTGATTGTCGGCTGCCAATTCCGCGAATTATAACTTGGATAGTGCCGATAAAAAACGAGCTGGATAACTATAAGATAAACAATTGTCACCAAAACTGAGAGTCCGAAAGCGACCGTATAGAACGGCTTATTCGGATTCGTCACTTGACCGATTAACGTCCCAATCATTAGAAAAATAAAGACAACATTGTTGATCAATGCATATTTTAAGTTAAGCATTTTTAGTTTGGTCATTATCAGTCCTCCACCATCTTTTGAACTGAGAAGTAGTCGCGTAATAAACCAATAATGAACGCCGTACCACAAATTAAGACAAAGTAACGTTCAAAATCAAATAGCAATCTAATCACAACCAGCGTGCCAATGATAATGACACCCCAACTGATTTTTGACCGTTGCCAGTTTCGCGGATTGTAAATGGGATATTTGCGATAAATGACTTTCGATAACAGCCATAGATAACCGATCATTAGTGCGATTAAAGTGCCTGCTTCAAACCAGTAAAATTGATTACTCAAGCTTGAAGACTGGCGCCCAAAGGCAATCAGTAGCAGTAACAAGCAATAATTAACATTATTGATTAACGCATATTTTAAATGAGTCATCGATTATCTCGCCGCCATTCCTTGAGCCAACTCAGCATTAATAAGAACACCATGAAACCGATTATTCCCAACCAATCAGTGTAGAGACCCCTGATTAGCGCGCCAATGATTAACACCGCGCTAAGTATTAAGAGCCCCTTAAAATGAATCATAATCCAATCCAGTAGCGCATCAATGATACTAGTCATCGGAATCACCGCCTTCACTAAACCATTTTCTTATCTTGATTATACTACCATTGACCATCGCCGTATATATTTGGTATACCAATTCCAATTATTCGGTTGGTTCGTTTAATAATCTCTCGATAATTAGTCCCGCTACCAACAATGTCATTAATAGTATTAATTTATCCGAATTATTCGATAAATTCAGTTGTTGCACTAATAAGATATTTAACCCGAACCCACCAATCAAGATAAATGCCCGTTTTATTAATCGTTTTGTCACCACCCAACTAGCCCCCATTAATACACTTTATGCCCTGTCTTTCATTATGCAGAAGTTCATTAAACTTAAATAGCAAGTAATGCTTACCTAGGGGGAAGTGATGCTTTCCCCCTAGGTCGATTAAGTCCATCTTTTTATTTCCCGGGAATTATTAGTTCCTAAAAAATAAACGGCTGCCACAATTAATTCGATCTTGTTTAGTCATTCAGAATTACTCAGTGTTTTTAATTTACTTTTTGACTAGCGTTAGTTGTAAGCCTTATCCATTGACACTTGCTCATTAGCTCCTTAATATGAATATTATCAATAGATTAATATTAAGACATCTTTTTAGGAGGTTACTGATGGCCCATTATCTAGAATTTGACCATGTTTCTAAAATTTATCGCGGTGGCAATAAAGCCGTTGATGATATTAGCTTTTCGGTTGATCAGGGTGAATTTATCTGCCTGATTGGGACCTCTGGTTCCGGTAAAACAACCACGATGCGTATGATTAACCGCATGATTAATCCAACGCACGGGACAATTACACTCGACGGTCATTCACTAGCCGATACTGATCCGGTTAAACTTCGGCGCCAGATTGGCTACGTGATTCAAAACATCGGATTAATGCCCCACATGACGATTCGCGATAACATCACAATCGTCCCTAAATTATTAAAATGGCCGGAAGACAAACGCGAACAAAAAGCCAAAGAACTATTGAAACTCGTCGAGCTGCCCGAAGATTTTTTAGACCGCTATCCGAGTCAATTATCGGGGGGCCAACAACAACGGATAGGTGTCATCCGCGCTTTAGCGGCCGGCCAAGATATTATTCTAATGGATGAACCGTTTGGGGCATTGGATCCGATTACCCGTGAAGCCCTACAAGACCTTGTGAAACAACTCCAAACTAAAATGGGCAAAACGATTATCTTCGTGACCCACGACATGGACGAAGCGTTGAATCTGTCTTCGCGGATTGCGATTATGGACCACGGCAAAATTATTCAATTCGATACCCCGGCTGAAATTTTACGGCATCCCGCCAATGATTTCGTTAAAAATCTAATTGGCCACGATCGTTTACTAGAAGCTAAACCGGACGTTGAAACCGTTGGTCAAATTATGTTGACCACGCCGGTCACGATTACGCCCGATAAATCACTGGAAACGGCGATTAAATTGATGCGTGAGCGCCGGGTTGATACCTTACTAGTCGTTGATGAAGACCAGCACCTGAAGGGCTTGGTCGATTTAGAAAATATTGACCATCATTATCGTGATGCGACCGCCGTTAGCGATATTATGTTGACCAAAATTAATTACGTTAACCAAACCGATCTCGTCCGCGACACCATCGAGCGTATTTTAAAACGCGGCTGGAAATACGTGCCCGTCGTTGATGATCAACAACACTTAGTCGGCATTGTCACTCGGACAGCCTTGGTGGACGTTGTCTACGATGCTGTTTGGGGCGAAATAGCTGATTAAAGGAGGTCATTCTTATGCTTAATTTTCTCAATCAAAATGGGGCTGAATTGCTGATTAAAACTTGGGAACAACTCTATATTTCAGCCATTGCTTTATGTTTAGGTGCGCTGGTCGCCGTTCCACTAGGTATCGGCCTAACCCGTTTTCCAAAGACTGCTAAAGTCGTGATTGCCATCGCCAGTATGCTCCAAACAGTCCCATCATTAGCGTTATTAGCGCTGATGATTCCACTATTCGGGATTGGTAAAGTCCCCGCGATTATCGCGCTATTCATCTATTCACTATTGCCGATTTTGCGCAATACCTACATCGGCATGAACGATGTTGATCCCGTTTTAAAAGATAGTGCTAAAGGTATGGGTATGACCCCTTTGCAATCCATCCTACAAGTTGAAGTTCCAATGGCGACCCCAGTCATTATGGCCGGTATTCGTCTATCGGCCGTTTACGTGATTGCTTGGGCGACACTAGCATCTTACATTGGCGCTGGTGGTTTAGGTGATTTCATCTTCAACGGCTTGAATCTCTTCAAACCCGATTTAATTATCGGCGGGACGATTCCCGTTACCCTTTTAGCATTAATCGTTGATTTCTTACTCGGCCGGCTTGAAAAAAAGCTGACGCCAGTGGCTATCAGATAGGAGGTCGCTATGTCTCATATTCGTAAACTAATGACAACCATAACACTGCTCGCCAGCTGCCTCTTACTCTTGAGTAGCTGCAGTTTTCCAGGGCTAGGCGGTTCCGCTAAAGATACGATTCGGATTAGTTCGCAAAGCACGACTGAATCGCAAATCTTGGCCAATATCGTTAGCCAATTAATCGCCCACGAAACGGATAATCAGGTCGAACTCGTCAACAACTTGGGTTCTTCGACCGTCACGCATGAATCCTTGATTCGCGGTGACGCCGACATCTCCGCTAGTCGGTATGCCGGGACCGAAATGACCGGGACCTTAAAATTATCCCCAACTAAGGACTCCGCCAAAGCACAACAAATTGTTAAAACTGAATTTAAGAATCGTTACCAACAAACTTGGTTCCCGACTTACGGTTTCGCGGATACTTACGCGTTCATGGTGACTCAAGCCACCGCTAAGAAATACCATCTTGAAACCGTCAGTGATCTCGGCCGGGTTGCCAACCAGTTAACCGCTGGCGTTGATTCCGTTTGGGTCAACCACGAAGGTGATGGTTATCGCGAATTTAAACAAACTTACAACTACGATTTCAAGAAAGTCGCACCAATGCAAATCGGTTTAGTTTACAGCGCTCTAGCTGCCGGTAAAATGGACGTTGTTTTAGGGTATTCAACTGATGGCCGAATTAAAAGTTACGACCTAAAAGTGCTCAAAGACGATCGCCAATTTTTCCCACCCTACGATGCTAGTTTGGTCGCCACTGATCAAATTCTAAAGGCGCATCCCGAACTAAAACCGTTATTGAACCGGTTATCCGGTCAAATTGATTTAGCAACGATGCAATCGCTCAACTACCAAGTCGATAACGATTTATTGGAACCGTCCGTCGTCGCCAAACAATTCCTGCAAAAACACGATTACTTTCAGAAAGGAGCCGCCAAATGACCAATCTGAACACTTGGCAACAACTCATTTATTATTTTGAACATAACGGTCTTTACGTCCTCAGCCAGTTTAACCGTCATTTCTTGATTTCAATTTACGGCGTCTTACTCGCGGCGATTATCGGCATTCCCCTCGGGATTCTGATTGCGCACCGTAAACGGCTAAGTGATGTTATAATTGGGGTAGCGAATGTGATTCAAACCGTCCCATCGTTAGCCATGCTGTCAATCATCATGCTGGCCATGGGGCTGGGCACTAACACCGTCATTATGACCGTGTTATTATATTCTTTACTGCCCATCATCAAGAACACCTACACCGGCATGATTAACGTCTCAGAAACGATTTTAGACTCCGGTCGTGGCATGGGCATGACCAAATGGCAACTGCTAACCATGGTCGAACTGCCACTCTCCTTATCGGTCATTATGGCTGGTATTCGAAACGCATTAGTCGTGGCGATCGGGATTACGGCGATTGGCGCCTTCGTCGGTGCTGGCGGACTTGGTGATATCATTATTCGCGGTACCAACGCGACTGACGGTGGCGCCCTAATCTTAGCGGGTGCTTTACCAACGGCTTTGATGGCGATAATCGCCGATTTAGTCTTAGGTTTTATCCAACACCGTCTCGAAGCGCCACAAGCACGTCTTTAATTTAGGAAGGTGATTTTATGAAACTCTACCAAGCGCTCACGCAAGTCACGCTAAATAACCAAATGGTCGATGATTTACCAGACTTCGCAATTAAAGCCATTCTTGAAAAACCATTAACGTTCTCACCATCGACGTTATACCACTACATCGATACCGTCTTAAAAAGCGGTTCACACCATGATGAAAATAACTTGAAATTCGTCACAGACGCGATTTATATCACGGAAAATTTCAACTTTAAAGCGACTGATTTCGAACAATACGCCCAAAGCTTCGAGGAACGGGTGACCCTCGCCCGCCAAATCGTGGCCGATTTAAATCGGCACGTTTCCGTCAATCTCGATTTAAACAAACATGAATTCCAACTTGTTTTTGTCGATTAAACCAATCGCCACCAAGAAGTCAATCCTAGGTCATTGGATTGACTTTTTAATTGCTGTTAAAGGAGTCCTTACCCGTGCCAAACGCACAACGTCAAAATAGCGCCCTCTATAAACTGAATCTCACGACTTATCAATTAACCAATGAACAATCGCAATTAAAAACGCAGATTCGCCAATTTTGTGAAGCGCATATCACTGATCAACACGCCACATTTTTAATCCAAGGGGCGGCCGGTACTGGCAAAAGTGTGATTCTCAGTAGTGTCTTCGCTGAACTACAAACACTCGCCCGCCAGACACCGGATTCACCACTCTTTCACACCGATAACCGCCTATTGGTCAACCATCCAGAAATGTTGAAACTCTATCAACAAGGCACTGCCGATTCAGCGGTGCTCTTCAAAAAAGACTTTCAACGGCCGACAACCTTCATTAACCAAGCGCTTAAAACTGAGACAGTTGCTGATATTGTCTTAGTCGATGAAGCTCATTTATTATTGACCCGCAGTGATCCTTACAATCATTTCAATCAAACCAATCAACTGGATGAAATTATCAATCATAGCCGAATTACCATTCTGATTTTCGATGAACAACAAGTGCTAAAGGTCAAAAGTTTCTGGTCAGATCAGCAGCTACAACAACACTTACTAGCCGGCCCGACCCAAACCGCACAATTGACCCATCAATTTAGAATGCAGACCGATTTAGCCGTCACCGATTGGATTAGTGCGTTACACAATCGACACCTCCAACCACTCCCCAACCCCACCGACTTTGATTTTCGCATTTTTGCGGACGCCAACGAACTGTACCACCAGATTCGGTTTAGAAATCAGACCAGCGGACTCGCTCGGATGTTAGCGACCTATGATTTCCCGGCCACTTTGAATGACGGCCATGACCATTTCGTTTCAACACCGACTTTCAAACTGCGCTGGGATCGTTATCAACCAACCGCCAAAACTTATTGGGCAGAACGCGAAGATAGTCTGGATGAAGTCGGTTCGGTTTATACGATTCAAGGTTTTGATTTGAACTATGCCGGGGTCATCTTAGGCCCTTCGGTTGGTTACGACGCGCAAACCGATCGACTAATTATTCGGCCTGAGTATTACGAAGATCAAGCCGCCTTTGCGGGTGCGACGAAATTACCCCATCCCAACCAAGCAAAATGCCAGATTATCTTAAATAGTATTTACGTCCTATTAAGTCGGGCACGCAACGGTTTATACCTGTACGCTGTCGACCCCGCATTACAAAATCGACTTTTAACGTTACAATCTTCAGAATTTCCTGGGAAATAATCGTGAGTTCAATCACTTTCCAATAATAAGTGAAACAGTTAAACTATTAGAAGTAATCAATTCATTCAAAAGGAGTCTTTCTCATGACACACTTAACAGATACTTATACCTTGAACAACGGCCTGACAATCCCCAAGCTTGGTTTTGGCACTTGGCAAACCCCAGATGGCGCAACTGCCGTTCAGGCCGTTAAAGACGCGCTGACGACCGGCTATCGACATATCGATACGGCCCAAGCTTACGGCAATGAAGCCAGCGTCGGTCAAGCCATCCAAGAAAGTGGCGTTGCGCGTTCAGATCTATTTCTGACCACAAAAATTTGGAATGCTAATCACAGCTATGAACTAGTCATGAGCTCATTTGCAGAATCACTTCAAAAACTACAAACGGACTATGTCGACTTACTATTGATTCACTGGCCCAATCCAATTGACTTCCGTGACAACTGGCAAGCTGCGAATGCCGAAACTTGGCGGGCGATGGAAACACTTTATCGCGCCGGCAAAGCCAAAGCCATCGGGGTCAGCAACTTCCAACCGCAACACTTAGAAGAACTCGCCAAAACGGCTGAAATTCAACCGATGGTCAATCAAATTTTCTTAGCACCTGGTGAATTACAACCCGCCGTAGTCAGCTACTCACAAGACCACAACATGCTACTTGAAGCTTACAGCCCCCTTGGTACCGGTAAAATCTTCAAAGTTTCTGCCATGCAACAATTAGCTGACAAATATGGCCGTTCAATTCCACAAATTGCACTCCGTTGGTCCTTACAACACGGCTTCTTACCACTCCCCAAATCGGTGCATGCTGAATACATTCAACAAAACACCGAAGTCTTCGATTTCGAATTAACCAACGAAGACATGGCCTTAATTGACGCATTAGACGGCGTCGTCGGGAAGGCTCAAGATCCAGATGTAGCCACTTTCTAAGAGTGCTTTGAGTGATGAATAACAACTGAGCATTAACAAAAAATACCAATTATCTTGATTTGAAGATAATTGGTATTTTAGGTTAAGCGGAAGTTGTTCTCACCCAAATGCACGTTTCAAAATAAGTAAGGGCTGGATCAGCCGATTAACGTCTAAAAATCGCCAGCCAGAACCGATGACCTAAAACCCCGTTTTCTTGCCAAACTCGTCTAACGCATTAACCACCTAGGTTATTTAGTTTAGATATTTAACAATTTGGTTTACCTAACCTTTGAATTATGGTATTTTCATTATGACACGTTATAAAATCAGACTTATGGCCGACGTTATTTACCGTTGAGAGTCTGAAAATGGTAGAATAGAATTAGTTATTAAAGAAATGGGGAATTATATTGTCAAGTGGTCAGATATTTTCCAATCTGTTCATTATGCTCGTCACCTTCTTTTTTGCCGCCTTCTTCGTGGCCGCCGAATTTGCACTCGTTCAAACTCGGCCTAGTGCCCTAGAAGACGCCATTAATTCAGGTAACGGCAGTCCTAAAAAATTAGGTCTCGCCCTTAAAATGACTCAAAACTTGAATGAGTATTTATCAACCACTCAAGTTGGGGTCAGTGTTGCCGGGATTATTTTAGGTTGGATTGGTGAATCAACGGTTGAAACCATTCTGGTTGATTTATTAGGGTTAACGCATTTAGTCTCGAACGGTAGCCTGCACATCATTGGCGCAATCGCCGGGGTCTTAGTTTTAACTTATTTAGAAGTGGTTTTCACTGAAATTGTGCCTAAGAATATCAGTATCGATATTCCAATGGAAATGTTGATGGCCGTTGCACGACCGCTTCATTACTGTCACCTGCTGTTTTATCCCTTCGTCTGGTTACTCAACATCTCTGCAACCGGCGTTGTGAAGTTAATCGGTTTTGCACCCGCCGATGAAGGTGGCGATGTCCTTTCTCAAGCCGAAATTATTAGTCTCTCTAAAAATGCCGTGACCGGTGGCGAATTAGATCGCAACGATTTAGTTTATATGCAACGGGCCTTCGATTTTAACGATCGGATCGCCAAAGACGTGATGGTCGATCGGACCAGTCTGTATGTCGTTGATATCACCGACACGGTTAAAGATGTTTTAAAAGATTATTTACAACAAGGTTTCAGTCGCTTCCCAGTCGTTGCTGAAAATGATAAGGATAAGATTCTCGGTTACGTGTACGCTTACGATTTAGTGCGCCAATCACAGGTCGATGATTCAATCCGCGTTAGCAAATTGCTCCGTTCAATCATTTCAGTGCCCGAAGCCACACCAATTCACAGTTTATTAAATCAAATGATTAAGAAACAAACCCCAATCGTCGTCGTCGTTGATGAATACGGTGGGACGAGTGGGATTGTCACTGATAAAGATATTTACGAAGAATTATTCGGGACGGTTAAAGATGAAATTGATGATGTTTCCGATGAATACATCATCAAAGAAGGCGACAATCATTACCGCGTTAGTGGTAAAACAACCTTGTATGATTTTGACCGTTTCTTTAAGACTAAAATCGACACGTTTGAAGCTTCAGATAGCGTCACCGTTGCCGGTTACGTTTTAGAAAATTTTGATCATCTGCAACAGGATAAGGTGATTCAAGTTGACCAATTTGATTTAAAAGTCGCTGAATTCAACCGCGGCTACATCGATTGGTTTGAAGTCACACCACGACCAGTTGAACTTGACGACTCATCAGAAACAACTGACTAATCACACAACAAAAAACGGCATCACCACTATTAATGGTGACGCCATTTTTTGTTTGTACTAAATGGTTAAATAATCTCGACTCCAGATAACGCCCATAACTTTTTCACCGGTATGCACGCCGACCACCGGACCGATATGACTGGCTTCAACCGGAATTTCGGGGAACTCGGCCTGCAAAGTCGCCACCCATTCGGCACTTTCTTCCGGATTATTGCCATCGACAACGCACGCCCGAATTGGATAATCCACGTCAGCAATCGCTGCTTTGAAATCCGCCAATACTTTTTGGAAAGCCCGTTTTTTAGTCCGTTCCTTGGTCAACGCCACGATCTGGCCCTGGTCATTAAAACTGAGAATCGGTTTAATCCGCAACAGATTACCGACAAACGCGGCACTGTTTGAAATCCGTCCCGTCCGCAATAAATGACTTAAATCGTCGACAACAAAATAAACGCCAACCGTCTGGCGCATCGCTTCTAATTTAGGGATAATTGTTGCGGCGTGTTCGCCTTGCGCTACTAATCGAGCTGCGGTTAAGACTAAGTAAGCTTCGCCCGCGCTCGTGACTTTAGAATCGAACGGGTAGATTTTAAGCCCCTCAATCGTTTGCGAATAGGCCTGTAAATTATTGATAAAACTCGTAATCCCACTGGAAAGGTGGATACAAATCACTTCATCAAAACCCTGGTCAATCAATTGGTCAAACACCTGTTGCATTTGGCCCATCGTAATCTGTGAAGTCGTTGGTAATTTATCCGTTTCACGCATCTTGGTATAAAATTCTTCTGCAGTAATTTCAATATTTTCTAAATAAACTTGTTGGTCAAAAATAACGGTAATCGGCACCACAATCACGTGATTCGCCTTGGCAACCGCTGGCTCTAAATAAGCAGCACTATCTGTAACAATCGCTGTCTTCATGTCATACTCCTTCATGGCACACCACTTTTGGTTATTATCCCACCTTACAACCAAAATAACAAACTTGACTTATCTCGTCATTTTCGCCCACCTAAAAAGCCACACTCATCTTGAATCTACGACGAGTGTGGCTTATGTTCAATTAAAGCAAATTTATTTAGCGAGTGCTGCAGGATCTAAAACGACGATTTGAACGCGATCATCTACTGCCCCACCGTTATTCTTTAAAGCGAGAATTTGATTTCTAGGGTTTAATGATAAGACTTCATGGCCGTCAAAATAAGTGTCTGAATAGCCTTTATAATAGACAGGGCCTAATTCTGAATCGAAATGGGCTTGATAATCCTTCAATTCAATATTCTCAGGCACGATTAATAAGCGGAAGTTCGTGTCTAAAGTGCAATAACCAACCTTTGAAAGTTCACCGACCCCATCATCTAAATCCAACAATAATTTTTGGTCTGCTGTCAATTGCTTTTGAATCTTTTGCAAAGCTTCTGGTTCAATCTTTAATAACATTGCAATCATCCCTTTCAACTACTCAGTTTACACCAATTTAGATTTTACACAATCTATCTGCTCATCAGTTTGCGTTTTATTGAACAATCAATTGTTATCTACCTCACAAAAGACGATAGGTAATTGATACCGTGCTTTTGAGTTGCAACAACCTCCGCTTAACCAAAAATCCGCCAATTATCTTAAACTCAAGATAACTGGCGGATTTTTGGTTAATGCTCAGCTGCTACCCGCAACTCAACACACTTACTTCATTAACCTCTTTGTGGGATTAATTTGGCGAGTAACCAAACAACGGCACCAGCCACTAAACCAATCAGACTGAATTGACTGGCCACGGCTAAAACGCCTAACCCGTAATTCGTCACAATTTGGCTGAAGTTGCCAGCCCGTTGCGCGACTTCTGCAATCAAGCCACTATATTTAACGATTGCTGTTAGTAACCATAGTAATAAACCAGCCCAAGCAAAAGCGGCCCCTAGACTCCCAAAGACAATCTTAAAATGCTGACTAATCGCAAATTGGACTAAAATTAAGACAATTCCCATAATAATCGCAACCCACATCATGATTGAAACCACCATTTTGACCGTCTTCATTTCAGAGGCTAGTGGCGTTAAATAAGGCGTTTGAATTTCAGTCTCTAAATACGTTTTGACAGGGGCTTGAACTGCAGCGACAGCCGTCGTCACCAACGATTTCAGTAAACCACTACCTGGAATCGCTGTCGTTAAATGACCCGCCATTTGGCTAATCACTTGATCGGTATCTAGCGGATTAGCCTTGCCGGCGTAGATATTCGTAACGGTCGTTTTTAAATCCGTTTGAACGTTACTTTCAGTTAACATTTTAACTTGAACACTCTGCGGTAACCCGTTTTTTTGCGCGGCATCCAACAACATCACGTTGATTTCATTGGTGACGGTCGTCAATGTCTCTGGCTTTTGAAGTTGTTCTTGCGTGAACGATTCTTTCAAGACGGTTTGATTCAAAATCAGGCCACCAACCCCAAAGAAAACACATAGGAAGATTAAAAAGGTTAAGCCGCGACTCAGACCGCGATTGGGGCGTTTAACCGTTTGTGCTGCTTGTACTCGACTAATTGGTTCCATTATAAACATCCTTTCTATCGTGGTGCATTCAAAACAATAACACTATGATTTAGCTAAATTAAATGCTAAAGTGAAGTTATTCAGACTAACTGGAGGACTTTCAAATTATGACGAATCTATCGATTTTATATATTTCAATCGCTGGTAATACCCGCTCATTTGTCAACGACTTACAAGAATACGCTACTGAGCAACACCAGATTAATCCGGCGCGTCCAACGATTACATTAACCGAAATCTCAGATGCCACACCCCTCAAAGCCGAAACGGACCCTTTTTACGCCTTTGTCCCAACTTATTTGGACGGCGGCAACGGTATCGATAACGGTGTTAAAGAATTAATGACCAACAGTCTCGGCGAATACATCGACTACGCTGATAATGCCAGCTTATGTCGTGGCGTTGTCGGGAGTGGCAATCGTAATTTCAACGAACAATATTGTCTGACCGCTAAACGGTATGGCCAACAGTTTGAAGCCCCATTCTTAGCTGACTATGAGCTTCGTGGCACGTCTAAAGACGTCGCGCGAGTCTATACATTACTGGTCGCTAATTTACATCAGAGCCATTAAAACTGCAAGGCTTTCGGTAAAACGGTCACTAAATCAGTCGGTTGCGCGACAATTGCTAGCGCACCGGCTTTTTTGAGTTCCGCGGTGCTGCCGTAACCGTAACTGACTCCGACGGCTGGTATTTGGTTAGCTTTTGCGCCTAAAATATCATTTTGGCGATCGCCGACCATCACTAAGGATTCCGATTGGGCCGATAAGCCCATTGTATTGAGCGCATAAGTAATCACGTCCGCTTTTTTAACCCGGGTCGTTTCATCGACACTTGCTCCATAAACACCACTAAAATACGGTGTCAGTTCAAGATGGGCAATGATTTTTTTCGCAAACGGTTCCGGTTTCGACGTTGCGATTGCGAGTTGATAATCCTGCGCTTGCAAATCAGCCAAAGTTTGAATCATCCCCGGATAAAGTTCGTTTTGGTATAAGCCGGTTGGTTCATAATAAGCTTGGAAAGTTTTGATTGCGTGTTGCGTCGCCACTTCATCCAACCCAAAAGTCGCCATAATCGTTTCGTTTAACGGTGGACCGATGAACTTCAATAACGCAGCCGTCGTTTGTGTTGGCAACGCTAATTCTTCAATCATGTATTCCAAAGAATTCAAAATACCGGTTTGCGAATCCGCAATGGTACCGTCTAAATCAAATAAAATGGTGCCTTTTGTCATCATACCAACCTCATTTTCTTTATGCAGTAACCCTATTCTAGCACATTCTAGAATCCTTAAACTTTCCTTATCCTTTTTTTCATAAATCTATAAAGTTCTGTTCACACAATCTTCACAAATTCCCATTATAGTAATGAGTATAGAAAAGCGATACTTTTCTATTTCATACTACTTAACTTTTTCATTTTACTCCTCCAAAGTAAAATAACGGTGAGGTCAAACTTACCGCACAGGCTGTTCCCCCAAAACAGACCTGTGAAACCCTTACTCCTTTTTAGATCTTCGGATCTACAAAAAAGTCGGTCCCCCCAAGACCGGCTTTTTTGTTGCATATTTTTGTGTCAACCGCTTTCATTTATGCTAAAATAAGTTATTCATTACTTAAGGGAGTTGACATTATGTGTACGAGCTTAACCTATTCCACCGTTGATGGGCACCATTTTTTGGCCAGAACCATGGATTTTTCATTAGAATTAGACGCCAATCCACTATTTTTACCCCGCCATTTTAAATGGTATCCGATTTTATCTCAACCGGCCCAAATTACCAAGTACGCCATTATGGGGGCCGGTGGTCAATTTAGTCCGACTCAATACTTAGTCGCTGACGGTTTTAATGAGCACGGTTTAGCCTGCGCCGAACTCTTTTTCGCCGGGGCTGCCGTCTACGAACCGAATCAAATAGCTGGTAAATTAAATTTAGTTGCTGAAGAATTTACCACTTGGGCCCTAGGTTATCACCAAAATCTAGCGGATCTCGCGCAAGATTTAGCCAATGTTGTCATCATTGATAGCGATCAAGCGAATTAAAAGCCAATCAACCGCTACACTGGATTTTTACCGACAAAACGGGCGAGACCATGATTATTGAACCTGAAGGTCACGGTCTGCACTTAATCAACGATCCCGTTGGTGTCATGACCAATACGCCCAATCTAGATTGGCACTTAAAAAATTTGAATAATTATTTAAATCTACAACCGATGCCGTTTCCCGAACGACAATATTCACACTATACCGCACACGCTTTTAGCCAAGGGACTGGTACTCAAGCACTCCCCGGCGGTTACACACCACCACAACGCTTTGTTCGGGCGGCTTATAGCCGACAAACGATGCCACAGGCGCAAACTGCCGCAGATGGCGTCAATGCCCTATTGCATATGCTAGACAACGTGACGATTCCCAAAGGCGCTAATTTAGAGTCGGACGGTCAGACCGATTACACGCAATACCAAGGCATCCTGAGCCTTGATGAACGGGCCTACTATTTCGTCAATTACACGAATCGGACGGTTTATCGGACAACGATGACAGACGAACTCATTCAACAACAAACTACACCAGTCATCTACCCCGCTCAAAGTCAGCAACAATCAGTCCCACTAAATTAAAAACAAACGGCACAATCCCAATTGAGATTGTGCCGTTTGTTTTTATTTATAGATATTTTTGCATCATTTTAACGGTATCCAGTTGGGCTTGATCTGAGACTTTATGTTGTCCCTGATCTTCCGTCGTTAAGCTGACGTTAGCCGTCGCTGGATCAGTTGCGACCAATGATTCAACAAACTGGGCCGTGAACTGATAAGGCACCATTGGATCAGCCGTTCCGTGATAAAAATGCAACGGTCGACCGGCTAATTGGGCTGAATTCAACGATAAATCGTACGCCGCTAACTGCGTTAATGTCGTTTGAATCGCCTCTTGATACTTATCTTGCAAGATTTCTGGTAATTGTGCGACTTGCCATTTCGCAAAGGCAACTGGCATTGGGGCACCAATTTTGTCGACGCCGACTTTGACGTTAGGATACTGGGTCATAATCGCATCCGTCGTGATTCCGCCCATTGATGTCCCAGTAACCCCAATTTTTTGCGGATCGACTAACCCTTCAGCGGTTAATTGCTCGACCAGCTGACCAAATTCAGTGACCGATTGCATCACGATTTGCCAAAATTCGAGCATCAACTCTGAAAATAACTGGTGACCGTGGCGTTGACCATGATATTTCGCATCTGGTAAGACCACCCGAAAACCAGCTTTGGCTAAGAAGTTCGCCAACATTAATTCAGATTCTTTACGATGCGTCCAACCATGGTAAACAAAGACGGTCGGTAATCGCGTTTGTTCTTGACCACTGGGGGCCACGATTAAAGTACTAACCGCGCCAAATTGGCGTTCTTGAATGGTAATCATTTTAAGACCCCTTTCTCATTCATTATTGCCTGGGAAATACTAACCGAAGAATGTCCCAGAAATCTTAAAGCGCCGTTTGAGATAAATCCGAACACCGATTAAGAGTGCTGCAATGACGATTTGAACGATTGCTGGTACGACCGGATTCAAGACTGCTGGAATTAAGATTGTCACGCCGTAAGCTGCAACGAATAACAACGTTAATCCAACGACAATTAATGCCATCTTCCAGAATGGTGGTCGTTGATCTTTAGGCATTTGCGTGTAACGCATTGGATAAGTCATAATCACGCCGGCTAATACCGCTGTAATCACGATTGACGTAATCCCAATACCAGTTGCTTTGCCCTTCGCAAAGTACGCACTAATTCCGTTAATCGCCAAATACATAATTAGGAAAATCAACCCATTATCTAGCATTTGTAATTGAATTGATGTTTTAACGGGTGCTTTAGGCGCGTGCAATAAACTATTAATTTTAACCGTCACTGAACCGTATAATTGGTTAGCGGGTTGGCCTTTATGTTGCGCCGTCAACATTTCAGGTAACATTTCGGTTAACATCGCCGTTTGTTGTTCCTCTGAAATGCCTTCCGCCTGCAATGCCCGTTTAAATTTAAATAAATAATCCGCATTTTTATTACTTAACTTCGCTGATAATGCCTCGATATCGACCGTTGGCACTTCAGGTGCTTGTTGTGCTGCTTCTTTTGTCAACTGACTTTCCTCCTCGATTAAACGTTAAATCTAAATTCAATAATGTCGCCGTCTTGAACGTCGTATTCTTTACCTTCTGAGCGCAAGCGACCCGCTTCTTTAACGGCTTGCATTGAACCATATTGATCTAAATCAGCAAAGGCGACCGTTTCAGCCCGGATAAAGCCGCGTTCAAAATCAGAATGAATCACACCGGCTGTTTGTGGCGCCTTCATGCCTTGTTTAAAGGTCCAAGCACGCGTTTCTTTGCCACCAGCCGTGAAGAACGTTGCTAACCCTAATAGATGATAAGCCGCGCGAATCAACTTGTCTAAGCCGGGTTCAGTGACGCCTTCAGCTTCTAAAAATTCAGCCTTATCAGCATCATCTAATGACGCAATTTCTTCTTCGGTGCGAGCAGAAATCGCAATCACTTCAGCGCCTTCCTTAGCTGCGAATTCCCGGATTTGTTGCACATAATCGACACTATCAGGGTCGGCCATGTCTTCTTCGGCAATATTAGCAACGTATAAAACGGGTTTAGAGGTCAATAAGAAGAATCCTTTGACCATTTTAGCTTCATCTTCGTTGAAGTCGATTGAACGGACTGAACCGCCTTCTTCTAAAACGGGTTTAATTTTCTTCAAAACGTCAAATTCAGCTAACGCTTCTTTATCTTTAGTCCGCGCAACCTTTTCAACTCGTGCGTAACGCTTTGTCACGCTCTCTAAGTCCGCCAAACTCAATTCGAGGTTAATCGTATCAATATCATCTAACGGATCAACAGTACCCGTTACAGACGTAATATTGTCATCATCAAACGCGCGCACCACGTGGACAATCGCATCGACTTGACGAATATTTTCTAAGAACTTATTGCCTAAACCTTCACCCTTACTAGCGCCTTTAACAATCCCGGCAATATCCGTAAATTCAAAAGTTGTGGGGATAATTTTCTTAGCTGGCACAATTTCTTGAATCCGCGCCAACCGTTTGTCTGGGACTTCCACCATGCCGACGTTTGGATCAATCGTGGCAAATGGGTAGTTGGCCATTTCGGCACCCGCTTTAGTAATCGCGTTAAATAACGTTGATTTTCCGACGTTGGGTAACCCAACAATTCCTGCAGTTAATGACATATTTTCTGACACTTTCCTTTACTCTAAAAATTTGTTTGGTTCGGACCTTGTTGCATGACTTGATAATGGGGTTCGGTGCTTTGTTCGCCCGTTTCAGCCGTCGTTAACACCTTTTTAAGCTTCTTATCAAATTCACGTCGCGGTAGTAGGACGGCATGGCCGCACCCCATACATTTAATCCGGATATCCATGCCGAGACGCACGACTTCAAACCGGTTCGTGCCGCAAGCGTGTTGTTTCTTCATTTGGACTAAATCACCTAATTGATACATGTGCATACTCCAATCTAATCAATATTGACATCTAGCAACGATAAAATCCGGTTCAAATCGTCGACCGTTTGATAATCAATTTCAATTTTGCCCCGGCCTTTGCTATTAATCGCAATGTTGACCTTGGCATCAAATTTATCGACTAGTTGATTTTCACTCGCTTGAATATACGGTGATTTAATCTTGGTTTTGGTAACTTTCGTCGCTTTAGTTTGGTTCATTTGGTTGACCAACTGTTCGAGTTGCCGAACTGTTAAGCCTTCCGTAATCGTCCGTTTGGCTAAGGCGCTAATTTGCGTTTTCTTCTTTAACGCCAATAACGTCCGCGCTTGGCCCATCGACAAATCGCCATTTTGCAAAAGCTGTTTGACGTCGGCGGGTAGGCCTAGCAATCGTAAGTAATTAGCGATGTAGGGCCGACTCTTGCCCAGTCGTTCTGACACTTCAGCTTGCGTTAAGTTAAGTTTTTTAAGTAACGTTTCGTACGCTTGGGCTTCTTCCAACGGTGATAGATCTTCCCGTTGTAAATTTTCAAGGACGGCGACTTCCATCATTGCGGCTTCGTCAAATTGACGCGTGATTGCCGGAATCGTTTCTTTCCTAGCTAATTTAGAGGCTCTAAAACGGCGTTCACCGGCAATAATTTCGTAGCCGTTAATACTTTTACGCACGATAATCGGTTGAAAAACGCCTGACTTTTTAATCGAAGCGGCTAATTCATTTAACGCCACTTCATCGAACGTTTTCCGGGGTTGGTAAGGGTTGGGACGAATATCGGTTAGCGTTAATTCTTCCACTAATTCATCGTCTCGGTTTTTATTAGGCCCTTCGAACGCGGAGAAAACGGCGTCTAATCCGCGACCTAAGCCTTTTGAATTTCTATTGACCATTAGCGGCTAGCACCTCCTTCGTCAAACTCTGATAAACTTCGGCCCCTCGTGACTTAGCATCGTAATCCACAATCGACATCCCGTGACTAGGTGCTTCAGCTAAGCGGGTATTCCGCGGAATAATCGTATCATAGACGCGATCACCGAAATACTTGCGAACTTCTTCAATCACTTGCGCGCCGAGGTTCGTCCGGGCATCATACATCGTCAATAAGACCCCTTCAATCGCCAAATTGGGATTAAAGTGTTTTTGAACCAAGCGAACGGTATTCAATAATTGGCTTAACCCTTCTAAGGCATAGTATTCACTTTGAACGGGGATTAAGATTGAATTGCTGGCCGTAAAAGCGTTGATCGACAATTGACCTAATGACGGTGGGCAGTCAATCAACACGTAATCGTAATCTTTCAAAACGGGTTCTAACCCTAATTTTAAACGCATTTCGCGCGCCATTTGAGCCGTCAATTCGATTTCAGCACCGGCAAGTTGAATCGTCGCGGGGACAATATCCAATCGTTCGTGCGCGGTGTGGATAATCGTTTCAGCTAACGGATATTCATCAACGAGGACATCGTAGATATCTTTGCCGACTTGCGCCTTTTGAACGCCAATCCCACTCGTGGCATTACCTTGTGCATCGGAATCAATAATTAACACCCGGTGACCTTCATCGGCTAAACAAGCGCCTAAATTAATGGTCGTCGTCGTTTTACCAACGCCGCCTTTTTGATTTGCTATTGAAATAACGTGTGCCATCATGCAACCCTCCTATTTCTTAGGAATTTCGATAATCATGCGGTAAACATCATCTTGGTCTTCTTCAGTGGTCTTAACGGTAATCCCACTTTTTTCAACCAATTGAACTGATTTTTTAATCGTATTAACCGCAATTCGTGTATCGTGTCCGACATTCTTTTCTTTTTTAGTGGCCGTTTTTTTAGTCGTCTTTTTAGTTTCAGCGACAGGTTCGTCAGCGCCCACTTCTTCGGCTGGTGTTTCCACGACTGGATTGACGATCCCGTCAACTACCGCTTCAGTGTCTTTAACGGTTAATTTATCCGCCAAGATTTGATGGAGGACCATTTGTTGTTTGAATTCATCTAATTTTAAAAGGCTCCGGCCATGACGTTCAGAAATTTCATGATTCATAATTGCGTCTTGAACGGGTTGGGATAATTTCAAAAGTCGTAACTTGTTAGCGATGAATGATTGGCTTTTACCCATTTTTTCAGCTAAGCTTGCTTGCGTGAAATCGTTGAGCGCCATTAAGCTCTTGTAAGCATCCGCTTCTTCGACCGCGGTTAATTCTTCACGTTGTAAGTTTTCAATCAACGCCATCGAAGCCGTTTCGTGATCGTCCATCGTTTCCACGATGGCGGGTAGTTCAGCCCATTTTAACGATTGAATCGCTCTAAATCGGCGTTCACCAGCAATAATTTCGAATTGATGATTCTCATATTCGCGCAAGATAATTGGTTGTAACAAACCGTGTTGTTCAATCGTACTGGCTAATTCTGCAATATTTTCAGTATTAAATACCTTCCGGGGTTGGAAACGGTTGGGCACGATTGACGCGACCGGGACCATCACCACCTGCTTAATATGTTTGTCGTCTTTTTTCTTACCAAAAAATGAAATTGCCATTATTTTTCCTCCTTAGCCATTAACGGTTTTTTAACCGGTACACCAGCGCGCCGCGGATATTTATCCGGCGTTGGTTGGATTTTATCAATGATGATAATGTGTCGTGAATCGTTGGTTTCTGGTAACGTCAACGCAATATCGTCAACTAACCGGCCACCGAGCACGGTTAATGCGTAATCCGCATCCGCCAGTTCAGTCGCACTTTGACTCGCCTTTAACGCGATAAATTGCCCGCCGACTTTGACGGCCGGTAAACAGAATTCTGCTAAAACATTCAATGAAGCGACTGCGCGGGCCGTCACGATGTCGAACTGTTCCCGGTACGGACTCTTAAGTTGGCTAAACAGTTCCGCCCGATCATGCACTAAGCGGACGTCAGTTAAACCAAGTTCTTGGACCAATTCTTCCAAAAAATGAATCCGTTTATTTAATGAATCAACGATCGTAATTTTAAGTTGGGGAAATAGAATTTTAATCGGTAACGACGGAAAGCCCGCACCAGCACCAATGTCACAAATACTTAACGGTTCGCTTCGCAATTGATCAAGATAGAGCGCCGGCGTAATTGAATCGTAAAAATGTTTTAAATAGACGGCCTCTCGTTCCGTAATCGCCGTCAAATTGACGTTTTGATTGACGGCGACTAACCGTTCAAAATAACGCGCAAACTGGTCGGTTTGTTTTTGTGAAACTGGAATATCATGGGCTTTTAGCGCTGCTACAAAAGCGGTAGGTGTCATTATTTCTCCTTATATATCGAGTTAATTAATCATCAGAAATCGTGGAACAATAATTGTTTCACACATACATTTTAGTTTAACCTACTTATTATTAAAAAACAAGGTTCAGGCGGGCCGATTTGCTGTTTCATGTGAAACGTCATTTATCCGTAAATTAAGAACAATCAGTCCCTTAATCACAATCAACATTCATTAAGAAAACCCTTTTACATCAATCAAATCGATGAATGTTCATAGAAAGCGAACAATCCCGATTGTCTAAGATTGTATATTCGCTTTTTACTCAAATTTTAATTTGAAGTCACTAATAGCGTGTGCTAAACTGAATATTAAACAAAATTTAAACAACGATACGGAGGGACACTTTGTGGCAGATATTCAGTCCGACTCAGTGCAAACAAATCACCCAGCACCAAAACTTTCCCATATAAAGGCGGCCATTCTTGGTTTACAACATCTATTAGCCATGTATTCCGGCGATGTTCTCATTCCGCTTTTAGTCGGGGCAGCACTGCATTTCAATGCCGCTCAAATGACCTACTTAGTTTCTGTTGATATTTTCATGTGTGGGGTCGCGACCTTACTCCAATTAAAACGGACGCCACTCACGGGGATTGCCTTACCGGTCGTCCTCGGCTGTGCCGTCGAATACGTCGCACCTTTAACGGCGATTGGTACGAATAGCCAACTCGGCATCGACGTCATGTACGGTAGTATTATCGGCGCCGGCGTCTTCATCCTTTTGGTTTCAGGCCTGTTCGCCCGACTTCGGTGGCTTTTCCCACCAGTTGTCACGGGTTCACTAATTACATTGATTGGGTTTACTTTGATTCCAGTCGCCTTCCAAAATTTAGGTGGTGGTGATTTAACCGCTAAAACTTTCGGGAGCATGCCGAACTTAATCGCTGGTTTTGCCACGATCGCTTTAATTCTCATTTTTAGTATCTGGGGCCGCGGTTTCGTCCAACAGATCGCGATTCTGATCGGCATCATCGGTGGCACGCTAGTCGGCGCGGCCATCGGATTGGTCTCACTTGATCCAGTTGGTCAAGCCAGCTGGTTTAAATTACCGCAATTATTCTATTTCGGCACCCCCCGCTTTGAATGGTCCTCAATCGCCTCGATGTCACTCGCTGCTTTAACCACGATGATCGAATCCATCGGCGTCTTCTTCGCACTCGGCGAAATCGTCGGTCGCGATATTACGAGTGATGATTTAAAACGTGGTTTCCGTGCTGAAGGGATTGCCGCCATTCTTGGTGGTCTGTTCAATACCTTCCCTTATTCAACTTTCTCGCAAAACGTTGGGATCGTCCAATTGTCCGGGATTAAAACGAAAAAGCCCGTTTATTATTCAGCCTTCTTCTTAATCTTCTTAGGCCTCCTACCTAAAATCGGGGCGGTTGCCACAATTATCCCCTCATCTGTTTTAGGCGGCGCAATGGTCGTGATGTTCGGGACTGTCGGAATTCAAGGGATTAAGATGTTACACAAAGTCGACCTTGATGATAACCGCAACCTGCTCGTTTCAGCCGTCTCTATTGGCTTGGGACTCGGGATTGCGATTCATCCAACCTTACTCCAAGGCTTACCAATCAGTGTTCGAACAATCTTAGGTAACGGCCTAGTCGTCGGTAGCCTAAGTGCCGTCATCTTAAACTTATTATTCAACTACAAATCATTACTTGCCAGTCGGCATGCTGCATAAATAAAGCATAAAAGGCGCGATTCCAAATGGAATCGCGCCTTTTCTATCTTTATTCTGGTGCATACGAAATCGATGAGAATTTATTAAAGGTTTTGACGAACAATAATTTGACCGTCCCCCGAGCGCCAGCCCGGTTTTTTTCGATAATGACTTCCACTTCACCGACATCGGAATCTTCTGGTTCTTGCGGTGCTGGTGCGTTACCACCATTATAATCGTCACCATCTTCGCCGGGTTCATCACGATAATAATCATCCCGGTACAAGAAGGCCACGATATCGGCATCTTGTTCGATTGATCCCGATTCACGAATATCGGACAGCACTGGTCGTTTATCCTGACGTTGTTCGACGCCCCGTGAAAGTTGGGATAGTGCAATGACGGGCACCCGTAATTCCTTGGCTAACTTCTTGAGTTGCCGTGAAATCGCCGAGACTTCTTGTTGACGGTTTTCTTGGCCGGAACCTTCAATCAATTGCAAATAATCGATGACGATTAACCCGACACCATCTTTTTCTTTGGCTAAACGGCGACATTTAGCCCGAATTTCAGCCATTTTGACGCCGGGTGTATCGTCGATATAAATATTAGCTTTAGACAAACTACCCATTGCGACGATTAAATTCTGCCATTCTTGTTCATCCAATTGACCCGTCCGTAAATGGTTAGCGTCAATACTGCCTTCCGCACACAACATCCGGTTAACCAGTTGTTCGGCACCCATTTCCAAACTAAAAATCGCAATATTTTCATTCGTTTTAGTCCCAATATTTTGGGCGATATTCAAAACAAACGCCGTCTTCCCAACCCCGGGACGGGCCGCTAAGATAATCAATTCATCGGCATGTAAGCCGGCGGTAATCTTATCTAAATCCCGGTAACCGGTTGAAAGACCCGTGATATCTTCTTCGTTTTGATACAATTTATCAATTTGTTCGATGGATGAATTCAAGACGTCCGAAATGGATTTAAACCCGGCCTTATTTTGACGTTCGGAAACGTCCATAATTTCTTTTTCAGCCGAATCGAGAATATCGGTGACGTCTTCATCTTGCGCGTAACCTTTAGCGACAATATTTTGGGCCGTTTGTATCAAGCGCCGTAACATCGCTTTTTCAGAGACGATTTTAGCGTAATAAACAACATTGGCGGCGGTCGGCACTGAATCGGCTAATTCGGCTAAATAGCTAATACCACCGATGTCTTCTAATTGGTTGCGGGCGTCGAGTTCACTCTTTAAAGTGACCGCATCGATGCCTTCCCCCCGTTCGTTAAGTTCAACCATCGTTTGAAAGATGAGTTGGTGGGCCCGGCGATAAAAATCATCGGTTGAAACGTATTCCATCGCTTCAACTAATGCGTCACCACTAATAAACACAGCACCTAACACGGCTTGTTCGGCTTCATTATTTTGTGGTGGTGTCTGTTCGATTAGTTCATTATTCACCCTGATTACCCCTTTATTTCTGTCCTGTTTCATGCTCATATCATAATACCACAAAAAAAAAATCGTGATTCAATGATTGATCACGATTTTAAGGCAACTTTATTCAGTGACAATGTGAACTCGGATAGACGCTTCAACTTCCGGATGAATCCGAACCGTCACACTCCGATATCCCAATGCTTTGATGGGTTCTGGCAAATCAATTTTACGTTTGTCGACTTTAATTTTATATTGTTGTTCTAAGGCTTGCGCGATTTGTTTGCTAGGAATTGAACCGAATAGTCGGCTATCTTCGCCTGCTTTAGATTTGATTTCAACGATTGTTGCGTCGTCTTCAATCTTCATTTTTAACACTTTCGCTTCGGCTAATTCAGCTGCGGCATTCTTAGCTTCAGCATGTTGTTGCCCTTTTAAAGTACTGATGGCTGAAGTCGTGGCTTGTTTTGCCTTACCATTTTTAATTAAAAAGTTTTGGGCGTAACCATCTGGCACGTCTTTGACTTGGCCTTTTTTACCTTTACCACGAACATCTTCTAAAAATATGACTTTCATCTTTGGGACCACCTTTATCAAATTTAATCATGTTTGGTTGTTTCATCGTCTTCAGCTGGATCAAATAATTCAGCTAAGACGGTCAATAACTTGGCTTTGGCTTCACTAACCGTCGCATCTTTCAATTGCGTGGCTGCGTTGGATAGGTGCCCACCGCCGCCTAGTCGTTCCATAATGACCTGGACGTTAATGTCCCCTAAACTACGAGCGGAGATGGCAATCAACCCATCCGGACGTTGAACGACGACAAAAGCCGCTTCAATCCCCGATAACGAGAGCAACGTATCCGCTGCTTGGGCCGCAATCACCGGATCATAGGTCCGATTGTCTTCCCCAAGACATAATGCCATATTCGGTTCGACCATATCAATTGTTTCGATTAAATGGTTCTTTTGAATATAATTATCGACGTTTTCTTTCAATAAATGTTGGACCATCGACGCATCCGCGCCGACCGACCGTAAATAACTAGCTGCATCGAACGTCCGCGTCCCGGTCCGCATTGAAAATGATTGGGTATCGACCGTAATCCCGGCCAACATCGTTGTCGCTTCAAACTTATTAATATTCGCCACGTTTTGGGGTTGGTATTCAAACATTTCGGTGACTAGTTCACACGTTGAAGACGCGTAGGGTTCGATATAAACCAACATGGGGTTTTCTGGGAACTCTTCCCCCCGTCGGTGATGATCGATGACAATCGTCTTTTGATTGAGCTTCTCGTACAAGTCTGGCGCCATCGTGATGGATGGTTTAGAATGATCGACCATCACTAACAAACTATTGTCGGTCGCTTTTTCAACCGCTTCTTCGGGTGACAAAACTTCGACCGCGATTTCTGGATAAGCCTTAACCTCTTCCAATAAGCGTTGAATGTCAGTATGGATGTTATTTTGATCAATAACCACGTAACATTTCTTACCATTCATCTCGGCAATTCGGCGAATCCCAAACGAAGCGCCGAGCGCATCCATATCAGGGCGAATATGGCCCATAACGAAGACGGCATCGACTTGTTTGAAGACTTCTTGGAGTGCTTGTGAAATCATCCGGGCCCGCACGCGAGTCCGTTTTTCCATCGGATTGGTTTTCCCACCATAGAAGCGGGCTTGACCGTCGCTCGATTTAACGACCACTTGATCGCCACCCCGACCTAACGCTAAATCTAAATTACTTTGGGAAGTCGTTGCTAAAACGGCTAAATCGGATTCCCCATAGGCAAACCCAACACTCAAGGTTAATGGGAAGTTTTGTTTCGACGTTTCTTCACGAATCTCATCTAAAATTTTGAATTTTTCTTTTTCAGCGGCATGCAAGGATTTTGCATACGCCAACACGAAGAAATGGTCATCATCAACGCGTTTCAAGAACATCTGGAACTGGTTCGCCCATTTCGATAACTCGTTGGTGACGTAGTTATTCAAGTTAGAAACGGCTTGATCATCCATCGTCTGGGTGATTTCATCGTAATTATCTAAGAAAACTTGGCCGATCGCAACTTGTTCGTCTTCATAACGGTCTTCAATCGCCGCGTAACGCGTGATATCGAGTAGATAAACAACCCCAATACTTTCTTGAATAATAATTTGGAACTGATTATCGCCCCAATGAACAATTTTCGTATCACTAGCGGCTTCATTTTGGGTGACCAATTCAGCTAGTTCCGGATCAACCTCTTTAATCGGCTTGCCCAAAACTTCCTTATCACCTAAATACTGTTGTAAATACGGATTGGTCCACTGAATCTCGCCTTTTTCGTTATACAATAAGATTCCGATTGGCATCTTAATCAAGGCCTCTTGTTCGCCCCGTTTAATCCGGTAAGACAAATCAGAGACGTACTTCGCCGTATTCTCAGTCACCGTTTCAATCGCGTACAACACCGTAATCACGGTCCCGATTAATAGGACAAACAAAATCAAGGCGATTAGCCAGTTGAGCATCGCGGCAAAAACCAAACTAACAACGGTTAAGCCCATCAAAACGAGCGCAACAGTCCGTAAGCGACTATCGTCTAGAAACTGCGGCATTTTAAACTGCTTAAATTTATTTTTCATGTAAACTCCTTAACTCTTAAAAAAAAGTATGCTGGTCATTACATTCACAAACAATAATATGATCCCTTTACTAAATCTTAAAGAATCATTACCCTATTTTAGCACATTTTAAATCAGAGTGCTGTGACACACGGTAGGTTCTGAGCATTAGCCTAGTACCGTAAATAAAGCTCGCTCTATAGCTTTATTTGCGGCACGTCGCTAAGCACAGGAACCTGTGTGTCGAAGCACGTTTTAATCAGAGCGCTGACTAAGCCCGGTTACTTCTGAGTATCGCCTAGACTAGCGAATTATGACGGGTTTTAGTCATTTGTCATTGGACAAAAAAACCACCGACCAAGTTAACCTCGGTCGGTGGTTTGAATTTAAAGTTTAGTCTTCAGTAACGAATGGTAGTAAGCCCATGATCCGAGCGCGTTTGATTGCAATTGTCAAACGACGTTGGTTCTTAGCACTTGTACCAGATACGCGACGAGGTAAAATCTTACCACGTTCTGAGATAAAACGTTTCAATAAATCAGTGTCTTTGTAGTCGATGTAGTCGATGTGATTAGCAGCGATAAAATCAACCTTACGACGGCGACGGTTGCCGCCTCTTCTTTGTTGAGCCATTGAAAAGTCCTCCTTCCACAACAATCTATTTGATTTCAGTTAGAAAGGTAAATCATCATCTGAGATATCAATTGCTTGGCCATTATTTGCAAATGGATCGGCAGGTTTGTTATCTGCAACTGGTGCATTACCCGTTTGTTGAGTTGGTAAAACCGGTTTGTTGGCTACCAGTATTTTGTTGACCGCCAAAGTTTTGGTTTGTGCTTGCGCTTGAACCTTCACCTTGTCGGTGTTCAGTTGTCGTCCGTGATTCTAACAATGAGAAATTATCAACAACCACTTCAGTCACGTAGACCCGTTGACCTTGTTGGTTTTCATAATTTCTAGTTTGTAAACGGCCTTCAACACCAACTAATGAGCCTTTCTTAGTAAAGTTCGCGAAATTTTCCGCTGATTTACGCCAAATAACACAGTTGATAAAGTCAGCTTCACGATCACCATTGGCGTTTGTGAATTGACGATTGACCGCCATTGAGAAAGTCCCAACGGCTGCTCCACTAGAAGTGTAACGTAGGTCAACATCGCGTGTTAGCCGACCAACGAGTACAACTCGATTAATCATGCTATTAGCTCCCCTCTATTTCTTAATTACAATTCAAAATTAGTCTTCGCGTTTAACGATCATATGGCGTAGTACTGAGCCATCAATCTTAGCTAGACGATCAAATTCGTTTAAAGCTTCATCATTATCAGCTAAAACATTTACAATATGGTAAATGCCTTCGTGTTGATTGTTGATTTCATAAGCTAAACGACGTTTTGACCAGTCTTTTGAATCAACCACTTCAGCGCCGTTGTCTTTTAAGATGCCGTCGTAACGGTTGACAAGGGCTGTTTTACTTTCTTCATCAAGTGTTGTAGTGATGATATAAGTAACTTCGTATTTTGATTGAGCCATGACTGTTCACCTCCTTATGGACTTTAGGTTCTTACTCAATAAGAACAAGGAGTAACTGACTAATAAATTAGCCTCACGATTTAGGCCCGATGCCTAAATCACAGATACTCACAATATAAAATTGTATCATACCGTTTCTGAAAATACAATCCCAAACAAAAAATCGCTTTTGCAAATGAATGCAAAAACGATTAATGATTTAATTATTTTTCTGAATCTGGTTGTTCGTCTTGATCCGCTTCAGCGCGTTTTAAGAGTTCATCAACCTGTGCTAATCCCGTATCAGTTGAATCTGATGCAACTGGTGTTTCAGTGGTTTCAGGCGTTGTTGCTTGCCCTTCAACGACTTCGGCTTCATCCGGTTCAGCTTCCACTTTGGCCATTGTTGCGACCTTGGCTTGATCATCCACTCGGATTAAACGGACCCCTAAGGTTGCCCGACCGGTTTGTGAGACGTTCGCGACTTGGAATCGAATTAAGACCCCAGTATCGGTGATTAAGAGGATATCTTCTTCACCGGTGACAGCGGTAATCCCGGCTAGTGGGCCGTTCTTTTCAGTGATATTGGCAGTCTTAATCCCTTTACCACCACGACCCTTAATTGGATAATCACTAACAGTCGTTCGCTTACCATAACCCTTTTCAGAAATAACTAAGATTTCTTGACCAGGAATCAGTAAGTCAGAACCGACGACGTAATCGCCTTCGCGTAAACGAATCCCACGAACACCGGCTGCTGTCCGACCCATCGAACGAACCGCTGATTCGCTGAATGAGACGGCGTAACCATTGTGCGTCCCGATAAAGATGTTTTGTTGACCGTCAGTCAATAAGACGTTGATCAATTCATCGTCTTCTTTTAACGTCAAAGCCTTCAAACCGTTGCTGCGGATGTTGGCAAATTCGCTAACGGATGTCCGTTTAACCGTCCCTAAACGCGTGATAAAGAACAAAGCTTGTTCGTCTTTGATTTCTTTACCCAAGTTAACGACGGTTTGAACCCGTTCATCCGAATTAATCCCTAAGAGATTAATGATTGGAATCCCTTTGGCCGTCCGACCGTATTCAGGAATTTCATAGCCTTTAGCGCGATAAACTTTACCCGTATTGGTAAAGAATAGGAGCACTTCATGGGTTGATGTCGAGATTAAGTGTTCGATGAAATCATCATCATGAACGCCCATCCCTTGAATCCCACGGCCACCACGATTTTGGACTTTGAATTCACTGGCTGGCAAGCGTTTAATGTAACCATTGTGCGTTAACGCAATGACAACATCTTCTTCTTCAATCAAGTCTTCATCTTCTAAGCTGAGGACTTCACCGACCAATAATTCAGTCCGACGTTTGTCGCCGAATTTATTTTGAATTTCTAACAATTCGTCATAAATAATTTTTTGGATTCGTTCAGGTTTCGCCAAAATATCTTTCAAATCGGCAATTAAAGTCATCAAATTATTGTATTCATTTTCGACTTTATCCCGTTCCAAACCAGTTAATCGGACTAATCGCATGTCTAAAATGGCTTGGGCTTGTTTGTCTGAAAGTTGATATTGATCCATCAACAAGACCTTCGCCGTATCACCGGTTTTAGCGCTCCGAATAATCTGAATAATCGCATCAATATGGTCTAAAGCAATCCGTAAACCGGCCAAAATATGGGCGCGGGCTTCGGCCTTCTTCAAATCAAATTCAGTCCGGCGACGCAAGACTTCTTCTTGATGGATTAAATAATATTCCAAAATTGATTTCAAACTCAAGACTTTAGGGGCACCGTTGACGATGGCCACCATATTAAATGAGAATGATGTTTGTAATGGTGTCAGCTTGTATAAGTTATTTAAAACCACTGAAGCACTCATATCACGACGGACATCAATCACAATCCGCATCCCGTCACGATCAGATTCATCGTTTAAATCGGTAATGCCTTCAAGTCGTTTATCGCGGGCTAATTCAGCAATTCGTTCCACTAACTTAGCTTTGTTGACCATGTAAGGAATTTCCGTGACGATAATCCGTTCACGACCACTCTTTTGGACTTCAACATCGACCTTGGCCCGTAAGGTAATCGTGCCCTTACCGGATTCGTAAGCGTGGCGAATACCAGACTTACCCATCACTAAGCCACCCGTTGGGAAATCAGGTCCCGGCATGGCTTCCATCAAGTCAGCAGTCGTTGCTTCTGGATTATCCATCAAAATATGCAACGCACTAATGACTTCTGCCAAGTTATGGGGCGGAATATTAGTCGTCATCCCAACGGCAATCCCGGTGGCCCCATTGACGAGTAAGTTCGGAAAACGCGCTGGTAAAACAGCAGGTTCCCGTTCTGATTCATCATAATTGGGTACGAAATCAATCGTATTTTTATTGATATCACGTAACATTTCAACAGCCATCTTGCTCATCCGGGCTTCGGTGTACCGCATTGCGGCAGCGCCATCGCCATCGACTGAACCAAAGTTACCATGACCGTCGACTAACATATACCGGTAACTAAAATCTTGGGCCATCCGCACCATGGCTTCATAAATTGCAGAATCCCCATGTGGATGGTACTTCCCCATAACATCCCCAACGATCCGGGCCGATTTCTTATACGGTTTTTCAGGGGTAACCCCTAATTCATTCATCCCGTATAGAATTCGGCGTTGAACGGGTTTTAAACCGTCACGTACGTCAGGTAATGCCCGGGCAACAATGACGCTCATTGCGTATTCAAGGAATGACTTGCGCATTGTTTTAGATAAATTGACGTTTTCAATCCGCCCGCTTTGGACATCTTCGTTTGCCATTAATCGATAAACCCCTCTCAATCAATTTCAGTTCAAGCTTTTATTAAGCATCAATACTCTTTGGATCCATATAAACGGCATTTTCTTCAATGAAAATCCGACGCGGTTCAACCCGATCGCCCATCAACATTTCAAAAATTTGATCCGCTTCTTCAGCGTCTTCCACATTGACCCGTAACATCCGACGATTGTCTGGATCCATGGTGGTATCCCATAATTGGCTGGCATCCATTTCACCTAACCCCTTATACCGTTGAACTTCTGGTTTCGGACTTGGTTGCAACGTCCCTAAAACTTCTTGGAGTTCTTCATCTGAATCGATGTAACGCATCATCTTACCTTGCTTAACCCGATACAAAGGGGGTTGGGCAATGTACACGTAACCCGCTTCAACGACGGGCCGCATGTAACGGTAGAATAACGTCAATAACAACGTCCGAATATGGGCGCCATCGACATCGGCATCGGTCATGATGATTAGTTTATGATATCGCGCTTTGCTGACATCAAATTCTTGACCAAAACCCGTGCCCATTGCGGTAAATAAGGTCCGGATTTCTTCATTGGCGAGAATTTTTTCCATGCTGGCTTTTTCAACGTTCAAAATCTTCCCACGAATTGGCAAGATGGCTTGCGTTAAACGTGAACGACCTGATTTAGCTGAACCACCGGCGGAATCCCCTTCGACGATGAATAATTCAGAAATTGCGGGATCTTTACTACTATTATCGGCTAATTTCCCAGGCAAGTTTGAAATTTCCAAACCATTTTTCTTCCGAGTCACTTCGCGCGCACGTTTAGCCGCTAACCGGGCTTTAGCAGCGAGTGAGCCTTTGTCGACGATTTGACGAGCAATTGCTGGGTTTTCCATCAAGAACTTCGTAAAGTGATCTGAGAACATCCGGTCAGTCACCGTCCGCGCATCAGAATTACCTAATTTCGTCTTCGTTTGACCTTCAAATTGAGGATCTGGATGTTTAACCGAGACAACGGCCGTTAAGCCTTCACGGACATCTTCCCCCGATAAATTCGTATCGTTGGCCTTTAAAATATTTTGTTTAGTCGCATAATCGTTGATGACCCGCGTTAAAGCCGTCTTAAAGCCGGATTCATGCGTCCCACCTTCGTAGGTGTGAATATTGTTGGCAAACGTCATCAAATTTGTCCGATAATCATTGGTGTATTGTAGCGCGACTTCAACGGTAATTCCGTTTTGTTCGCCTTCAACATAAATCGGTTCGTCTAATAGCGTTTCTTTGCCGTGATCTAAGAATTCAACGTAACTCTTAATCCCACCTTCATAGTGGAATTCTAGTTTTTCATGCGTCGCTGCGCGTTTATCGGTGAACGTTAGTTTTAAACCTTTATTCAAGAATGCTAATTCCCGAATCCGGGTCGTCAAAATTTTATCGTCATAGACGGTTGTTTCAGTAAAAATATCAGGATCTGGTACGAAATGGACTTTCGTGCCGTGTTCATGTTCAGGGGCATCGCCGATTTCTTTGATGGGTGTGTTGACCTTACCACGATTGAAATCGATATAGTAGCGTTTGCTTCATGCGTGACAACGGCGTCTAACGTCGTTGACAAGGCATTGACGACTGATGCGCCGACCCCATGCAAACCACCAGAAACTTTGTAACCGCCGCCGCCGAATTTACCACCGGCATGCAAGATTGTGAAGACCGTTTCTAAGGCTGATTTACCCGTTTTGGCTTGGATCCCGATTGGAATCCCCCGGCCATCATCGGTGACGGTAATACTATTATCCGCTTCAACGACGACGTTAATTTCCGTCGCAAAACCCGCTAAGGCTTCATCAATCCCGTTATCGATAATTTCCCAAACTAAATGATGGAGACCTTGTGCACTCGTAGAGCCAATGTACATCCCGGGACGTTTACGAACCGCTTCAAGTCCTTCTAAGACTTGAATTTGACTGGCATCATACTCTTTAGCGCGTTCTTCTTTTGCTTCAATCTGTTCTTCTGTTGGTTGATTTAATTGTTCGTCTTCTGCCAAGTGAAATTCCTCCGCTCTCTAGTCTGTTTGTGCTGCTGTTGTTTCAGTGACAACCAACCCGTCGGTCACGTTAAAGACCTTGGGCGTTGCAATAATGTCTTTTTTAACGTTTTCAAGACTAGTCGTCGTTAAAAAAGTTTGCACTTTATTTTGAAACGTCTTTAACAGATGTGTCTGCCGTAAATCATCGAGTTCTGACAAAACATCATCCAATAAAAGAACCGGATATTCACCGGTTTGTTCTTTCATTAAATCAATCTCGGCCAACTTAACACTTAAAGCCGTCGTCCGTTGTTGACCTTGTGACCCAAAAGACTGCACATCCTTATCATTGACGATAAATTGAACGTCATCGCGATGCGGACCGACTAAGCTAGTCCCCTGTTCGATCTCACGACCCTGTTGTTGTTCATACAGTTTCTGAAATGATTGATACAACGTTTCTGAATCTTGACTCAATTGCTCGCTATCGAGCTGTGTTTGATAACGAAACGTTAATTTTTCGCGACCTTTAGTAATTTCTTGATGCAGTTTTTGCGCCCATTTCTCCATTTGTTGCAAGAATTGATAACGCGCAACCGTCACCTCAGCCCCATACGCCGCTAATTGATCAGATAAAACGCCTAAATAGACCAAATCTTTGGCTTGATGCCGTTGGAGTTGTTTCAAATATTGATTACGTTGTTTTAAAATCGCTTTATATTGTGAAATATTGTAGAGATATTTGGCACTCATTTGGCCAAATTCCATATCAATAAACCGCCGCCGGACTGCTGGTGATCCTTTAACGATGTTTAAATCTTCCGGGGCAAATAAGACGACGTTGAGTTGGCCAATGTATTGGGACAACTTAGCTTGCTCTAAATGATTGACCTTGGCTTTTTTGCTTTATGGCTCAACACCAATTCCAAAGGCACTTGACCAACCGTCCGTTGCACTTGTCCGGTAATTTTAGCAAATTCACTATCCCACTGGATTAATTCGCGATCATTATTGGTCCGATGCGACCGCGCCAAAGCTAAGACGTAGATGGCTTCTAATAAATTGGTCTTACCTTGCGCATTTTCACCAATCAACACATTGGTATCCGGCGAGAATTCTAAGGCCACCTGATCATAATTCCGGTAATGGTCCAATTGGAGCGCACTTAAATACATGGTGTGCTACAAGCTTTCTTGTTTAATGATCTTAAACTGACCGTGATCAGGCACTTCAACCACGTCATCAGCGTATAACTTCCGGCCCCGACGATCATCCGCTTCACCGTTGACTAAGACGGTTGTTTCGCGTAAATACCATTTTGCTTTGCCACCTGTTGAGACAACGCCTTCTTCTTTGAGTAACTGTCCTAATGTCACGAATTCAGCCTCTAGTTGCACTTCTTGTATCATAACAACCCACCATTCTTAATGATCTTAATTAATTTGTGACTAATCTCGAATCTTACTCACAATTATAGACTTTTTTACCCTTAAAAACAAATAAACATCGTTAAAATCGCTTCTCAGCGTTTTTAGCGATTTTAAACATCTCCTACTTGCAAATGCTGAAATCGCTCTAACATAATTTATTTTAGATTTGACCACGATCCCTAATTACACTATTTCTCAAAAAAAGAGCTGTGATATAAGCCTCAGTATTCTGATATTCTTCGACGCGCACCATAACTCAGATTGATAACGTGTAGTCATTCACAGTTTCCTGTGCTTATCGACATTTCGCAACCAAAGTCCAAAGTACGGACTTTATTCACGAAACTAGGCTAATGCTCCGAAACTACCGTGAGTGACAGCACTTAAATCATAGCGTGCTTCTCAGCCAACTTCTTCCGTCTAGCTACGAATCGCAAATTTTGACTAACCCCAGTCATAACTCACAATTCTAGGCTATACTCAGAAGTTAATCGGCTGAGTCAGCACTTAAATCATAACGTGCTTCTCAAGTAGCCTTTTCCGGTTAACTACAAAATCAGCGTTATGATTCAGAGTACAAATCATAACGCTGATTTCTAGGTTAATCCTCAAAGCCTGACCAACTTGAGTCAGCACTCAGTTGCTACCCGCAACCCAACACACTTAATTTAGAACGTCCGTACAGGGGTGATCAATTGAATATAGTGTTCTTGATCCTCACTAGGTACTAAGGTAAATGGGCGTAGTGCTGAAGTGAAGTTGATATTAATCGTGGTTTGGCCAAATGAGCGAAGTGCGTCTTTCATATAATCAGGATTAAATGAAATTTCCAAATCTTCACCCGTTAAGTTTTCGAATTGGAGTGCTTCTTCCACATTCCCGACATCTGGCGAATTACCGTAAATAACGGCCGTTTGATCGGCATTATTTAACGTTAAGCGCACGACGTTGTTCCGACTTTCATGTGATAACAATGAAGCCCGTTCAATGGCGGCTAATAAAACAGGGGCGTTAAATTCGATTTGGGTACTTGAACTGGTTGGAATTAAACGGGCTGTATCAGGATAATTACCTTCCAATAAACGTGAATAGAATGCCAAATTACCCGCTTTAAAGAGCACTTGGTTTTCTGCAATCCGTAATTCAACGTTATCGACATCGTCTGCGAGTGTTCTGGAAAGTTCAATTAAACTCTTCCCTGGAATAATCACGTCGTAATCCGTGTCTTCTGGTAGATCAACCGTCAATTTACGTTGGGCTAATCGATGACTATCGGTTGCAACGGCCAACATTTCGCCGTTGTCTAACACTAAATGCACGCCGGTTAGGATTGGTCGACTTTCTTGATTTGAAACGGCAATTACGGTTTGATGAATTAATTGTTTTAAGACATCCGTACTGATGCTAAATGGATTTTGTCCCGCAATTTCAGGTAAATGAGGATAATTATTAGCATCTAAACCGTTAATTGTAAATTCTGACTTACCTGAACGAATCGTGGTTTGGAAATTATCACCAACAGCAACCATCATTTGGTCTTCTGGTAATTTTTTAACGATTTCACTAAAGAAACGTGCTGGTAACACAATTGAGCCCGTTTCTTCAATCACTAATTGATTCTTTTCATCATTAGTCGCTAAAGTCGCTTCAATAGAAATATCAGCATCACTACCGGTTAATGTTAAGCCTTCTTGAGAAAGCATTAATTTAAGCCCGGTTAAAATTGGAATAGTGGTTTTAGCTGAAATGGCACGTTGAACATCATTAAGCGTTTTGATGAATAAAGCACGATTAATTGAAAATTTCATAAGTCTAATCCTCCGGAGATTTAAGTATATATATATATTAAAGATTTTTAAGTAATAGTAGTAGGGCCTGTGGAAGCTGTGGATAAAGTAGAAAACCTAAAGTGCCAATAGTTTTCCACTTGTGGACAAGTTGTGTAATAACCTCAGGATAACTTTACCAGTTGTCCACAGGCCGTTTTAACCGGTTAACGTATTTTTTAAATCTAAGATGGCCTCTTTTAAATTTTGATCAATGGCCATGCCTTGGCTGATTCGTTCGTGGGCGTGCATGACAGTTGTATGATCTTTACCGCCAAATTCTTGGCCAATTTTGGGTAGAGAGCTATCAGTCATTTCGCGGGCTAAATACATGGCAATTTGCCGTGGTAGGACGATTTCTTTGACCCGTTTGCGGCCTTTTAAATCAGCAATTGTTAAACTGTAATATTTGGCGACCACGGATTGAATCTTCGCGATTGATAATTGGCTGGATTTACCATTCAGTTTCAATCCTTTGAGGGCGTCAGCTGCTAAACCAGTTGTGATTTCAGCATTTTGCATCGTCGCGTAGGCTTGGACCCGCACGAGTGCCCCTTCGAGTTCTCGGACATTGGAATCAATTTGACCCGCAATATAGCTGAGCGTATCTTCCGGAATTTCAAGATGTTCAGCGTCCGCTTTATTTCGTAAAATGGCGATTCGAGTTTCCAAATCAGGTGGTGTGATGTCGACCGATAGGCCCCATTTAAAACGGGAAACTAACCGTTCTTGTAACTTGGGAATTTCATTAGGTAACCGATCAGAGGTCAGGACGATTTGTTTTTTATCATTATATAAATCGTTAAACGTATGGAAGAATTCTTCCTGCGTCCCCTCTTTATCGGCGAAAAATTGGATATCATCAACTAATAAAAGATCGACATTCCGATATTCCTGACGAAATTTTTCCTGATTTTTAGTTTGAATTGAATTAATAAAATCGTTGGCGAATGCTTCACTCGTCACGTATTTTACGTTGGTATCGGGTTTAGATTCCAATAATTGATGCCCAATCGCTTGCATCAAATGGGTTTTTCCTAAACCGACGCCACCATATAAAAAGAGTGGATTATACAAGACACCAGGTTCTTCTGAAACCACGAGTGCTGCGGCGTGCGCCATTTGATTCCCCTTGCCGGTGACGAAGGTGTCAAATGTGTATTTACTATTTAAATGGGTTTCACGCAAAAAAGTCGGTGTTTCAGCTTTCGTTAAAGGCCGCGAAGTGAGTGATTGATCGGCAGCTAAGTTGTCAGATTCCCCAGGCAACACAAAAATAGGGGTCAATTCGATTTCAGCGAATTCATACGCCCCTTCAACGACTTTAGTCGCTAAATTATTTTCCCAATATTCTTTGTGTAGAACTGACGGTACCTCAATCACTAATTCATTCGCTCTAAAAGCAAGTGGTTTGGCGGTTTTAATCCAAGCGTTAAAACCAACCGGGGTTAAATCTGTTTGGAATTTATCCCGCAAATAGTTCCAAAGTTCCTGAAGATCAGGCATGTAGCGTGTCCCCCTTAAATAAAATAACCACTTTATTGAAAAAAACAGCAATCAATAAAGACTAATCCTATTTTAGCATTATGAAAAAAAGTTTTCCACAAGAAGCGCTAAATCCACAAGCTTTATTTTAAAAGTTTTCCACTAATCCACAAGCTTGGGGATTAAGACAAATAACGCTTGTGGAAAAGTAACGAAAAAAATAGTTTTTTAGAGTTATCCACAAAAGTAGTGTGTAAAAGAAGCTATGGTGTTATAATGTTTTTATGAGTTATCAACAGCTCGGAAATGGCCTGTGGATTACTTAAGAACAGCCTGTGATTTTCCGGATAACGCCGATTGTTACTTGGGGATAACAAATTTGGATGATCGACCGGATTGTGCTTATCCACAAAACAAGTCACTAAAAAAATAATAATCGACCGGGATTTATTCAGAACTTTTTTAGAGAAAGTGTTTCAACTTTTGCAGAAATATGCTATTATATTTTAGTGAATGTCGTAGGTGGTATTGATCACCGTTGTTTCTGAATAGGTAACAATAGACACAGTCAATTAGGAGGTGCCAGATTAATGACTACAAAGAGAACTTTCCAACCAAAGAAACGCCATAAAGAACGTGTTCATGGTTTCATGAAACGTATGAATACTAAGAACGGTCGCAAGGTACTTGCAAGACGCCGTGCTAAGGGCAGAAAAGTATTATCTGCATAGGCCACTGATGCTTCAGTGGTTTTTTTATTATCCTCGATTTTAATTTTAAACAAAGAAATGCCGGAGTGAATTATGAGAAAGTCGTACCGTGTTAAGAAGGAACAGGATTTCCAAACCGTTTTTGAAGCTAGCCAATCGGTGGCCAATCGCAATTTTGTGGTTTACCGCTTAGACAAACCTGGCCAAAAACATTTTCGTGTGGGCCTTTCCGTGGGTAAAAAAGTCGGAAATGCAGTCATGCGTAATCAGGTAAAACGGTATATTCGGCAAAGTTTGACCGAATTAAAACCGGATTTGCCGCAAGCTGTTGATTTTTTAGTCATTGCAAGACGGGGTGCCAATCAGTTAACGATGGCGGAAACCAAACAGAACATTAGCCACGTCTTAAAGCTGGCTAAGTTATTAAAGGAAGAAGCAGATTCTGCTTCTGAATAAGTGAGGGATATTGGCGTGAAGTCTAAAAATCGTAAACGACTATTATTAGTCGCTAGTTTGTTCTTATTTATGTTAATCGCAGCAGGGTGTAGTACATCAGCCGTTAATAGCAGTAGTACTGGTATCTGGGATCATTATATTATTTATAATTTCTCACGCTTCCTATTGTGGTTAGCAGATTTATTCGGTGGTAGTTACGGTTGGGCGATTGTCGCGTTTACTTTAATTATCCGGATTATTATTTTGCCGTTAACTTGGTGGCAAAGTAAGAGTATGTTGAAACAGCAAGAAGTTGCGCCTGAAATTCAAGCGTTACAGAAGAAATACGCTGCTAAAGATACTGAAACGCAACAAAAATTACGTGAAGAAACACAGAAATTATATGCTGAAGCCGGGGTTAATCCGGTTGTCGGTTGTTTACCATTAGTGGTTCAAATGCCCGTTTTGATTGCGTTATACCAAGCAATTTATCGGACAGCTGCTTTAAAATCAGGGACATTCTTATGGATGGAACTGGGTAAAGCCGATCCGTATTTCATTATGGCGATTTTGGCGGCCATCTTTACGTTTGGGACTTCTTATTTAACGATGTTGTCACAACCAACGAAGAATGCGGCGTCATCAGCGATGCTTTGGGTCATGCCGGTCATGATTTTTGTCATGGCGATGAACATTGCCTCAGCCGTTTCTATTTACTGGGTGGTAACCAACGCCTTTTCAGTGGCGCAAACAATGGTGATTCAAAATCCATTTAAGATTCGCCGAGATCGTGCTGCTAAGGAACAAGACAAGCGCGATCGTGAAAAAGCAATTGCAAAAGCACGCAAAAAAGCAACACGAAAACGTTAATAAATCTAAAAAAAGCTGATTCCTTTGGAATTAGCTTTTTTTGACTTATTGAAGTTAATTGATAATCAGTGAATAGGCGTAGGGGCTTTCGAAAATGCCGGCCGTTTGATACGTAATCGGTTGTTTAAACAAGGGACCATCGACGACTAAGGTGTGATATTCGCCATTTTCGCCACAAACATCTAAATCATGGGCCTGTAAATAATCAATGAAGGTTTGATCGAGTGGCTGGCCGAGGAAAGCTGTTGGGATTTTTGACGCTTTGCTAACGGTTTTAATAATCGCGGTATAACCCCGGTCTAGAAAATGGTGGACGTTGGCGGTTCGATCCGCTTGCCATAAAGGTAACAGCGGGATTAATTGCGCGGCATGGGCGACCGTTTCGTCCCACTGCCGATTTTGGAGAATGTCGATATCGCCAAAGCCACAATGAGTGACGCCTTGTTTCTGATAATGGGTTAAAGCAGCCACCATGGCCGTTTGATAATCATCAACTTGAGTATTGACGAGTGTCATCGGTAAGTCTAAGCTGGTGCCGATTTGGGTTAGGATTGCGGGCGGCACGCCGTGGAACCAAGACCGTTGGATATCGGCGTTCAAACTGGTGATTAAACCGGCTGGTTGGTAGCCCGACTGAATTAAAGTATCTAAGGCGATCAAGCTATCTTTACCTGTGCTGAAGCTAAAGCAAAATGAAGTCATTTGAGTAACCTCCTTGTGATTAGTTTAAGATTAACAAGAATTTCCTGGGAAATAAAGAGCAATCATCGCACTTTATAGACAGATTGGTTATAATAAACACCATCAGACTAACTGGAGGACTTAAAATGACATACGCAGAACAGTGGGATTTAGAATCAATCTTCACCGGTGGGTTAAAATCAACCGAATTGACGACGCGTTTACAAACGTTGAAGGCCCAAATTGCGACGACCTTCAAACAAATTAATGATTGGCAATATGCAAAAGAGGCAGCTGACTTTAGCCAACTGCAACAAATTACCAATCAATTACAAGCGATTGAAGATGGGCTAAAACAGACCGGTAGCTTTGTCAACATGCACCAATCCGTTGATGAACGCAACCAACAAGTCGCACCGCTAATGGGCCAAATCAATCAACTCCAAAATGCCGCGACGCAAATTGACGTCCAACTGACCAAAAAATTGGTGGCGTTAACGGCGGCTGAGTTTGAAACGTTGGTCGGACAACCACTTTTTGCACCGATTGCGTTTAATTTGCGTGAAAAGCGGACGCAAGGCGCGCAATTATTAGATGAAAAGACTGAACATCTGATTAATCAATTGGCGTTAGATGGGTTACAGGGTTGGAGTGACCATTATGATACGTTGGTGGCTGAAATTCAGATTCCGGATGAGGGTCAATTATTGTCAGCGGGCCAAGCCCAAAATAAATTTGAAGCCGATCCGGATCCAAAAGTACGTCAACGCGTGTTTACCAATTGGTCACAAACTTGGGATCGTTATTCACCGTTACTGACGGACACGCTTAATCATTTAGCCGGTTTTCGGTTGAGCGATTATCAAGCGCACGGGTTAACTGATTTCATGCAGAAACCGTTGGAATACAATCGACTCCAATCAGCAACTTTAAAGACGATGTGGCAAGTTGTCAGTCAAAATAAAGCCCCATTGGTCAGTTTTTTAAACCGAAAAGCGGCCCTGATGGGTAAAACGCAATTGGCGTGGCAGGATACTTGGTCACCCGTAATTGTCGGTGATTTTAAACCTGCGACGTATTCGTATGATCAGGCGGCTGAATTCATTATCCAAAACTTCAAGGCGTTTAGTCCTAAGATGGCGGCCGTTGCGCAACAGGCGTTTGAAAAGCGTTGGATTGAAGCGGAAGATCGACCAGGCAAACAACCCGGTGGCTATATGACTGAATTACCAGAAACGCAAGATTTCCGCATCTTTATGACCTTTGACGGCACGCCGAGTGGGGTATCAACGTTAGCCCACGAATTAGGCCATGGTTTCCACACGATGATGCTGAATGGTTTACCAAGTTGGCGTCAGGATTACGCGATGAATGTCGCTGAAACGGCTTCAACGTTAGCCGAATTAATTGTGGTGGACGCAACGGTTCAGGCCGCGGATTCAATCGAAGCTAAAATCAACTTATTGGATCAAAAAATCACGAATGCGATCGATATGTTTATGAATATTCATGCACGCTATTTATTTGAGCATCATTTTTATGCAGAACGGCAAAATGGCTTTGTGCCAACTGCGGAGTTGAAAACGTTGATGTTAAACGCTCAAAAAGAAGCGTATGCGAATGCTTTAACGGATTACGATCCGTTGTTCTGGGCGGATAAACAACATTTCTTCTTTGACGATGTACCGTTCTATAACTTTCCCTATACGTTTGGGTACTTATTCTCATTAGGGATTTATGCGAAGTCGCAAGAAGTTGATCATTTTGAAAATCAATATATCGCCTTGTTGCAAGATACGGCCAATATGACGACGGAAGCATTAGCCCAGAAGCATTTAGGCGTTGATTTAACCCAACCGGCCTTTTGGCAAGCGGCAGCGACTTCAATTCAAAGTGATATTGATCAATTTATGGCGCTAACCGAGGCCTATTTACCAACTGACGCGCGTTAAAAGACTAGCATGTTATAATAAAGAGAAATACGGAATAATGGGAGGATTGAAAGTGCAAACTTTTCAAGGAGCCAATATTCAAGCAGCGATTGATCAAGGGTTGGCCGTTTTAAAGGTCACGCGTGATGAAGTGGCTGTCGAAGTGATTGAAGAAGGCAAAAAGGGGTTTCTGGGATTTGGTAAGAAGCCAGCGGTGGTCGAATTAAAGTTGGTCGCACCGGTTATTAGTGAGGCACCAACCACGACGACGCAAACGGTGGCACCAATTAAACCGACAGCCCACTCGAAACCAGCGAAACGGGTCAAACAAGATGAAGCCGAAGCCGTTCAGGCGGTATCGACTTATTTAAGTCAAATGACCACGCAAATTGGGACCCCGGTCACAATTAAAGTCCAACGACAACATAAAGTGTTAACGTATCATTTGCAGACCGATAAAGAAGGTCTGTTGATTGGCAAACACGGTAAGACAATTAATGCGCTCCAATATTTAGCGCAGACTTACTATAATCATCATGCTAAAGGAAAACAGACGATTATTTTAGAAGTCGGTGATTATCGTAAACGGCGCGCAGCGATTCTAGTGCATTTGGCGGATAAGGCGGCGCGTGAAGTCGTTGCGACCGGTCAATCGGTGAAATTAGACCCCATGCCGGCGTTTGAACGGAAGATTATCCATGGTCATTTAACTGAAAATAGCCATGTGCAAACCCATTCTGAAGGCCATGGCGATCGCCGTTATTTGGTGATTGACAGTAACCGTTCTTTTTAGTGGTTGATAATTGACGTGCGATTGTAATCGTGTATAATGTAATTAATTAAATATCGATAAAGTAGTGAAAGTGCTTTGTCCATTCCGACCTACCAAGGCGCGGAGTGGACGCTAAGCGCTTTTTTTATGCAGCTATTTCAGAAAGGAAGCTTTTGCATGCCAACCAAAGTAACAGAATTTGATACGATTACGGCGATTTCAACACCACCTGGTGAAGGGGCGATTTCAATTGTGCGCCTATCCGGTGATGAGAGTTTGGCGATTATCCAACGGGTTTTTAAAGGAAAAGATTTAACGCAAGTGGCTAGCCATACGATCAATTATGGCCATATTATTAATCCAGAAGATCAAGCCATCGTTGATGAGGTGATGGTTTCTGTCATGCGGGCGCCCAAGACGTTTACGCGTGAAGATGTGATTGAAATTAATTGTCACGGTGGGATTGTCGCCACTAACCGGATTTTACAACTATTGATGAGTTACGGTGCGCGGATGGCCGAACCTGGTGAATTCACGAAACGGGCCTTCTTAAATGGTCGGATTGATTTAACGCAAGCTGAATCCGTGATGGATTTGATTCGCGCTAAAACGGATCGGGCGATGCAAGTCGCCGTCGATCAATTAGATGGTAGTTTAACGCATTTGATCAAAAATCTACGTCAAGAAATTTTAGAAGTTTTAGCCCAAGTCGAAGTTAATATCGATTATCCAGAATACGATACCGACGAAATGACGACGAAGCTATTGCTTGAGAAAGCCCAATTGGTTCAAGGCCGGATTGCGGAACTCTTGCAAACCGCCCAACAGGGTAAAGTGTTGCGTGAAGGGTTAGCGACCGCGATTGTCGGTCGGCCCAACGTTGGTAAATCAAGTTTGTTGAATCATTTATTGCATGAAGATAAAGCGATTGTGACCGACGTCGCCGGAACGACTCGCGACGTGTTAGAAGAATACGTCAATGTCCGCGGCGTGCCATTGAAGTTAGTCGATACGGCGGGGATTCACGAGACAGACGATAAAGTTGAAAAAATCGGCGTTGCGCGCAGTCGCGCGGCCATCATTAAAGCTGATTTAATTTTATTAGTGTTGGATCAAAGTGAACCCTTAACGGTTGAAGATCGTGAATTGCTAGAAGCAACGGCTGATAAGAAACGCATTATTATTTTAAATAAAACTGATTTAACGAACCAAATTGACCGTGCCGAATTATTAACGCTCGTTTCAGAATCGGAATTGATTCAGACCTCGATTTTAACCAGTGATGGTGTCACTGATTTGGAAAACAAAATCGCTAAACTATTCTTTGGTGGGATTGAAAATAGTCAAAGTACGGTCATGATTACCAATGCACGACAAATTGGTTTGTTAAACCAAGCGCAACAATCATTGACGGAAGTCATCAGTGGGATTGCGGCTGGTATGCCAGTTGATCTAGTCCAAATCGATATGACCAACTGTTGGGATCAACTCGGTGAAATTACCGGCGACTCAGCACCTGATGAATTAATTACGGAACTGTTCAGCCAATTCTGTTTAGGAAAATAGTAAAGAGCGAGACAAAGGAGTATTTTGAATGCGCGAATATGATGCAAAACATTATGATGTTGTCGTGGTCGGTGCCGGCCATGCTGGTTCGGAAGCGGCTTTAGCAGCTGCCCGGATGGGTCGCGAAACATTATTATTAACGATTAATTTAGACATGGTCGCCTTTATGCCTTGTAACCCATCATTGGGCGGTCCGGCTAAAGGGATTGTTGTCCGTGAAATCGATGCACTCGGTGGCCAAATGGGTCGCAATATCGATAAAACATACATTCAAATGCGGATGTTAAATACGGGTAAAGGACCGGCTGTCCGCGCATTACGCGCGCAAGCTGATAAGCACGCTTATCACCGAACGATGAAACGCACGATTGAAACGACGCCACATTTAACGCTTCGCCAAGGCATTGCTGAAGGCTTAATCGTGGAAGATGGCGTCTGCAAAGGTGTGATTACGAATACCGGGGCACGTTACACGGCTGATAGTGTGATTTTAACGGCCGGAACAGCCTCACGGGGTAAGATTATTATCGGTGAATTAACGTATTCGTCGGGTCCTAATAATTCGATTCCTTCTATTAAACTCTCAGAAAGTTTAGAAGATAACGGTTTTGTCTTAACGCGTTTTAAAACCGGGACGCCACCGCGAGTTGATGGCACCACGATTGATTTTTCAAAAACGGAAGAACAACCAGGGGATACCGCGCCTAACCACTTTAGTTTTGAAACACCGGATAGCGCCTACCTCAAAGATCAATTATCTTGCTGGATGACGTACACGAATGCGAACACCCATCAAATCATCCGCGATAATCTAGACCGGGCACCGATGTTTACCGGTGTGATTGAAGGGGTCGGTCCACGTTACTGCCCATCGATTGAAGATAAGATTGTCCGTTTTGCGGATAAACCCCGTCATCAGATTTTCTTGGAACCAGAAGGCCGCGAAACCGAAGAATACTATGTCGGTGATTTTTCAACGTCGATGCCTGAAGAAGTCCAACATAAAATGATTCATTCGATTGAAGGATTAGAAAACGCCCAGATGATGCGCCCAGGCTACGCGATTGAATACGATGTCGTTGAACCTTGGCAATTAAAACCCACTTTGGAAACCAAGGTGGTTGAAAATCTCTATACCGCTGGTCAAATGAACGGGACTTCTGGTTATGAAGAAGCTGCCGGACAAGGTTTGATGGCTGGGATTAACGCCGCGTTGAAACAACTCGGACAAGCACCGTTTGTTTTGGACCGTAGTGAAGCTTATATCGGGGTTTTAATTGATGACTTAGTGACAAAGGGCACTAAAGAACCTTACCGGTTATTAACATCACGTGCTGAATACCGGTTGATGTTACGCCACGATAATGCCGATTTACGGTTAACGGCTAAGGGCCACGACTTAGGTTTGATTGATGATGCGCGTTTTGCCGCCTTTGAAATCAAGAAAGCCGCGGTTGAAGCTGAATTAGCGCGACTAGCAACTATTCGGTTGAAACCAACTTCTGAAATCCAAGCCTTTTTAGCCGCTAAGGGTGAAGCGCCATTGAAAGATGGGGTCTTATCCAGTGACTTCTTGAAACGGCCGGAAGTGAAATACGCTGATTTACTAGCGTTCATGCCCGAGATTGACGGTATCGATAATCGGGTCGTTGAACAAGTCGAAATTCAAATCAAATATGCAGGGTACATCGATAAGGAACAAGCCAAAATCGCGAAACTAAAACGCATGGAAGCTAAAAAGATTCCCGAGAATATCGATTACGATGCGATCGAAGGCCTCGCAACAGAAGGTCGTCAAAAGCTACAAAAAATCCAACCTGAAACATTAGCGCAAGCGAGCCGAATTGGCGGGGTCAACCCAGCGACATCGGTATCTTGAGCGTCTACATCCAACAAGGAAAGATTGCGAAAATCAAATAGAGCGCTGGCTCGAACTGTTTAGGCTTTGAGGATTAACCTAGGAGGAACCATTGTGATTGGGTTTTAATCATGATGGTTCTTCCGTAGTTAACCGGAAAAGACTATTCGAGAAGCGCGTTTAGAGTAAGAGCGCGACTCACACGGTAGGTTCTGAGCATTAGCCTAGTTTTGTGAATAAAGTCCGGGGTAAGGACTTTGTTTGCGAAACGTAGCTAAGCGCAGGAATCTGTGTGAAGAAGCGCGTTTAAGTAGAAGTTGGCTTGGAAGCGCGTTTTGGAGCAGAGTGCCGAGCGAGCGGTTAACCGGAAAAGACTCATTCGATGCTCGTTAATCATGAAAGCGTCGATGCACGAACTCAGGTTAAAATTAGGAATCAAGTTGATAACTAGTCCTGAACTATGGTACAGTTAGAAATATTGTCAATCGTCGAAGCCGGTCGTTTCACATGAAACGGTTGGCTTTTTAGAATTAGAAAGAAAAGTGAGGGAATCAAGTGATAACTGTTAGTGAAATGAGCTTAATGCTTTCTGGGCGTAAGTTATATGAAGATGTTAATTTGAAATTTACCCAAGGTAATTGTTACGGCATCATTGGGGCCAATGGAGCAGGGAAGTCAACTTTCTTAAAACTGTTAGAAGGTAAACTACAACCGTCCGAGGGTCATATTTCAATCGGCGCTAATGAACGGATGTCGAGTTTGAATCAAGATCATTATGCTTTTGAAGAATCTGAAGTATTGGACACGGTCATTCAAGGCCATCAAAAGTTATATGAAGTGATGCAAGCGAAAGACACTTTGTACGCTAAAGCTGACTTTACTGAAGAAGATGGTTTAAAGGCCGCCGATTTAGAAGCTGAATTTGCCGAAATGAATGGTTGGGATGCTGAATCAGAAGCAGCTCAATTGTTACAAGCCTTAGGTATCGATGAATCTTTACACCACGTTAAGATGAGCGAATTGATGGAAGGCCAAAAAATTAAGGTCTTACTTGGTCAAGCTTTGTTTGGTAAACCAGATATTCTTCTATTAGATGAACCAACCAATGGTTTGGATAGTGCATCAGTTGATTGGTTAGAAGATTTCTTAGCTGATTTCCCGAACATCGTCATTGTTGTTTCCCATGACCGTTATTTCTTGAACCAAGTTTGTACACAAATGTGTGACGTTGACTTTGGTAAGATTAAAATGTTCGTCGGTAACTACGATTTTTGGTTAGAATCAAGTAAATTAGCTTCTAAATTACAATCAAACGTTAATACTAAAAAAGAAGAACAAATTAAAGAATTACAAGATTTTATTGCGCGCTTTAGCGCCAATGCCTCTAAATCAAAACAAGCGACATCACGTAAGAAGCAATTAGAAAAGATTACGTTAGATGATATCCAACCTTCTTCACGTAAATATCCCTTCATTAAGTTCGAATATCTTCGTGAATTAGGGAACGATTTGTTGCGTGTTGAAAATGTATCGAAGTCCATTGATGGGGTTAAAGTGTTAGACAACATCAGTTTTTCAGTTAAGCCAGATGAAAAAGCCGTTTTTGTTTCTAAAAACGATATTGCCACAGCCACTTTAATGCAAATTTTAGCGGGCGATTTAGAACCAGATGCTGGGACTGTCACTTGGGGTGTCACGAGTCAACAATCATACCTACCAAGAGATACGAATTCTGCCTTTAACAACGATCAATTATCAATTTTGGATTGGTTGCGTCAATTTGCTGCTAAAGAAGAAGACGATAACACGTTCTTGCGTGGTTTCTTAGGGAAGATGCTTTTCTCAGGGGATGAAGTGACAAAAGAAATCAACGTGCTATCCGGTGGCGAAAAGGTTCGCTGTATTTTATCGAAGATTATGTTACAAAAATCAAATACACTTCTATTAGATGATCCTACGAATCATTTGGATCTAGAATCAATTACTTCATTGAATGATGCTTTAATTGATTTTAAGGGTGCTTTGATTTTCACATCACATGATCATCAGTTCATTCAAACAATCGCCAACCATATTATCGAAGTTTCGGCTAATGGGGTGGTTGACCGTGCTGAAACAAACTACGATGAATTCTTAGCACATCCAGAATTGAAGAAACAAGTCGCTAAATTATACGAATAGTATTGAAAGGATTAATGCCATTTTGAGGTATTAATCCTTTTTTATTGGTCTTGATGAAGTCATTAACCGACAAGTAACCGGTTTCTAGCCTGTTTTACTAGGGATTTAGAATTAATTCGAGTTATTTGCAGAAAATCCTTGCATCGATTAATTCGAGTTGGTATACTAGTAAAGTTGTCGCGAGAGAGCTGTTAAAGTTTAACGGCTTGAAAGATTAATCGAATGTTTCTGAAAAAAACACTTGTTATTAAATCGAAATCGTGATAAGATATTATATGTTGCTTAAGGCGTTATAAGTTTTAACTTCTAAACAACAAAAACAATTTTAAAAAGTGTTTGACAGCCGA